>NZ_JBEZDJ010000021.1:0-167763 GCF_040648275.1 Micromonospora sp. NPDC049171
CAGATCTCCTCGCCGGCTTCCTCGCCAGCACCGGCATGACCCTCGACCCCGAACCACCGAGATAACCCGAACCCTGGCCTTTCAACCTCTGTAGCTACGCTCGGCCTCCATGACGACGATCTACACAACCCAAGAGTGGAACGGCCACGGGAAGCAGAACTACTACTGGAACGAGTACCGGCTCGAAGGTGACACCGTCGTCAAGTACAAGTGCCACAGGCAGAAGTTCTTCGATGGCGATGAAAACACCTGGCAGGAGGACGAGACGGTCGTGGAGTCGTGGAGGGTTGACGATCCGAGCATTCCCGACTGGCTCAAGCAGTACCTCTGATCGCGCGCCCCCTTAATTCATGACGATGCTCAGACGCTGAAGCGGAACTAAGAGACGCTATGCCGCTACCAGCGGGAATGGTGTTCGCCGCCTGCTCACAGGGCGTCTGGGGCTGCCACTGCTGATAGCTGGTTGACGACGATTCACACCGTCTTGTGCCCCACCTGTGCCCCGTCGTCACCGAGCATCTCCGCCCCCGTCTCCTCATCGGCTGGGCGAGGAAGCCTTTCCAGAGTGGCAGCTAGGTAGGCGTTGCGGCGTGCGACGAGGCGTTGCAGGTACGGCCGCAGGATGAGGCTGGCCACGAGGCGGCCAATAAGTCCCATCGGTGCAGTGAAGTCGATGACATCCGCATAACGGTTGCCGAGGAGTCAGCCGGGTTCCGTGTGAAGCTGTGCTCGTGGTGCCATCGGCCGAACGGGCCGCTGATCTGCTTGTCCGTGAAGCCGTACGGCCGCCGGTAGTCAGTGATCCGAACCGTCATCCGCCAGGGGATCCCGAAGTGCCTGGTTTCCCACGTGCTACAGAAAGCTCACAACCGCCCCCAGCGCAGCAGCGCTCGGGTGCAGATCAGCTCACTCTGGGTGATGTCGCTGCCTGCGGTGAGCGCCGGGGTTGCTTCTCCGGAACTGCCTGACTAATATCTCAACGCTTGTCTAGTTATTGGGTTGCCGGTGAGGCTTCCGCCCTTGCCGGGACCTGCCTGCGACGAACCCACCAGGTTGAGGAATTCGTATGAAGCTGATCGTTTTCGGGGCCAGCGGCGGCACCGGACGCCTCGTGGTCTCCGGCGCGCTCGACCGCGGGTACCAGGTGACCGCGGTGGCCCGCCACCTCGACGGGCTGCCGTCACATCCCGATCTCGCGTTGCAACCCGCCGACGTGCTGGCCGGTGGCCGCCCGTTGCGGGAGATCGCTGTCGGGCACGACGCGGCGATCTCCGCGATCGGCAGCACGGCCCGGAATCCGAACGGCATCTACTCCAAGGGTGGCCAGGCGGTAGTCACTGCGCTGCAGGACGCTCAGGTGCAGCGGTTGATCGTCGTCTCCTCCGGCGGGGTGGAGCCCAAGGACCCCGGGTTGCCCTGGTGGTTCCGGCTGATGATTCCGCTGTTCCTGCGTGAGTTGTACGAGGACATGGGCGTGATGGAGGACATCGTGCGGTCTAGCCGGCTCGACTGGACTCTGGTCCGCGCCGGTTACCTCACCGACAAGCCGGCCACCGGGACGTTCCGAATCGAGGACGGGAAGAACCCGCCCGGTGGGTCGCGGCTCAGCCGCGCCGATCTGGCGAACTTCCTGCTCGACCAACTCGACACCAGCCGGTGGAGCAAGGCTGCCCCGACGCTGACCTATTGATCTCATCGTTGGTTCAGTTTCTACGTACGGCGAGAAGGCACGGCGAGGATTTGATGCGTACGACGGCGGAGCATTCCGAGCAGGCGAGCCCGGGGGATCTGCTGACGCTTCGGGAGGTCACCGCCCGTACCGGATGGCGGCCCCCGTTCTGCGTTTCTACGAGAGCAAAGGGCTAATCGTCGCAGAGCGCAGTGAGGGCAACCAGCGTCTCACCGCAGGAACATGCTGCGCCGCGTCTCGCTGATCCTCGTTGCTCGGCGACTCGGCATTCACCTTGCCGATGTCGCGGAGATCGTCGCGACGCTGCCGATCGGCCGGCGCCGACCCAGCGGGACTGAGGGCATGTCTCGCGATTGGAAACGGGAGTCGGAGGGCCGCCGGCGCTTCATCGAGAACCTTGAGCATCAGCTCGTCGGCTGTATCGGCTGCGGCTGCCTCTGGATGAAGGCGCGTGGTCTGTTGAACCCGGACGACGGCCTCGCGGAACGTGGTCAGGGACCTGTACGCCTCGATAAGGCCAGCCGCTGACCCCCGGCACGCCACGCTGCGAGCCGAGGGGAGTACTTCATGATGCGGTGTGCCGTCGCGCACCTGCCGACAGGGCGAGCGAGAGCAGTTCGAGCAGACGGCTTTCAGCATCATTGCAGCCGAGCAGGTGCCGGCGATCTTCGGCGCCGACGCGTAGGCGTCAGGCCGGCGGGGCGATGACGTTGCGAATGGCCGGGCCGGCCAGGCGCAGGACGTCGTCGAGGTCGGCGTCGGCGATGTAGGGCATCCGCAGCAGGTAGCGCTGCGCGGCGATGCCCATCATCATGGCGCCGGCCAGGGAAGCGCGCAGGTGGGCCTCCGGATCGTCGACGGTCGCGGCGATCGCGTCGACGACCTCGGTGGTGATGTGACGCCGCAGCAGTTCGGCGGCTTCTTCGCTGGTCATGCTCGCGCGCACGAGCACCGCCATCGGACTGTTCGGGTCGGCGGCCCAGCTGCTCAGCATGCCGTGCATGAAGTTGTGCACGCTCTGCGCCGGATCGTCGGCGGTCAGCTCCGCGATCGGGATGTGCCAGTGCACCGCGGCCCGGAACAGCTGCTGCTTGCTGCCGAAATACTGCAGGATCGACGACTTGTCGACCTCGGCCGCCGCGGCGATCCCACGGATCGTGGTGCGCTCGTAGCCGAGCTCGGCGAACAGGGCGCGAGCGGCCTCCAGGATGCGCCGCCGGGTGCGCTCCCCCTTGCGTTCACCCTGCGGCGCCTCTGCGGCGGCCTCGGTCATCGTGCAGCACCCTTCCGTACGTCGGCGTCCGATCGTACAAGCCGGCACACCCCTACTTGAAAAACTAGACAACCGTTGAGATATTGTCGCGGCCTCACGAAAACTCAACACCCGTCTAGTTCTGGAGTTTCTGATGTCCATCCCCGCACAATCGGCTCCGCCGCGCACCTCCACCCATCCGGCCCTCGCGCTGATCGTCATCGCGGCCGCGCAGCTGATGGTCGTGCTGGACAGCACGATCACGAACATCGCGCTGCCGAGCATCCAGAAGGACCTCGAGGTGTCCGCCTCCGGCCTGTCCTGGATCGTCAACTCCTACGTCCTGGCCTTCGGCGGGCTGCTGCTGCTCGGCGGGCGCACCGGCGACCTCTACGGCAAACGGCGGGTGTTCCGGATCGGCCTGACCGTGTTCGCCGGCGCGTCCCTGCTGGGCGGCCTGGCCCCGAGCGTGGAGTTGCTGATCGCCGCCCGGATCCTGCAGGGCCTCGGCGCGGCCGTCATCGCGCCGACCGCGTTGTCGCTGATCGCGACCACGTTCGCCGAGGGTGCCGCCCGTAACCGGGCGATGGGCGTCTACGCCGCGATGTCCGGGCTCGGCGCCACCGTTGGCCTGCTGCTCGGCGGCGTGCTCACCGACTACCTGAGCTGGCGCTGGGTGATGTTCGTTAACGTCCCGATCGGCGCGCTCGTACTGCTCGGCGCCCGGGTGCTGGCCAGCGGCGAGAAGCTGCACGGCGAACTGGACGTGCGCGACGCGGCCACCGCCACCGGCGGCCTGACCGCCCTGGTCTACGCCATCACCCAGGGCGGCGACCGCGGCTGGACCGACCCCGTCACCCTCGGCATGTTCACCGTCGCGGCAATCCTGCTGATCACCTTCCTGCGCTCGCAGCGCAGGAACCGGCACCCGCTGCTGCCGTTGCGGCTACTGCGTAACCGCAACCGGGCCGGGTCCTACGTCACCATGCTGTTCATCGGCGCGGCCATGTTCGCCACCTTCTACTTCCTGTCGCTTTTCATGCAGCAGGTCAAGGGCTACAGCCCGGTTCGTGCCGGGTTCGCCTATCTGCCGTTCAGCCTCGGCATGGGGATGGCCGCCGGGATCGGCTCACGCCTGGCCGGCGGGTTCTCGCCACGCACGCTCGCCGGCCCCGGCCTGGTCGTCGCGGCCGGCGGGATACTCTGGTTCAGCCTGCTCGAACCGTCCTCGTCGTACTTCACCCACCTGATGCCGGCCATGTTCATCACCGCCCTCGGCCTGGGCGCCAGCTTCCTGCCGATGACGCTCGGCGCGATCTCCGGCGTCGACCGCAACGACACCGGCATCGCCTCGGCCATCCTCAACACCGCCCAGCAGATCGGCGGCGCCGTCGGCCTGGCCGTCCTGGCCACCGTCTCCACCAGCGCCGCCGATGACAAACTGCCGCACGCCGACGTCGCGTTCTTCCGCGGCCTGGCCAGCGGCGACCAGCCCCTGATCCAGCGGGCGGCCGACGCGCTGTCCCACGGCTACACCGTCGCGTTCGCCTCCGCCGTCGGCTTCCTGCTGGCCGCGCTGGTCATCACCGTCACCACGCTCAACGCAAGCCCCCAGCAGCGCACCGAGGACCCGGCGCCCGTACACATCGGCTGACACGCCGCTGCGGTGTCGCTCCTTCGGCGACACGTGTGCAGACAACGGGCTGGTGGCGGTGTCGAAGTGAGCTGCTGGAGTCCGGTCACAACGGTTCCAGCCCGGCAGAAACGGTGGCCGCCACATGTATCACGACGCCCGAGCTTGCCGATGGAGTCGCTGGGGCTACATCGGCACCTGGCGGAGAGGGTGGACGACGGCTGATTGGGCGGTGTGGAGCGGCTCCGGGAACTGGGTGTTCTCGGTGGCGAGCAAGTTCACGATGCGGGCGAGCATGTCGTTGTCGTGCTCCAGAGAGTGGATTTGCTCCATGGCTTCGGCCAGCCGACGCTGCGGTATCGGGGCATCAGGGCCGTTACTCGTTGCGGGAGATCTTGAACTCGATCTTCTATCAGAACCGGACCGGGTGTCAGTGGGCGTATCTGCCGCATGACACCGAACCCAAAGACACCGAAGGTGTCCGAGCCAAGCTGAAACGCCTGGTCAACCGGCAGATCCTGACCGAGAGCCAACCCGGCCTATTCACCCTCAACCCGGAACGGACATAACCTCCCGGAGCGCCCTCTGAGAGGGCGCGTGCCGCGTCCAGGCGACGTTCCGTGAATCAGGGTTCGGCGTTTCGCCGTCTGGTCTGAGTGCTGCGTTAGAAGGGCGGCTGTTAGGGGTCGGGGCTGTGCTGGCAGGCGTCGAGTGTCCAGTTCTCGATGTCGTCCGGCCAGGGGGCGGAGCGGCCGTGGTCATCGAAGAAGCCGGTTTCGGTGTTGTCGGTGAACAGGCCGGTGTTGAGTGCCTCGCGTTCGGCCCGGGAGGGGAAGTTGCGGGGTGCCGGTTCGGTCATGGTGTGGTCCGCGCGGGGCGCTCGGCGGCAGTGAGGTTGTGGGCGGTCATTTGTCTGTGGTGAGGCTTTGGGTCGTTTGTTCGGCCGGTAGGAGGGGCCGTTCATGAAGACCTGGTGGCTGTTGTTGATGAGCCGATCGAGCAGTGACTCGGCGACCACGGGGTTGGGGAACAGCGGATACCAGTCCTGAGGAGCGCGGTTGGCGGTGATCGCGTTGGAGCGGCCTTCGGCTATGCGTTGGGAGATCAGCTCGTAGAGGTCGTCGGCCTGGCCGGGGGTGAACTCGCGCATGGCGAAGTCGTCGAGGATGAGCAGGTCGGCTTTGACGTGGGCGGCGAGGCGTTTGTCGAAGGTGCGGTCGGCGTGGCCGCTGGCGAGGTCGGCCAGGATGCGGCTGGTTTTGTGGAAGCGGACCTCGGCGCCGGCGCGGATGGCGAGGTGTCCCATGGCTTGGGCGACGTGGGTTTTCCCGACGCCGACGGCGCCGTAGAGGATGATCGATTCTCCGGCTTGCAGCCAGCGCAGCGCGGCGAGGTCGCGGATCTGCGCGGCGGGGAGTTTCGAGTTGGCGCCGAAGTCGAAGCCCTCGATGGTGGTTTCGGTGTCGAAGCGGGCGCGGCGCAGCCGGCGGCTCATGGCTACTTGTTCGCGGCGGGTGATCTCGTCGTCGCAGAGGATCTGCAGGAACTCCAGATAGCCGAGATCACCGCCTTGCGCCTGGGCGAGGCGGGCGTCGAGGGTTTCCAGCATCCCGGACAGTTTCAGCGTCCGGAGGCTGTCAGCCAGAGCGGGGCGAAGGATCGTCATCGTGTCGTCTCGGCCTTCGAATCGGCGGGATTGAGCGGGGCGCGGGTCATGACACGGCGTCGTGTGGTTCGTCGTCCCCGGTGCTGTCACGGCGATCGGGCGTCGCCTCGCTCGTCGTGTTCGTGCTTGTCGCGACGGCCGCGGCCGGGGCGGGGAACGGGATGATGTCGGCGAACAGACCGGCGGGGCCGTGCAGGAACGCGGGCGCCCCGGCGTCGCCGGTGGGCCGGTCGGCCTCGATGTCCTCGAGCCCGGCGGCCAGAATGTGGCGGATGGTGCGATAGGACGGATCGCCGGCTGTGGTTGCCTTGCGGCAGGCCGCCTCCAGCCGGGCGTCGGAGTATTTGCCGGCCAGGTTCAGGATCGCCTGTGCCGAGCGCAGCCGATGCAAAGCTGGGCCGTCGAGCAGTTCGGCGATCACCGCGGCAGTCGCGGGCCCGGTCTGCTCAGCCCGCTCGTGGCACCACTGCGGGGTGCGCATGTGGAACGCGATCTTCTCCGGCGGGTAATCTGCGATGTCGGTGGCCCGGCCCCTGTCCTTGCGGACGTGGGTCTTGACCAGCTCGCCGTGGTGGAAGATCTGCACCATCGTCGCGGTGGCGCGGATGTCGACCAGCTGCCCGATCAACCGCCAGGGCACCGAGTAGAGCGCCTTGCCGCACTTGACGTGGACGTCCGAGCCGACCTTCGCCCGCGACCACTCCGCCAGGGTGAACGCCGCGGCCGGCAGCGGAGTCAACGTGCCCGCCTCAGCCTGGTCGAACACTTCCGCCGGGGTCCGGCCCTCCAGTCCGCGGTGCTTGCGTTGCCCCGCGACCTCCCGGCACCAGTGCAGCGCCGAAGCCTGCATCTCGACCAGCGAGGTGAACTCGCGGCCCTTCCACCACGAGTCGCGGATGTAGGGCATCTGCCGTTCGACCCGTGGCTTGTCCTTGGGTTTGCGGGCCTGCGCCGGGTCGACCAGGACGCCGTAGTGCGCGGCGAGTTCGGCATAGGCCCGATTCAGTTTCGGGTCGTAGAGATCGGGTTTGTCCACGCCGGTCTTCAAGTTGTCCGGGATCAGCCGGGCCGGACTACCGCCGAAGAACGCGAACGCCTCGACATGGCTGGCCGTCCAGGACGCCTGATCCATGCTGATCACCGGCCGCACGAACATGTGCCGCGAGTGCGACAGCAGCATCACGAACGCCCAGATCCGCTGCGAACGTCCCGTGCGCGGGTCCATCCACGAGCCCAGCAGCCCGTAATCGATCTGCCCTTCCAGCCCCGGCTCGGGATCAGCCCGCAGCACCGTCACCTTGTCCCGTGCCGCGTCCTCGGCCAGGTTCGCCGTGACATACCGCTTGAACGACGCCAACGACCCGGCCACCCCGTGTTCGTCACGCAGCCGCTGATGGATCGTCGCCTTGGTCACCCCGGCCCGCAGCATCTCCACGATGTAATCGTGGTGCTTAGTGAACTCCGGCCAGGTCACCTGCCGCAACCGGGTATCGGTCAGGTGCGGAAACCACTGCTTGACCAGCGGCGCCCAGTCTTCCTGACTCATCGGCTGCGCCCCGCCCGGCACGAACCCCGCCGCGATCGCCGCCTCGACGTAACGCCGGATCGTCTTTCGATCCACGCCCAGCGAGCCCGCGACGTCGTGCTGAGACCGGCCCGCGTACCAGTGCACCAGGATCTCGGTTATATCGATCACGTGGAACGTCCTCCTCGCCATCCGCTCCCCAAAGGGCATGCCGGCGAAAAGATGATCTACGCGAGAAGGAAAGGATCTTGAGACCTACGCCCGAACGCTCGCCGTCCCCTCGACGAACACCACGAGCGGACCTGTAGTCCATGACGAGCGCACACCAGGGGAATTACATGAGCGCGCTACGGCCTCCTGGAGGAATTACGTGAGCGCTGACAGCCGAGGCACTGGCGGTCCTGCCGCAGCGTGAGCAGGACGTGCTGATCGCGCCGTTCGTCGAGGAGGTGTTCGACCACAAGCCGCTGGCGTCACCGCTGGACCTGAAGGCCAAGGTCACCCTCGTGGTGCGAAACAGCCTGATCGAGCAGGCACACCACGACGGTCCGCTTGACGACGGGATCATCCCGGCGACGGAGTACGCGGCCGGCCCGCTGTCGCATCTGCTGGCCGCACGCCGCCGCCAGCCCATCGCGGCTCAGGATTCGCCGGGCTGGCCGAGCGCTATCCACGTGCGTGGGCGTGCCTGGACGCGCTGACCGACACCTTCACCGACGGCGGCCGTGGTCCACTGCGCCTACCGTCGGCGCCCACGCCCAGCCTGCCGTCCAGCAACGAGGTAGTCACGGCACCACCGTCCGATGACGACACGGTGACCGTGTTCAGCGCGATCGACCCGCGCTTCGACCAGGGCTTGGTGGACCTGCTCGCGATGGCCACCGAAGGCAACTTCGTACTGTGCACGTCGGCGCTGAGCCGGTACTCGCGCAACAACGAGAAGCTGCACCGCATCCTCGAATTCCTTCTCGCGCACAGGGCCACAATCCTGACCACCAACTATCTAATCCGCCACACCGACGTCTGGGTCCGCCGTGGCGCGCTCGTCAAACCAGACAGCAGCAAGCCCTTCGCGGGCGTGCTCGACACCCAGGGACTGGCCGGCACCCACCGAAAGGTAGCCGAGAGCGTCGCCGCGCAGCACGGTCTGCGCTGACTCCGTCAGGCGGTTGCGCGTCGGCGCGGAGCACGATCAGCCGGACGAGCCACCGGCACCCACCCCGGCGATTGCGAGACCCAGTCCCACTGGGCGGTGACAACAGCAGCCGCGCAAGCAGGCGTACCGTCGGACATGTTCCGTCCTGGGCAAACACGGTGGGGATGGTAGGCAGGGCAGCGGCGCGAAGGGGTTACCGGATGGCAACCGGGGACGAAGCGTCGGACTCGCGTCGAGACAGCGGTGGGTTCCTGCGCTGGGTGGAGCTCACCGACGACGACGCGGACCGGTCCGGCTATCCGTTCGCTCTGCCGGTCGTCGCCGGCCTACGGGCGGCCGGCCGGTTGACGCTGGACCCGGCGGTGACATTCCTGGCCGGTGACAACGGCACCGGCAAGTCGACCCTGATCGAGGCGATCGCGGTAGCGGCAGGGTTCAACCCCGAGGGCGGATCCGCCAACTTCCGGTTCAGCACGCGGGCCACCGAGTCGTCTCTGGGTGAACACCTACGACTGGTACGCGGCACCAGGAAGCCACGCACCGGCTTCTTCCTGCGGGCCGAGTCGTTCTACAACGTGGCCACCGAGATCGACCGCCTCGGTGTCGCCGACGGCTACGGCGGCACCAGCCTGCACGAACGATCCCACGGCGAGTCGTTCCTCGACCTGACCGTCTACCGGTTCAAGCCCCACGGCCTGTACCTGCTCGACGAACCGGAAGCAGCCCTGTCCGTACACGGCTGCCTGGCTCTGCTCACCCGCATCCACGACCTCACCCAGGCCGGCGCACAGTTCATCATCACCACCCACTCCCCCATCCTGCTGGCCGCCCCACACGCCCGGATCCTGCAAATCGAACCCGACGGCACTATTCGTAACGTCGACTACGACGAGGCTCAGCCGGTACTGCTGACCCGCTCATTTCTGGCCAACCCGCAGCGCTACCTGCACCACCTGTTCCAGGAAGACACCTGACGTGGGCTGGCGGACTGGGGCTTGTCGTCACCTAAGGGCGCCCGAACACCCGTCTGCCTGGCGGACACATGCACGCTAATGCCGATAACATTCCAGGATTTGGCGGCAAACATTGTAGGATTGGCGCATGCTGTATCGGGCCCCTGCACTCGCCGACGACGACAAGCGCGTGCTCGGCGAACTGGACACCATGCGGGACAACCTGCGGTATCAGATCGCCGAGCCGCACCGCTGGACAGGGCAACTCCGACGAACCCTGATCGCTCACGCCATCCAGGGCTCGAATTCGATCGAGGGCTACCAGGTGTCCCTGGACGACGCCGCCGCCGCCGTCGCCGGCGACGAACCGGTAGAGACGAACCCGCAGACCTGGGACGTCATCACCGGCTACCGCGACGCCCTGACCTACGTGCAACAACTCGCCCGCTCACGCGAGTTCACCTGGCAGCACATGCTGCTCAACGCACTGCACTTCATGATGCTCCGCCACGACCTCAGCAAATGGCCGGGCCGCTACCGTCCAGGAGACATCCACATCGACGAGGCGCACACCGGCCGACGCGTCTACACCGGGCCAGACGCCGACGACGTTCCGTCTCTGCTCTCCGAGCTGATCGACTGGTTGGCCGACGGCGAACCGGAGACCCCGCTACTCGTCCGGGCCTCCATGGCCCACCTGAACCTGGTCAAGATCCACCCCTGGCGCGACGGCAACGGCCGAATGTCGCGCTGCCTGCACACCCTCGTACTCGCCCGCGACGGTGTCCTCGCCCCGGAGTTCTCCTCGATCGAGGAGTGGCTCGGCGTCGGCCGGAACACCTACGCCTACTACGACGCGCTCGGTGAGGTCGGCGGCCCAACCTGGCAGCCCGACAACGACACCAGCAGGTGGATCCGATTCTGCCTGAGCGCCCACCACCAACAAGCCCAACTGGTCCGGCAACGCCTCGACCAAGCCGCGCATCTCTGGGACCTGCTCGACACCTGGGTCCGGCGCAACGGCCTGCCCGAACGGGTCGTCAGCGCCCTACACCTCGCCGCCACCGGCGGTCGAGTACGCCGCACCCTCTATCAACGCGACGAGAACCTCACCGACGACCAAGCAACCCGCGACCTACGCGCCCTCGTCCGGGCAGGCATGCTCGAACAGCACGGCGAGACCCGAGGCAGGTTCTACCTCACCTCGCCGACACTCCGCGAGCTCGCCGCCCCCGCGCTGCGCCCAAAGGAAATCATCGACCCGTACCAACGGTGAGGCGCAAGCCCCGACACTGCCGATCTCCGAACCGCCGATTACGCTCGGCACAACTCTCAAGCTCACGCAAAGCCAGCGACACCGTGGACATCAACCGGAACGACGGCACGGTGGTCAAGGCCGGGCAGAAACCGCTAATGACGGGAGTTGTATTTGCCTCGCGGCTGGTGCGACGACTTCATCGAGGAGCTCACCGAGGTCGTTCAGCAGGAACCCGTTGACTTCGGCCAAAAGCGTCTGATTTGGATCTTCTTCGCTGGTACCTCAAGGGTAGGTTCCGAAGTTAAGCCTTGCCCGCAACCGGCCTCAACAGGACGACCGGCGAATGCTCGCGGTGGCTTTCTCCATCCGCGGACATGCAGCTCGGTGATGCCGCTGGCAGCCGCTCCGTTCCCCATCCATAGTCGTTGCCTAGATCTCAGCGTAGTGGCCTGGACCGTCGAGGCCATTGCGACGCAGGAGTTCCTTGCGATGCCGACAGGACGTTCGGACGGCTCCTGCATCGATGAGTACGCCGCGGACCCTAACCACTGGATCAGCGTTCGCCAGCACGGCGTCCACGCGGGTGTATCCCTGCGCTGGGCGACGCACGGCACGTGGAAACGGTGGCCGATACTGGTCGACCGATCGCTGGTGGACGCAACGGCGGGGTTGCAGGTTGTGGAGGGCAGGACGCGGGTCGGCATCCTCAGAGGACGTCACCGCGAGAACGACCGGGTGGCCCGACAGCATCTAGCGTGGGTCGGCCGACCCACCGCAGATCCCAGCCAGACGGCGTGATCTGGCCCCCAATACTCGAGAAGGCCCAATCGAGCCGGATCATCGCCGCGGGTGTCTCGGATCCGAGTCGCGTGCCGGCGGCACGGTGGCCGGTGACGAACAGTTGGCCCGGCCAGCTCGTGCACGCCGACGCCGTCCGTGTGCGCACGACCTGAGGGGTAGGTGTGAATGGCGGTCGCCGCCTCGCCGCGTACCCGGCGCCGGTATCGGCTATCGTCGCGCAGCCACATCAGGACCCGCCGGCCGTCGTCGTCGAGATTGAGGTCGTTGATGTCCAGCCCGACTACTAGGTGTTCTGCGCGGTCGACTCCGACAGCACGAAGCTCTGCACCTGGAGCCGGCAGGTCGCCGCGATGCTCAACGGCGAGCTTGCATCGCCGGCCGCCCGTCCCGGAATCCCCTACAGCGCCGTCCGAAGACCATTGAAGTGTCGGTCTGTACGGAACTCGTGTGGCGGAACAGCTCGCATCCCCTCGGACGCCATTCCACGGAGCCGAGGGCAGGTTTCGGCCTGGCGGTACGGCAAGCGGGTCACAGTCGCCCGTCTCTGCGCAGCTGCCATCGGCACCGACGACGTCGTTGTGACCGGGGGCACGACGAGCGCGTTTGCAGTGACACTGATGTGAACGTTGGAGTCTGGTGGCATGAACGACACGACGCAGTCAGCCACGGGTCCTATCAAGGTTGATGTCTGGTCCGACATCGCCTGCCCCTGGTGCTACATCGGGAAGAAGAAGTTCGAGGCGGCCGTCGCCGAGACGGGTATCCCAGTGGAGGTCGAGTACCACGCCTACGAGCTAGCGCCGGACCTGCCCCAGGAGTTCGAGGGGAGCGAGCAAGACTACCTGGAGATTCGTGGGTTCACCGCCGACCAGGTCGAGCCGCTGCTGGCCCGGATCGTCGGAGCCGCGGCGCAGGTCGGACTGCGTTTCGACTACGACATCTTGCGGCACACGAACATGCTGAAGGGCCACCAGCTCATCCGCTTCGCCAAGGAGCAGGGTATGCAGTTGGAGATGGTTGAGCGGATCCTCGCCGCCCATTTCGAGGAGGGTGGCCATGTCGGCCGGAACGAGGACCTCGCCGACCTGGCTGCCGAGGTCGGCTTGGACCGCGAGGAGGCGCTGGCGGCGCTCCGGGAGAACCGCTTCGTTGACGACGTCCGTGCCGAGGAGGCGCACGCGCACAGGCTCGGCATCCGGGGCGTCCCGTTCTACGTCTTCGAAGAGAGGTACGGCGTCTCCGGCGCGCAGGACACCTCCGCCTTCGCTCAGGTGCTCCGCAAGCTCTCCCACGAGAAGCGGGGGACGGCGGCGTGAACGAGGACGAGAAGGACCCGATCGCCATCGTCGCCCTCGACATTCCACCGGCGGTCGTGTGTAGCGACGGCGTCTGCGTGATCGCGGACGAGCACCCGACGGACGCAGAGGACGGGTCCGAGAACTCGACGCCGGCGCAGTGACAGCACGCGACGCCCCTTGAGGCCGGCCCTCGCTGGAGGTCTCCGCACCGAGCGCAGTGATCTTGCCGTCCCACCGCGTGCTCCAGCGCGCCCCGACGTCGAGGATCCCGAAGCTTAGCCGGAGCACCCATGAAGAGCTCGCGGCCTCCGTTCGCGATCCGGCACTGGCCACCGCCTTCTCCGGTTGACAAGCCTGATCGACCCCGGGAAGTCTGAGCGATCCTGCGCTGACTCGCCGGGTTGTCGCGGCCGACGGGTTCGCCCTCATAAAGGTTCAGTTCCAGCGGGCGTGGGGACGTGTCTCAACGCTCGTTTTCCGAGCCTCAGTTTTTTACCGTATGTTCGGTAACCTGGTGATATGGGCCGCGCACCTAGCATCGAAGACGAGGCACTGCTGAAGCAGCTGACCGAGGTCTTCCGCCGTTCGGGCTACGAGGGAGCTTCGCTGACGGCTCTGTCGTCGGCTTCAGGGTTGCACCGCGCCAGCCTCTATCACCGGTTCCCCAACGGAAAACCCGCCATGGCCGCAGCGGTGATGGCGTCCGTGGAACAGATATTCAGCGATATTCTCGATCCACTGATGTCGGAGGACGACCCGTCGACGGCCGTCGCGGAGATGGCTCGACGTGTTGGCGCGTTCTATGACGACGGTCGCCTCGCCTGCGTTTTGGACACGATGACGCTCCGCGGCGCCCCGGAGGACATTCGAGCCCGGGCCACCCATCTGGCAACGACCTGGCTGACGGCGATGGCCGAAATCGCCCGGCGCGCCGGAGCCTCCGAGGAGGATGCCGCGCGCCGGGCGAGAACCGCACTGGTCCTCATCGAGGGGTCACTGGTCGTAGCACGAGTGCTGGACGATCCGGCCGAGTTTCGGTTGGCGCTGGCCGAACTTCCGCAAACGCTGATCGGCGGACCTGGCAATGCCGGATAGCCGGCAGTGTCATGGCGCTCGCCTCAGGTCCGCGGCAGGACTTGAGGCGAGCGACAACGGATGATCCCCCTGAGGCGATCAGACCGGCAGGGGCGGGTTGAATCGCGATAGGGTTGGCGCCGACCAGTTCGTCAGGAGTACCTCTGGCCGATAGATGGCTTCATCGAGTTCGAACTCCACGGAGCGCTGGCCGGTCGCGGTCGGGCCGAGACCCTCGGGCCAATTCACCTTGGCTCGCCCGGTCAGTTGGAGCGTCGTCCCGGTCGCCCAGTCGACGAAAAGCAGCGCAGCGTGCGGGTTCTCGGTGATGTTGCCCAGTGTCATCAGCATGTTGTTGCCGACGTAGTCGGGCCAGCGCAACCGTGTCCGCGACATCAGGTCGACGAATCCTGGGTTGCCGCCGCGATGCGAGACATCAGGGTCACCGGTTTCGGAAGCCGAGGCCACGAAGAAGGTGTCGGCGTGGGCGACCAACTCGCTCATCTCGTCGGTCAGTGCGGCGACCCGCTTACCGTCGGCCGGCCCTGCCTCTCGACCCCTCGCTTCGGCCAGACTGACCACGTGGCGCTTCTGAATGTACTTCGGGCAGTTGGGAAAGCTTTGCTCGATGGCGAGCCGGAGCCCGCCCGGCAGCGGCGTCGCTTCGCCGTTGATCCGCAGTCTGATGCGCGTTTCGAGATCGATGGCCAGCAGACCCAGCTTGCCCTGGCGCCGGGTCATCGGCTCGACCGGATCGTCGGCCGCGAGCTGAGCCAGCACCTGCACCGATTCATCGTCGGGGGCACTGATGAACCCGCGTGGCCCGACGAACAGCGACGCCCATAGCCTACCGTCGTCGCCCTGAGCCCCGACCGCCAGTAGATTCTGGTACGACAGGAAGTTGTCGGCGCCGTCAGGCAGTAGCGGTTGCACCAACTGGGAGATGGCCGAGGCCCTCTTGGTGAGGCCAGCTCTGGCCTGAGCCTCCAATTCCCCCCAATGATAAACAGAAGAGTTCGACATGGTGATTCTCCCTGTGCCGCCCGGCAGATGCCCGGGGCGGAGCCGTTCCGGCCCGGGTCGCGAAGATTGAGAACGTAAGGACTCGGTAGTCGTGCTCCGTGAGCTCTCGCTGGCTCGTCACTCCCGGCGTGCCCGGCGCCCTGTGTTGCTGATGGCCTCGATGCCGGCGTCTACCACCGAATCCTTCGCGCCGACCGCGATTGAGCACCCGCCGGAGGCCGTGATCGCGATCTTGTCGCGGTTGACCACAGCGGTCTTCCGCTCGGGCATCGCAATCTCCCTCCGGTCGATGCACCGACAATATTACCGAACGTTTGGTAATAGCCGAAGAGGCGGTGTGCGGCTTCACATGCTGGTGACCGGGTCCGCCGCCTCGGTGTCTCCGCCCAGGCGGACAGCAGCGATTGTCGAGCTTCACCCGAGCGTGACACCGCGCAAGTCAGGAAGCGGAAGAGACTGTGCTTTACAGCAGACCGAGGTCGAAGACTTCGAAGGAAGCGGCGTAGCGGACACCCAGACGGGCGCCGATCTGGCGCGAGACACTCTCGAGGAATCCCTCTGCGTCAAAGGGGCCGGAGGCCAGGCTTCTCAGGTAGGAGGCGTGGGCCTTCAAGGAATGTACGCCCAGATCGAAGGTGTCGGTGGTATCCACGGCGTGGCTCGGACAGGGTGAGCCGGCGGCCCAGACCGCGCGGGTGGCCCACTTGTCGAGGCCGTCCTGCTCGATCTGGTCTCGGAAAACCCAGCGGTTGGCGGCGTCGCGCGCCGCGTCCAGGACGGCGCGGCCGGTGACGATGTGGTCGGCCATGTTCAGGGCGTGGCCGGCCTCGTCCCAGCTGTCTCGGAAGTTGTTGGTGATGATGACGTCCGGACGGTCAGCGCGGATCACGCGGGCCAGCTCGCGGCGAAGAGGGACGCCGTAGTCGAGGACGCCGTCGGGCAGGCCCAGAAAGTGGATCTGTTCGACGCCGACGATGGCGGCCGCGTCGCGCTGCTCCTGCTCGCGGGCGATGGCGGCGTCGCTCGGATCGAGGTCGTCGATGCCGGCCTCGCCACTGGTGAGCAAAACGTAGGCGACGTGCTTGCCCTGCTTGATCCAGCGGGCAATGGCGGCGGCAGTGCCGAACTCCAGGTCGTCGGGGTGGGCAACAATGGCGAGACCGCGTTGCCAGGACTCATCGACGGGTTGAAGAGCCATGGGACCGGCCATCCTTCCATCCTTGCACCGGAACGTCACAGTGGGATGCAGCCGGCTGCGGTGGCGGTTCGCCGACGACGACGCTTCGCTTCCGTGGAGTCGCCATAGATCAGCTGTACCGCCATCGCCGGCTCGTTATCGCAGGTGACGTGAACAGCGACGTATCCCATTTCAGAGACCTCCAGACACGCCGGCAGGGCAGGTTTCTTCGAGAACCTGCGCTGACCAGGCGTGCGGTCGCCCGGCTGGCTCAGGCCACGCCCGCCGGGCGACCGCACACACTTCGGCTTCACGGGAGGGGTGTTCTGTTCGTACCGCATCGTGATCGGGATGAACCAGTCCCCCACGTGACCAGGTCGCCTGAGTTCGTTCGGCGATCGGATGGTCAATGCCCACCGGAGGTCAGCGAACCGGCATTGTCCCGTGGTTTCGCCGGGCCTGAGGCCGGCTTGCGGCTTAGTTTCGACAACACCATTGCCAGCTAAATCAGTGCACCAGGGTGCTGATCCAGCCACCGTCCACGCTCAGGAGCTGACCGGTGACGAACGAGCTGGCCGGCGATGCGAAAAACAGGACGGCCTGGGCGATGTCCTCGGGTTCACCGAGGCGACCGAGGGCGTACTGCGCGGTTAGCGTGTTCTTCCATTCGGGGTCGGCGAAGATGGGCGCCGACATGTCGGTGTTGGTCACGGCAGGACGGACAGCGTTGACGCGCACGCCCTTCGGGCCCCACTCGGCAGCCATCGCGAGTGTCATTCCGTCGACCGCTGCCTTCGTGGCGCCATACAGGGTCTGGTTGGCGATGGCCCGTTCGCTGCCGATGACCGATGAGAGGTTGACGATGCTGCCGCCTCCTCGCGATGCCATGTGCTCAGCAGCTCGACCGGCCAGGATCAGCGGGGAGCGGGCGTTCAGCCGCCAAAGGTCGTCCGCCTCGGCCTCGGTGAGTTTTTGGCTTTGGGTGAAGTTGAGAGCGCCCACGTTGTTCACCAGGATGTCCAACTGACCCAGGCGGGCGAGGGTGGCGTCGAAGAGTCGCTCTGTTTCGCCGTCCCGTGACAGGTCGGAGGGGATGATCACGGCGCCGTCCTGGAGGCTGTCGGCGACCGTGCGCAGTGACTCCTCCGATCGGCCGGTTAGCGCGAGCCGGGCGCCGGCCGTGGCGAACAGTTTGGCGATGCTCGCGCCGACGCCGCGCCCACCACCGGTGATGAGAGCGGTGCGGCCGGCCAGCGGGTGAATGGGCAGTCCTTCGTTCACTTCTTCGGCTCCTCGATGAGGTTATTCGCGGGTGGGCGGCGGTAGGCGCCGTACCACCAGATGTGCCCGAGTTCGCGGGCGAACGCGGCGTCGCCGTCGCCGTTGTCGACTTCGATGTGCCTGGCGATGGCTTGTCCCCCGCCCCACACGATCACCCGGCTCGCCGCGGCGGCGTCCAGATCGGCCGGGGTCTTTCCCGACTGCTGCTGTTCGACAAGTGTGCGGAGCACGGCCTGGTCGAAGCCCTCCAGATCGGCGGTGTAGAAGCCGCGAACCGTCTGGTCGTAGCTCGCGACCTCGCGCAGCGCGGCCAGCACCAAGCCTTTTCGGCGGTGCAGGGCGATGACGTCGGCGAAGAACCGGGTGTACCGGTCGGCGCCATCCTCGCCTGCTGCGGGGTTCCATCCCTGGGCCATCTCGAGCAGCCGCTGCCGCAAATCGGCGGTCAACCGCACTATCAGGTCGGTCTTGTCCGAGAAGTGCGCGTAGAAGGTCGCCCGGGAGACGCCCGCCTCGGCCAGGATCTGCTGCACCGAGATCTCGGTGTAGCGCTCGCCCCGCTCGATCAGGCGTTCCGTCGCGGCCAGGATGCGGCTCTCGACCGCCGGCGTCCCGGGGTCCGCCTTAGCTCGCCGAGTGAACGAGGCCATCGATTTCCACCAGGACGTCAGCGAACTCGGCGGGATTCGACCAGAATGGCGCGTGGTTGCCGGGCACCCGGAACACCCGGTCGGCACGGGCGGCCATCTGCTCGGCGATCGTTCCGGTCAGGGAGATGTCATCGGACGGGATGACATAGCTGTTGGCCACCTCGCGCCAGCCGACGCGAGTCACCGACTCGTAGTCAGCGCGGGCGCTCTGGGGAACCAGCCGCGCGATCGCCCCGGCCGTCTCGGGGTTGGTCGGGTCGCCGTCGTAGAAGGCGAGGGGCAGGTTCAGGTCCGGGTTCGCTGCGGGGCGCAGACCACCCAGCGAGTCCGGCGTCGGAACTCCGTGCACGCCGAACATGCTCTCCCCGCTGTCGACCATGTAGGCGGCAACATAGACGGCGTGGGCGACCCCGGACCCCGCGGTGATCGCCTCGGTGACGGGCACCCCCGCGTAGGAGTGGGCCACCACGACGACCGGACCGGTGATCTCGGCGATAGCCTCCCGGACGACCTGGGCATCGTCGTACATGCTCGGGTACGGCTCACCGGACGACGCGTCCGTCACCGCGGTCGGCAGGGTCACCGTGCGGGTCGCAAGACCGCGGTCCGCCATCGCTTTCTGCAAAGGACCCCAAACCCACTCGCCGTGGTGGCCACCGTGTACGAGCAGGAAAGTCGCATCACTCATGAAGCTGCTCCGAAGCTGAGGAGGGACAAGTACGACCCGAGTGTACGACGCAACTATACATCGTGTTTAGACGCGATGTTCCGGTGTAACTTCGATCACAGCTCCAGAGGTCACCCCACATCGAAACATGTGGCAAGCGCCGGACAACATCAGGTCCGCGCAGACGGTGCCGTAGCCATCGGGAGCAACTCGGCGAGAATCGATCAGAATCGCGTTGCCTAGGAGCTTCGAACAAAATATGGCCACCTCCGCAGGTGCTTGATGAAACGTTCGCTCAGCCCGTTGGCGAGAAGGTACTCCTCCGTCACCGGCGTCTTCGGACTTTCGTACCGCGGGTGCTGCTTCACTTGAAGAGGAAAATCCCGCCGAAGGATGCCAGCCCTGCCGATCAGCACGAAGTCGCATCCCTCATCCAAAAGTTGCCCGACACGTTGAGCGCTCATTATCTTTCCCGCCGTGCCCACACGCACACCTCGGCGGGGAAGGCTGGTGAAGACACTGAGCATGGTCTGGCCCCGAAACGTGCCCTCCTGAACAATCTGAGCGGAATCCCACAGTGCCAGGTCGAGATAGTCGATCAGTTCTCGGTCAAGGATGTTCGCTGCAATTTCCCGCAGTTCCTCCAGGCGAAGCCCGTAGCGCTCGACGGACATGCGCAGACCGATCTGGAAGTCGGGGCCGCAAACCCGTCGAATTCCTTCGATCACCTCGACGGTAAGGCGGGCTCGGTTCTCGGTGCTACCGCCATATTTGTCTCTGCGATCGTTCAACAGCGGGGACATGAATTCCGACAGGATCCACCCGAATGCGCCGTGGACTGACACTCCGTTGAATCCGGCCAGTTCCGCCCTCCTCGCGGCAGCGATGAAACTGTCCCGGATCCGCTCCACCTGTTCCGTGGTCAGAGCTCTGACACCCGGCACCGTCAAGCTGGAAGCGGGGGCTGGAATTCCGCCCAAGCCAGGATCAGCGCGATGCCCGGCGTGGTGCAACTGCACAGCGGAAAGCGCTCCCCCCTCGCGGATCGAGGTGGCCATCTGGGTCAGTCCGGCCACGTGGGCATCACTTTGAATACCTAGCTGCCGCTCGTACGCGATGCCACCGGCCTCGACGTAAGTGGCACCAGTCTGGATCAAGGCGTAACCGCCCCACGCGAGCTGCCGAATCCAATCTTGGTCGAAGGTGGACGCTGAACCGTCATGCCCGCTTTGTTGATTGACGAGCGGTGCCATCATGAATCGGTTGCGCATCGGCGGGCCATGCAGGAGGGTAAGCGGTTCAAACATTTCTGCGACAGACATGAGGCCTCCCGATAGGAGTGATGACGCGGTTGGTTTCTTTTCGCCGACGAGCTCTGCAAGAACGAGCGCTGATTGCGGCGGCTCGACTATCGTCCAACCTTCACATTGGTGTCATGGCAAGTGGGCACGGACGGTGTCCCTCGTCTCGCCCGACGACCCGTTCGCGAAGCTGCTCGGCGTCGCGTTGTTCGGCGCCGCCACGACCTGGGTGCTCATCTTCGCGACCCACGCGGCTCTCCGCCGCTGGCCCGCCGACGAGGCACGCCGTCGCCGCTGTCGCTGCCCGGCGGTTGGCACACCAGTGCCGCGGCGGCGGCGGCGGACGGCGGCGGCGGACGGCGCACACACCCTCAACCGTGATCTGAACCGGCATCGCCCTCTCCAGTCAGCAGCCGAGCCGCTTACTGGAGAGGGCGATGTCATCGATCCAGAGGCCGGACTCGCTCGGCGTCGTGTGTCTGCACGGTTATACCGGCCAGGGCGTCCGGCACGACCCGATTGGTCAGCCGAGCTTGCGGGTCAGGAAGTCGTGGATGAGCGGGAAGACCTCGTCGGCGCGGTCCTCGAGCAGGAAGTGCCCGCTGTCGAAGAGGTGAAATTCGACGTCCTTCAGGTCTCGCTTGTAGGGGTGCGCGCCCTCGGCAGGGAAGATCACGTCATTCGCGCCCCACACGATGAGGGTCGGTGGCTGCGTGGTGCGCAGCCACTCCTGCACCCGCGGGTAGAGCGCCGGGTTCGTGCCGTAGTCGAGGAAGTAGTCGAGCTGGATCTCGTCGTTGCCGGGTCGGTCGAGCAGGGCCTGGTCGGTGGTCCAGTTGTCGGGTGAGATGTGGGAGGGGTGGGCCATCCCGTCGGTGTACTGGAACTTCGTGGTGTCCAGGGTGAGCAGGCCGCGGAGGGCATCACGGTTTTCCTGGCTGTTGTCGGCCCAGTAGCGCTTGATCGGCGCCCAGAAGTCGTTGTCCAGGCCCTCGTCGTAGGCGTTGCCGTTCTGCACGATGAGCGCCGTGATCGCGTCGGGGTTCGCGAGGGCGAGCCGCCAGGCGGTTGGCGCGCCGTAGTCGAAGACGTTGACGGCGTACTTGGTCACTCCGAGCTTCGTCAGCAGCTTCTGCACGTACGTCGCCCCATTGTCGAAGGTGTAGGAGAACTCGGCGCGATCGGCTGCGGCGCTGTGTCCGTAGCCGGGCAGGTCGGGCGCGATGACGCGGAACCGATCCGCGAGGAACGGGATCAGGTTGCGGAACATGTGGGAGGAGGTCGGGAAGCCGTGCAGGAGCAGGACGACCGGGCCATCGGCCGGGCCGGCCTCTCGGTAGAACATCTGGAACCCGTCGAGGTCCTCGGTCTTGTACTGCACGACGGGGACGAACGGTGTGGTGGTCATGGTGGTGCTCCCTTCGGTGAACGTCGGACGAGCCAACCATACATACCTCTAGGTATGCCGACAACCCTACCTCCAGGTATGGAGCTTGCTAGTCTTGTGTCATGGACAACAGGCGGCTGATCATCGACTCGGCCAAGAGGCTCTTCTGGCGCCACGGATACTCGACGACGAGCCCGAAGCAGGTGATGGCCGACTCTGGTGTCGGGCAGGGCAGCTTCTATCACCACTTCCCGACGAAGCCCGACCTCGGCCAGGAGGTGGTTCGGGAGAACGGGCGGGATCTCCTCGCCTCCGTGCGCGCCGCGATGGAAGGGTTGCCGACGGGCCGGGAGCGCCTTGCCGCGTTCCTCGCGTCGGCCGGCGACGCGCTCGGCGGATGCCAGATCGGTGGCTTCGCGTACGACGCGGGGATTCTTGCCGAAGCCGGGTTACGGGAGGTGCTCGGTGCCGCGTTCACCGAGTTGGCCGACCTTCTTGAGAACGTCGTTCGAGAAGCTCAGGGCGACGGCTCACTATCGCCGAAGCTGGACCCGGCGAAGACCGCTGCCACTCTCCTGGCCGTCGTCGAGGGCGCGTTTGTCATCGCGCGAGCCACCGGACGGCAGTCCTCCGCCGACAATGCGACCACGGGCGCTCTCGCGCTGCTGGACGGGAACGACGTCAGGTCGTGACTCCCCATCGACCTGCCGCGAGATCGGGCCGGGACGTTCGAGCCTCAGATGGTCCGCAAGCCGCAGCGCCGGTCCTCGGGGGTCGACGAGGTGGAGTTGTCGTCGCATGCGCCGGATCACCGACACGGTGATCAAGGAGATCAACAACTGGTCACGCCTGCCCCTGTCGAACTATGGGCCGGCGCCGGTGGCGAAGGCGCGTTCGGCAGGTGCGCACGCTCGGCGAGGTCCGACACCTCCTGGCGCATCGGTGCTGTAGGTATTCGCCGCCTGCTGGGGACGCGGCCACGAGTGCGGCTGCCGCGACGACGTGGCTGAGCTACCTCTGGGCGACGGCGTCCAGGTACGCGTCGATGGCCTGCAAGTTCTTCGTCAGGCACTCGAGTCGCTCCGCCATCCGGTCGCGCTCCTGCTGAACCCGGCTGACGAAGTCCGGGGCGGGATACTCGCGGGTCGCCGCTTCGGCCAGGCAGGGCAGCACTTCCCTGATGATCTCTGTCGTCAGGCCTGCGTTGAGCAGACTACGAATCTGCTCGACCCTCTCCACCAGGGCCTCGTCGTAGTCGCGATACCCGTTCTCCTCGCGCCTGGGACTGAGCAGGCCTTGCTCCTCGTAGTAACGCAGGAGTCGAGGCGACACGCCCGCCCGCTCGGACAACTCTTTGATCCTCAACGAGACCGCCCTCACAGCACCCTTGCCATCACATTGATGTGAAGGTTACAGCATGGTCGAGCCGCCGCAGCAGTGGTGGCTTGAGACCTGCAACTAGATGAGGAATGACCCGTGTCCACCACACATCTGGACGTTCCGCAGACGCCGCGTACGGAACGTCTGCCGTTCCCGTCCCTGATCGCGCTCTTCACCGCCGGATTGATCACCACCCTGACCGAGGCGCTGCCGGCCGGTGTGCTGCCGCAGATGAGTCAGGCGCTCGGAGTCTCGGAGTCCGTAGCCGGTCAGACTGTCACGATCTACGCAGTGGGAACGCTGCTGACGGCGATCCCCGTCGCGCTGGCCACCGCGACGTGGCCACGACGTCACCTGCTCCTGGCAGCACTGGTGGGCTTCGTGATCGCCAACCTCGTCACCGCCGTCTCCCTCAACTTCTCCGTCACGATGGTTGCCCGATTCGTCGCTGGCGCCGCCTCCGGGGTCGTCTGGAGCCTGCTTGGTGGGTACGCGGCGCGTCTGGTCGGCCCCCCACTCAAGGGCCGGGCGATGGCGTTCGCCTTCGCCGGCACCCCGGTAGCCCTGTCTCTCGGCGTGCCAGTCGGCGCGTATCTCGGCAAGGCGGTCGGGTGGCAGCTCACCTTCGGCCTCGCCTCGGCGCTGACCGCCCTACTGATCATCTGGACCGCGTGGAAGTTGCCCAACTTCGCCGGACAGAAGGCCGAGGACCGGATTCCACTGCGCACCATCCTGAAACTGCAGGGCATCCGTACGGTCCTCGTGGTGACCGGAGCGTTCGTGCTCGCGCACACCATCCTGTACACGTACATCGCGCCCATCCTCGCCGACGCCGGTCTGCAGGATCATGTCCAGTGGATCCTTCTCGACTTCGGCATCGCCTCGATCGTCAGCATCTGGCTCACAGGCCTATTCATCGACCGGCACCACCGTCGACTCGTCGTACTCGGCACGGGGTTGTTCGCCGCAGCCGCGGTCGTGCTGACCGTGGCCAGTTCCAGCGCTGTGGCCGACTATGTCACGGTCGCGGCATGGGGACTGTCGTTCGGCGGCGCAGCCACCCTGCTGCAATCGGCGTTGATGAGGGCGGCAGGAGAGCACGCAGACGTGGCCCAGTCGTCGATGGTGACGACCTGGAACCTGGGAATCGGCCTCGGCGGACTCGTTGGCGGCGCGCTTCTCGCCGGCTTCGGGTCGCGCTCGCTCATCATCGCAGCGGTCGTACTCATGGTGCCGACCGTGCTCGTGGTGATCCTCGCCCGGCGGCACGCCTTCCCGACCCGGCGCCCGGACTAGCAACTCAAAATTGTCGGTAAGAATTGAGTGGGAAGGTGGCACACATGGAATCTGGAAGAGCGGGCTCGGCCAGGCCCGCTGACATCAACTTCTACTTCGATCCGGTCTGCCCATTCGCGTGGATGACAAGCAAGTGGATCAGGATCGTGCAGGCACAACGCGACTACACCGTCGACTGGCGGTTCATCTCGCTGCGCCTCATCAACTCGCACATCGACTACGACAGCCACTTCCCGCCAGAGTACGAAGCCCAGCACACCGCGGGGCTGCGGCTGCTGCGGATGGCCTCCGCGGTGCGTGAAAAGCACGGTCGCGAGGCAGTCGGCCCCCTGTACCAGGCGTACGGCGCCCGCATCCTGGAGGTGGGCCCCGACGACGGCCGGAAGGCGGGCTGGCAGGGTGCTCCCGACCTCGCCACCGTCGCGCTCGCCGAGGCCGGCCTGCCGACCTCGCTTGTCGAGTTCCTCGACGACACGTCCCGTGACGCGGAGATCCAGGCCGAGTCGGACGAGGCGCTGTCACTGACGGGTAAGGACGTCGGCACGCCGATCGTGCACTTCCAACCGCCGGACGGCGCGGCGTTCTTCGGGCCGGTGATCAGCCGGCTGCCCGACGAGAAGCAAGCCGCACAGCTGTGGGACCACGTCGTCGGCCTCGCCCAGTTCCCCGGCTTCGCCGAACTCAAGCGCAGCCTGCGCGAGCAGCCACAACTGCCGTCGTTCGGAGTCACCGGACAGGAGACGGGCAAGGTCGAGGACTGGCACGCCGGAAGCCGGCGTCTCAAGAGGTAGACACCCGGTCGTTCTTCCTACTGGTAGCCGGCGGTACCGCACTAGTGGGCAGCGGTCCGGGATTGTCAGCGACAGCCCTTGTTCCTTGGCTGCCCTGACCGAGTCGGCGGCAGCTTTGCCTCCGCCGACGCTTGTGTCACTTCTTACACCCGATCGGGTCGCTCCGTGCCGCGGGTCATGACGGCACCCACGCCGCTAGGCACAACGCCCGGAGTGTCAGGCCGAAGACACCGGTAGACCCACAGGCCCGGCCGGTGGGGGTCGCCGGCCTCCGCAGGCCGTGACCTTACAACACACAGTGAATGTCTTTCCGCCAACTATGCCTTGGTGGTGGAAGACGAAAGAAAGGTGGAATCTCGTGGTGTCGTACGGCCACTTGCAGCCCGTGCGTGTTCAGTTCGATGACCTGGACCCGATGGGCATCGTGCATCACGCCAACTATCCCAGATTGCTGGAGCATGCTATCGCGGCATACGTCGCGCCGATGGGATTGGCATTCGGTGGGCCGAAGCCGGACCTTTATCACGTCATTCGTGAATTCAGTATCAGATATGACGCTCCCATCCGAGGTTACGGCGATGTCGAGGTGCATTTCTGGACGGAACGACTCGGTTCGAAATCGGCTGACATGGGCTTCCGGTTCGTGTCGATGGATGGCAAGGTCGTTCATGCCGAGGGGGTGCGGAAGCACGTGCATATCGATCCACGCACGATGAAGCCGGCCGAGTGGAGTGATCTTGCTCGTAGCATCCACGACGACCTGGCGCGGCCGGCGGGGACTGACTGATTCGGGTCGTGGACATCGTCGACGTGAAAGGCGTCTGCCCGGCACGACACGTGCCGGGCAGACTCGCCCGCCAGCAGGGGCGAAGGCAAGAATCACAGTGCCTGGAGTTTGCGGACGTCGTCGTCTGCGCACTGGTGACCGCTGAGGTGGAACGCACGTCAGCAGCGAGAATTCACTGTCCGTGCGGGAGGACAAGGTCCATCGGACCGCGCGTCACTCCTGGTCGGGCTCACCGGTGAACAGCCGGTCCGGCGGTATCTTTTCTCGATGATGCTCGAATGGGGCGCAGAACGCCTGCATTTCACCGTTGAGGGCGCCGGACCGGCACTTCTGTTCCTGCACGGACTTGGGGGACCGCCGGAAATTGGTTGCATCAACGTCGGTACTTCGCAGCGACCCACCGCGTGATTGCGCTGGATCTCCCGGGCCACGGCCGGTCGACCGGGATCGAGGTGCCGTTCGGGGACTATGCCCTTGCTATCGAGGCGGTGGTTAAGCACTGCGCGGTGGAGCAGGTGTCGATCGTCGGTCTGGCCGCCGGCGCGCGGGCCGGGTTGGCGTTCGCGGCGAGCCGACCGGCCCAGGTTCCAGCCCTGGTGATCGTCAACGCCTTCCTACGATTGACTCCGGAAGATCACCGCCGCAACGTCGAGCTGTACGACCTTCTCCTTCAGCCGAACGGCGTCACGGCGTGGGGAGAGGCACTGCTGTCGAAGATGGGGATGACCGCGCATCCCGGAATCAATCGAAGCTTCATGCGGTCACTGTCGGGCGTCGACGCCTCCCACCTGCGGCGAATCTTCAGCGAGACCCTCGACAGCGACCAGGAAGGTCAGCTGGCCAATGTTCCGGCTGAGGTGCTGCTCATCAGGGGTGAACGAGACGACCTCATCCCGGCGTACACCATCGAGGACATGTCGGCTCTACATCCCGGGACGCGGATAGCTCGGTTCCCCGAACTGGGCCATCTGCCCTACCTGGAAGACCCGGCGGCCTTCAACGCCGCGGTGGCGGCGTTCCTCCGGCCAGCACAGTCACCTGCCGAGACCTCGGCGAACTGAGCCTGTGCCGAACAGTCACGCCTCCGCCGAGGCGTCCCGCACACGGCGCGTCCGGCCTCTGACCGAGACCGAACGCGTTGTTGGCCTGGCGGGCGCGTACCCGGAGGGTGGGGTGAATTTACCGGCGGTGACGTTGCAGTCCCACCCGGCAGTGCAACAAGCAAACCGGCCTGATCGTTGCCTATCGTCGCGGCCGATTCAATGACCTTGATCTTCATGGCGGTGGGTCAGTGGTGTCGGTTGCGCCGGGCGTCGGTCAGCGTGATGCCGAACAAGACGCCCATCGTGACGACCAGAACGACGATCGGGGCCTGCGCGCTCAGCACCGGCGTCAGGCCGAGCAGCAGCACCAGCCAACCCACCCGCGACCGCGGGAGCTGACCGAGGAGTACGTACTCGGAGCTCATTCGCCCGAGCACGAACAGGACCGGGCCACCGACGATGAGGGCGACCCAACTCGTCGGGGTGGTGGGCCCGAGGGGTTCGTGCAGGACGAGATCCACCCCGGCCGACGTGGCGATCACGCCAGTCACCACACCCGCATAGACGTACGGCGCGAGGCGCACCGCCTGACGCGGACGCCAGTGCGCCGACCGGTCGACGAGCGTGTTGCTCTGGAGCACATAAATCTGCCAGAAGAGCAGCGCGATGGCGATCGCGATGAGGAAGACGGCAGCCCGGGCGGGCGTGTAGGTCGCGCTGGCGAATGTCAGCGTGGCCATCAGCGTCAGTTCGCCCAAGGCCAGGATGGCGATCTGCTGGTAGCGCTCGCCGAAATGGACGCTCAACTGGTTGAACTGGTCCAGCGGCACCCGACCCAGTCCGGGTGTCGGGTGGCGCAGCGCGGTGGCCACGTAGTCGACGGCGAGCGCGCCGGCCCACAGCCCGGTACGCCAGGCCGGATCGACGAAACCGCCCGCGAGCCACAGAACTCCGGAGATGACGAACCAGAACAGGAACCGTTCCTCGCGGGCGTGCGCGCGGCGTGGACGCAGTGCGCCGACCAGCAGAGCCCCCCGTACCAGGTGCAGGCCCACGTACGCGCTCGCGAAGAGGAGACCGCGCCCCTCGTACGCACTCGGTACGGCCACCGCCATCAGGGCCACGCCGAACATCGCACTGGCGACCACGCCCTGGATCACCCGTAGCCGGGGATCGTAGAACTCGGTGACGATCGCCGTGACCGACCAGGTCCACCAGACGGCCAGCAGCAGGACAAGACCCTGACCCAGTCCGCTCCAGGTGGAGTGCTCGGCCAACTCCATCGACAACTGCGCGAACGCGGCGACGTAGAAGACGTCGAAGAACAACTCCAGCAACGTCGCCCGGCTCGACGACTTAGGGTCACGTCGTAACCCGACCGGCTCCGCGCTCGTCATCGATGAGCCGTCCCCACTGGGCCTCCCGCGGACGATTCCACGTCGAGGCCGGGCCATCCCCCGAGGTGAGGCTTGCCCGCCCGGCAGCCGGCGACGTGCGGCACACGGCGATCAACGACCGAGGTGCCGGCGAGTTACCCACGACGCCTCGCCCTTGTTTGCGGACTCCGTGTAGCGCCGTGCCCGTCCTCCGCGTCCTGGGCGGGGAATTGCTGCTCGCTCTCGGGGGCGGCCAGTGGGTGTGGCTGACCGGTGAGGGCAGCCAGCGCGGTGGCGACGGCGTGCGGGTCGGCTTTGATGTAGGTGGTGGTGGCGGCTCCGCGGGGGTCGGTGTGTCCGGCGTAGGCGCGGGCCACACCGTAGCCGGAGTGGCGTTCAACCCAGGTCAGGGTGGTGTGGCGCAGCCAGTGCGTGGTGATGCCTTGGACGGCGACCCACGGTAGCTGTCGGCCGATGCGTTTCCAGATCAGGTCGTAGCGCCGGTAGGTGGCGGGTTGGCCGTTGCGGTAGCGCAGGAGGGCATCGGTCGGTGCGACGGCGCCGCGGGCTCGGGCATGATCGTTTAGCCGGCTGGCGAGCATCGGTGTGATGGGCTGCCAGCGTTGCGTGCCGCCCTTCTCGGACAGGCGGATCAGCGCGTGGTTGGTGTCCAGGTCGATCAGGCGCAGCGCGAGAGCGCCGCTGCGTCGGCAGGCCGTTTCGGTATGCAGGCGCAGGATCAGGGCGTCGAGCACGATGTCGTTGCCGCCGCTGCGGGCGGCGGCGTTGATGTCGGACAGTTCGTCGGGGGTGAGAGCGCGGCGGGTGTTGGGCAGCCGGCGGGGTTTGCGGAACCGGTGGGCCGGGCTGTCCGCGATGGTCAGGTAGCCGTCGGCGATGGCGCGGTTGTAGAAGGCGCGGGCGGCGGCGACGAGGTGCTCGCCGGCGTACCGGCCGTGTCGGGAGTTGCGGCGAGGGCGGGCGCCTGCGGTGGCCTGTCGCTGGAGGGCTTCGATGTCGCTGGCCCGCACCGCGTCGATGCGCCGATCGCCGTGGGCGGCGACCATTCGTCGCCAGGAGCTGCCGTAGGTGCGTCGGGTGGCCGGGCTCGCCGCGGCGAGCACAACAGGAAGGTACTCGGCGACTGTCGGCACGGCGGGCCGGTTACTACCGGTGAGGTCGGCGGCGGTGAGGCCGAGGTGCTCGAGCATCGCTCGGGCGGTGGCAACACGATCGGGATCCATGGTCATGAGGGCCCTCCAAGGATGCGGGCGTGCAGGTCGGCCAGAACCGCCGTGATGGTGTTTGAGGGGTGCACGACAATGCTGTTCTGGCGGGGCAGGGCAGCCAGGAGCACGGGCTCGCCGGTGGCGATGCCGCACAGGTGTCGGGCGGCGGCGGGTAGGGGCAGCTCTTCGCGGATGCCCACGACGTGCGCGCCATCGGCGGCCGGGGTGATCAGGATTGCGCCGGTCACGACGTCGACGTGCAGCGTGAGGCCCGGTGTCCAGCCCAAGGCCCGCAGCAGCGCACGAGCGGTGACCCGGCCGGCGGCGTCGGGTCGGCCCACGTCGAACAGCACGCCATCACTCGTGCAGGCGGAGGGCGCGGGCAAGGTCGGCAGCGGTGCCGGCTCCGGCGATGCGACCGGCAGTGGGGTGGGTATGAGCGCCTCGACGAGCTGCTCGTCGGGCCAACGAGGACGCGGACTGCCGCGACTCACCTAGGCCCCCGCCGACGCAGAGGTAAGCGTGTCAGCGCAGGTGGCGCCGGCTCCCTGGGGTCGGTGCGCACATATGAGTCGTCACGGCTCGCGTCCCCACGCGAGAGGAAGTTGATCTCGCGTGGATCTCCACACGTACTGGTGTCCGAGGGGGGACTTGAACCCCCACGCCCTATACGGGCACTAGCACCTCAAGCTAGCGCGTCTGCCATTCCGCCACCCGGACCTACACATTCAGCCTACCTGGCCGACCATATGATCTTGCAATCCGATGGTCGGTACGGCGGGCCGCACGGGGAGTTACTGTACACGCCGCTCGTGGATCATGCACATCGCCTTCCGACCCCACCCTCCCCGCGCTTTCGCCCCTGCTCAAACCACCTCGTACCCGCCCACCGACTCCCCACCCGGGGCGTGTCCGGGTAGCGGCCGGCGGCCCTCTGACGGCAGCATTGCCACGTGTCCCATCCCTCTCCCCTGGCAGCCGCCCAGCACCGGGCCCTCGCCCTGCGCGCCGCGGGCGACCTCAGGGCCGCCCGGCAGCTACTCGCGGAGGCCGTCGAATCCGCTCCCCCGCCGTACGCCAAGGACCACCCGGAGATGCTGCACACCGCGCACCTGCTGGCGCGGCTGCACCGCGAGGCGGACGATCCGCTCGCCGCCCGCCGGGTGCTGGAGGAGGCGTTCGCGGCGGGCGAGCGACGTTGGCAGCACGCCGACCCGGTGATGCTCGCGCTCGCCTTCGAACTCGCCGAGGTCGCGGAGGATCTGGGCAACCGGCACGAGGCCCGCCGCAACTACACCCGCGTCGCCACCGCCGGGCCCGCCACGCTCGGCGAGCACCACCCGGCGGTACGCGCCGCCCGCGACTATCTTGGCCCGCCCTCGTCGGCGCCGAGTGAGCAGCACAGGCCGTCACCGGCCCCCGATCCGGACCCGAGCGCGGCGGCCGAGTCCGGCATCCGGTCGGCGCTGTCCGGCCCGACGCTGTCCATGGCGACGCTGGCCGCGATGCGCCCCTCCGCTGGTGGCCCGCCGCCCACCAACTCGCCCTGGGCTCCGCCGCAGGCGCCGGCCACCCCCTGGTCAACCCCTCCCGGGGTACGCGGCCCCGCCGCACCCAACCCGGCCAGCGACGCCGCCGCAGCGCCAGCTGCCGACTCCCGGCGTACGCCCATGCCTCCCCCGATCACACCGCCGCAGCCCAGCGCACCGCCCGCCGCACCCGGGCCCGCCTTGCCGCCCCGTCAGCGTGCCAGCGAGCAACCAGCCGGGTCCGCCCGGCCAACGATCGACCAACCACCCCGGCCAAGACCCGAGAGTCAGCCGCCCCGGCCAAGACCCGAGAGTCAGCCGCCCCAACCACGAGCAGAAGGCCAGCCACCTCAGCCCAGGATCGAGGGCCAGCCACCCCGGCCAAGGGCCGAGAGCCAGCCACCGCCGTCTGGTCAGCGGCCACCGCAGCAACCGTCCGGACCACCCGTAGCGCCCCGCCAGCGCACGGGTGACCAGGCGACCCACCCGGCGGTCGACGTGCCGCACCGGCCGTCCACCCCATCCGCCCCGGCACCGGCCGCCGCGGCGCCCGCGTCGGGGCCGCCGGCGCCTCGGTGGGACAACCCCACCATCCAGGTACGACAGATCGAACCGCTGCTCGCCGAGGAGGCCGCCCGTGCCGCAGCCGGAGCAGCCGGAGCGAGTGGACTGGCCGACACGTCCGGCGCCGACGCGACCTTGCCGGACCGACAGTCCCCAGCCGGTGGACAACCAGGCCCGGCGCAGCCGGTCAGCGGACCACCAGCCCACCCGGTCAGCGGGCCACCCGCCCACCCCTACCCGGTCTCCGGACCACCGGCACACCTGTCCCCGACCTCCGGGCCACCGGCGCACCCGTCCCCGGCCTCCGGATCACCAGCCCATCCCTACCCGGTCTCCGCGCCACCCGGGCACAGCTACCCAGTCTCCGCACCACCCGGCCGCGCACACCCCGTCTCCGCACCACCGGTGAGCGCCCCACCCGGCCACGGCTACCCAGTCTCCGGGCCACCCGGCTACGGGTACCCCGTCTCCGCACCACCCGGGCACAGCTACCCCGTCTCCGCACCACCCGGCTACGCACACCCCGTCTCCGCACCACCGGTGAGCGCGCCACCCGTACCGCCGTGGGGGTTGACCGCGCCGCCGTGGAGCCGCACCGCCCCGCCGCAACCCCTGCCGGCTGCCGGTGCCGACCCCGTCGAGGAGCCCCCGCCGGACGCGGACGACAGTGGCGCGGACGGTGAGTCCGGGCTGGGTAGCGTCGATGCCGCGGTGGTGCCGACCTCACCGGCGTATACCGCGATGTCGGATCAGACCGAGGTGATCCCGGCCGTCCCAGCCGGCGGTGGCCCGGCCAGTGGTGACGCCGGTTCGACTCCGGCCGTCGCCGCCCCACCAGCTTCGACCGCCGGGCCGTCGGCCGGGCCGACTCCGGCTGCGTGGTCAGCGGACGCGGGCACGAGGCCGGCGGAGTCGCGGCCGACCACGCCGCGAGCGACGCCGCAGCACCACCACGACCAGTATCCGACTCAGGACCAGTACCCCACTCAGAACCAGTACCCGACTCACAACCAGTACCCGACTCACGACCAGTACCCGCCCCGCGACCAGTACCCGACCCCGGAGCACCAGGCGATCCAGGTGCCGTACCCGGGTCAGCAGTACCACTCGGTGCACGACATGTACCGGCCGGCGCACACCGACGAGGGCGGGTCGGCGGGGCGCAACCGTGCGACGCTGATCGGCGCGGTGGTGGCGGCCGGGGTGGCCGTCGTGGCGGTGGCCGGCCTGGGTGCGGTGGTGTTGACCCGGGACGACCCGCCGCCCGCGGGCACCGTGCCGACGGCTGCGGGCCAGGCGACGGTGGGGCCACCGCCCGGGGATCTGCGGCTGCGTGACGATTCGACAACGATCACGCTGACCTGGACTGATCCGTCCGGCGGCGCGGTGCCGTTCATGGTCGCGGCCGGGCGGGCGGGGCAGCCACTGGGGGTGATGGCCACCGTGGACCCGGGTAAGACGAGCTACACGGTGAACGGGTTGAACTCGAGAGTGGATCACTGTTTCACGGTGTTGGCGGTCTACTCCACCGACAGCTTCGCGACCTCGGGTCAGGTCTGTACGACGCGGGAGCGTACCGCCGGGTCGAGCGGCGAGCCCTCGGTGCGACCGTCGCCGAGCTGAGGCACACCGAGCGGAACCGGGGTGAGCTGGGCGTCCACTGCGCACACGCTCGGTATCCACAGGGGTGACGGTGCGGGTTCCCCCGTCACCAGCAGCGCCATATGATGGCACCCGGCTCAGGGGAGGGGTCGCCGCGAGGCGCCGCCACCTGCCACGACTCAGGGGAGGCAGCCGGCTGTGGCCAGCATCGAAGACTCCGTACCGACAGATGCCCGTCGCTCCCGGTCCCGGCTGCGCGGCGGGCTGGTGACGGTGGGCACGGTGGCCGCGCTGCTGGCGGCCATGGGGCTGACCGTTCTGGGGCTCGGCGCTGCCGACAACGCGGTGGCCAACTATGACGCGAGTTCGTGGCTGTGGAGCGCGGCGCGCAGCGAGCTGGCCCGGGTCAACGGGGTCACCGCCCGGGTGGACACCCGCACCGAGATCCCCGGTGCCGTCCGGCACCCGATGCAGATCACCCAGACCGATCGGCTGCTGGTCCTGCGTGACCTGCAGACGGGGCAGATCAGCTCACTGGACCTGGCCACCCTCCAGCTCACCGCGACCACCCGGACCACCCCCGGCCTGGGCGTGAGTGTCGCGCTGCACGAAGATTCGGCGTTCGTCGTCGACGCCGTGCAGGGCATCGTGCGCCAGCTCGACCCGCGGTCGCTGACCCCGGTCGGCGAGCCGGTGCACTATCCGCCGGGCATCACCGGCGGGACGTTCGACGGCGAGGGTCGGCTGTGGATCGCGGTGCCCAGTCAGGGCACCGTCTCGGCGATCACCGCCGCCACGTTGCCGTCCGCGCCGGCCTCGGCCGCGCCCGCCGGCGGCGGGCTCAGCCCGAAGCAGGTCGAGTCGTACGACGTCGCCGAGGCCAGCCACGAGCTGGTGGTGTCCAGCCTGGACGAGGGTGTGGCGGTGCTCGACCGCACGGCCGGGAAGCTGGTGCGGGTGCAGGGGGGCAAGGTTCATCCGACGCCGTTGACGCTGTCCGGTCCGGGTGAGCTGCCCACGCGCACCAGCGGGCAGCGGGTTCCGGTGACCGTGCCCGGCGAGCGGCGGGTGCTGGTGGTGGGTGACGGTGGGGAGGAGCGGGCGTTCACGGTGCCGGGCGAGGGTGACCGGCTCAGCCCGGCGGTGGCCTGGGCGGACCGGTTCTACTGCGCCGACGAGGCCACCGGCACGATCTACACCTTCGACGGGGATGGCCAGCTGGTCGAGACCATCCGCGGGCGGGCGAACGGCCCGCTGGAGCTGGAGGTCCGGGAAAACCACCTGTTCATCAACTCTCCCGACGCGGCGACCGCCCGGGTGGTGGACGACAAGCACCAGGTGCGCGAGGTCGACAAGTACGCCAACGACGTGCTCGGCGGCGATCCGCCGCCGGTTGCCCCACCGCCGCCCCCGCCGAAGAAGCCCCGGGTGGGTAAGCCGAGCGCGCCGCGCAGTGTCACCGCCGCCGCCGGCAACGCGCAGGCGCGGGTGAGCTGGCGGCCGGCCGCCGCGAACGGCGCCGAGATCATCAAGTACGTGGTGGAGGGTGCCGGCCAGCGCCTGGAGGTGGGCGCCAACCAGCGTGCGGTGGAGGTCAAGGGCCTGACCAACGGCGAGACGTACCGGTTCGCGGTGCACGCCGTCAACGCCAAGGGCGACGGGCCGCCGCGCACCAGCAACCCGGTGATCCCGACCGCGGCGGTGCCCGACCCGCCGGCGAGCGTGACCGCCCAGGAGCGACCGGACGGCACGGTGCTGGTGAAGTGGCCGGCCGCGAACGGCCAGGGCAACACCATCGCCCGGTACGCGGTGACGGCCAGTTCGGCGGGGACGAACGCGCCGGTCGGCGAGTCGGCGAAGACGGAGCTGGTGGTGCCCGCCGGTGAGTTGGAGTTCGGCACCCAGTACGCGTTCACCGTCGTCGCGGTCAACGACAAGGGTGCCGGTTCGGCGGCGTCGCCGGTCAGCAACACGGTGGTGCCGTTCGCGGTGCCCGGTGCGCCGGTCGAGCTGCGGGCCGGCACTGTCGCCAACCAGCCCGGCTCGGTCACGGTGCAGTGGGCGCCGGCCGAGGCCAACGGCCGACCGGTGACGAAATACCTGGTGGACGTCGGTGGGCGGGTCACTGAGGTGACCGACACCCGCACGACGGTCACCGGGCTGGGCAACGGCCAGAACGTCACGGTGCGGGTGAAGGCGGTCAACGAGGCGGGTGCCGGCCCGGAGGCCACCGCCACCGCCCGTACGGTCGCCGAGCCACGGGTGACGGTGACCGGCTCGTCGGCGACCGCCACGGCGGCGACTGTGACGTTCACCGTGGACGCGGGCGGCGGTCAGGCGACCTGCGCGGTGAGCACGCCGGGTGAGCCGACGAAGGCCGGTGCGTGTTCCAGCATCACGATGACGGGCCTGGCGCCGGGCACGGCGTACACGTTCACGGTGACCGCGAACAACGCCGCCGGTAAGGGCACTGCGACGAGGGCGCAGGCTACCCCGTCGCTGTACGGAATCGCGACCTGCAACAACGGGCCGGGCGACGACCAGCGCACCTACTGCGACAAGGAGCGCGACGGCCGCAACGGCAACGAGGTCTTCAAGGTGACCCGGCAGGACAACGACCAGCAGGCCGGCTGGGCGAAGCCCGGCACCCGGTTGGAGGCGTACTGCAAGAAGGCCGGCGAGGACGTCGACTCCTACGTCTACAACAACCACAAGCGCAGCACCTGGTGGGTGCAGGTCGACTTCAACGGGAAGAAGAACTACATCCCGTGGGCCTGGCTCAACCTGGAGGGCGGCGACGACATCAATGTCCTGCCCACCTGCTGAACCACCAGGCAAGGAGCACCGCCGACCGTGAACGCCCACGAGCCGCTCACCCACCCGGAGGTCCAGGGCTTCGCCGCCCTGGCCGCCCGGCTGGCCGAGAACGTCAACGCGGTGGTGCTCGGCAAGCCGCAGGTGGTCCGGCTGGCGCTGACCGCGCTGTTCGCGCAGGGTCACGTGCTCCTGGAGGACGTGCCGGGGGTCGGTAAGACGACCCTGGCGCGGGCCATCGCCGCCACGGTGAAGGGTGAGTGGCGGCGCATCCAGTTCACGCCCGACCTGCTCCCGTCGGACGTGTCCGGGGTGACCATCTTCAACCAGGCGAGCAGGGACTTCGAGTTTCACCCGGGGCCGGTCTTCGCCAACATCGTGATCGCCGACGAGATCAACCGGGCGTCGCCGAAGACCCAGTCGGCGCTGCTGGAGGTGATGGAGGAACGCACCGTCACGGTGGACGGGGTCCGCCATCCGGTGCCGTCGCCGTTCCTGGTGGTGGCCACGCAGAACCCGGTGGAGATGGACGGCACCTACCGGCTGCCCGAGGCCCAGTTGGACCGTTTCCTGGTGAAGCTCTCCGTCGGCTACCCGGACGAGGCGGTCGAGGTGGAGGTGCTGCGCGGCGCGACGGTGCGTTCCCCGGAGGCGCTCGCCCCGGTCACCGACACCGCCACCGTTGGGGAAATGGTGCGGATGGCCCGCCGGGTGCACATCGCCGAGCCGCTCTACGCGTACGCGGTTCGGCTGGCCGCCGCGACCCGCACCCACCCGCAGGTGCGGGTCGGGGTCAGTCCCCGGGGTGTGATCGCGTTGACCCGCGCGGCGTGCTCGTACGCGCTTATCGACGGGCGGGGCTGGATCATGCCGGAGGATCTGAAGGCGCTCGCCGAGGCGGTGTTCGCGCATCGGCTGCTGCTCACCCCCGAGGCCCAGGTGCGCGGGATGACCGCCGCGGAGGTGCTGCGCCAGGCCATCGCCTCGGTGCCGGTGCCCCTGCCGTCGGGGCAGCCCGCTCCGGTGCAGGGCTGACCGGCAGCAGCGGCATGGGGATCACCGCCCGTGGGGTCGGGCTGCTCGTCGCCGCCGTGGTGCTGCTGGCTGTGGGTTTCCGGTTCGCGTACCCCGAGTTGACGCTGCTCGGCGCGGCGGCCGGCGCGGCCGTGGGTTATGCCGCGCTCGTCGCGGCCTGGCGGCCCCGGCTGACGGTGACCCGGCACGCCGATCCGGACCGGGTGGCCCGCGGCGAGCCGGCGAGCATGATGGTGACGGTGCGCAACACCGGTCGGTTGCGGTCGGCGAACCTGCTCGCCGAGGATCGGTGCGGGGATCGCAGCGTGCCGGTGCCGGTGTTGCGTCTGCGGCCGGGCCGGGACACCGAGGTCCGCTACGACGTGCCGACGCACCGTCGTGGGGTGGTGCCGGTGGGGCCGCTGCGGGTGACCCGACGCGACCCGCTGGGGTTGGTGGCGTTGGCCCGCCCGTACGGGACGGTGGTGCCGGTGTGGGTGTATCCCCGGGTCCACCCGCTGACGGCGGTGCCGCGCGGTGCGGGGCGCAGCCTCGACGGCCGGGTGGACGGGGTGCCCCACGGCTCGATCACGTTCGACTCGCTACGGGAGTACGTGGTGGGCGACGAGTTGCGCCGGGTGCACTGGCGGACCAGCGCCCGGGTGGGTGAGCTGATGGTGCGGGAGAACGTGGACACCAGCCTGCCGCGCCTGGTCGTCCTGCTGGACAACCGGGCCGTCGCGCACCCGCGGCGGGTGGGTGGGGTGGCGGAGTCGTTCGAGTCGGCGTGTGAGGCGGCGGCGTCGGTCGTCACGGCCGCGCACCGCGAGGACCTGCCGGTGGTGTTGCTGTTCGCCGCCGCCGAGCCGGACCCGCCGGGCGGCGAGACGGACGTCGGTGCGGCGCTCGGCCCACTGGACCGGCTGGCCGCCGCCGAGCTGTCCGACGCGGACGAGGCGGTCCGTGGGGCGGCTTCCCGGCTGCGCCAGGACCGGCTCGGTGACACGCTGATCTTCCTGACCGGGCCGGGTGGGCGCGACGACCTGGGGCACGTGGGGGCGCTGCGTGGGGCGTACCCGTCGGTGGTGGTCGGGGTGTTCGGGGCGGCCGAGCCGACGCCGCCGGGCGCGGCCGGCCTGGTGGTGGTCGACGCGGCGGACGGCGCGCAGTTCGCCGCCGAGTGGGACGGGGTACGCCGGTGGTGACGGGCATCGCGCCGCAGAAGGAGACGGCGGCCCCTCGACAGGCGCCGCCGACGGCCGGCGGACCGAGCGCCGCAGAGCGGGTGGTACGCGCGTTGCGGGCGGCCGTCGTGCCGCTGGCGCTGATCACGCTCACCGCGCTCGCCGGGGTGGTGCTCGGCCGGGTGTACGCGGGTGACCTGCTGACCCGGCTGGTGATCGGCGCGGCGGTGGGCTCGGTGCTGGTCAGCGTCGCCGCCCGACGGCTGCCGTCCTGGCTGGTCGCGCCGGTGTCGATGGCGGCGATGGCCGGGTGGACGCTGTGGTCGTTGCGGCTGGCCGCCGCCCGCGCCGACCTGCCCGGCAGCCTGCTGGAGGTGAGCGCGGACGCGGCACGCAACGGCATTCCCCGGCTGCTCACCGCGATGATTCCCGTGGAGCCCACACCGGACACGGTGCTGGTCCCGGTGGTGGCGGCGTGGCTGGCCGGTCTGGCCGGGGCGGAGGTGGCGCTGCGCACCGGCCGGATGCTGCTCGGCTACCTGCCGGCGGCGGGGCTCTACGCCGCGGCCCTCTACGTGGTAGGCCCGAACGCCGAACCAGCGATCGGGACGACCATTGCCTTCGTCGCGGTCGCGGCGGTCGGGCTGGCCGCGCCGACGGGTACGCCGTCGGCCGGCGGTGACCCGACGGCCGGTCTCGCCCCAGGGATGCGCGCGGCGGTGCGGCTTCGGCTGGCGGTCTCGGCGGCGCTCGGCGTCGCGCTGGTGATCGGCCTGGTCGCGCTGCTCGGCCCGATGGTCGCCGGTCAGGTCGACGGGCGTCCGGTGGACCCGCGCCGGTACGTGGAGCCACCGCAGGTGCAGATGCTCGACGAGAACCCGCTGATCCGCATCTCCGGGTGGGCGCTGCGCCCGGAGCAGAAGCTCCTCGACGTGAGCACGGTGGGCGCCACCCCGTCGGCCGGCGGAGCGGACGACACGAAGGCGACCGGCGGCGTGGACGACGCAGCGACCGCCGACGCGGGCGACGCGAAGGCGGGCCGCAGCGTACAGATCCGGTTGGCGGTGCTCAGCGACTACGACGGGATCACCTGGCGGGTCGGTGCGACGTACCGCAACGCGGGGCGGATCCTGCCGGCCACCGCGCCGGCCCGGGACAGCACGGTGGATACCGTCCGACAGGAGATCACCGTGGCGGAGCTGAGCGGTCGGCTGCTGCCGGCCGTGGCGACGCCGCGCGAGGTCAGCGGGGCGCGGGTGGCGTACGACCCGGCGTCGGGAACGCTGATCAGGCCGGAGGGACTGACGCCGGGGCTGCGGTACACGGTGACGTCGGCCCGGGAACGCCCGGACAACAACCTGCTGGCCACCGCGAACGTGCCGGCCGGCGAGGAGGTGGCCCGGGTGCTGCGGGTCGCCGACGGGGTGCCCGACCCGCTGCGCCGGTTGGCGGCACAGCTCGCCGAGGAGAACGGCGCCCCGTACGCGCGGGCGGCGGCGATCGAGCAGTTCCTGGCCGAGCACTACCGGGTGGTGGCCGACGCGCCGAGCGGGCACGCGTACCCGAACCTGGCCTTCTTCCTCTTCGGTCCGCGCAACGGCGGCGGGCAGCGCGGGACGTCGGAGCAGTTCGCGGCGGCGTTCGCGGTGCTCGGCCGGCTCTCCGGTCTGCCGACGAGGGTGGTGGTCGGCTTCTCCTGCAGTGGGCAGGGCCCGGTGCGGGCCGGTGATGCGTACGCCTGGCCGGAGGTGCTCTTCGACGGATTGGGCTGGGTGGCGTTCGACCCGCTGCCTCGCCCGGAGAACGAGCCGAGGCCGGTGGAGGAGGACTTCCGCCCGACCCCGGAGGACCCGCCGCCGTCGGAGGCGCCGGCGCCCACCGTGGAGCCGACCGCGTCGCCGGAGCCGGTGGCCGCCCCCGAGGGCCCGCCCGCACGGGGTGGCGTGTCCACGCCGGTGCTGGTCGCGGGCGGCAGCGGTGCCCTGCTGCTGGTGGTGGGGGCGCTGCTGCTCACCCTGTTGGCGATGCGTCGCTCCCTCACCCGCAAGCGACTGGCGGGGGGTGACCCCGGCCAGCGCATCGCCGGCGCCTGGCGGGAGGTCACCGACGCGTTGCGACTGGCCGGCCGCCCGGTCGGCGACGACCTGGCGGCGACCGAGGTGGCTGCGCAGGCCCGCCAGGCCCTGGCCGAAGCCCGAGCGGGCACGACCAGAGGCGGCGCATCCGGCAGCGCCACGACCGGAGGCGGCACACCCGGAGGCGGCGTGCCCGGCGGCGGCGTGCCCGGCGCGGAGCCGGCCGTCGACGAGCTGGCGACGCTGCTCAATCAGGTGGGTTTCGCCCCCGAGGCCGCGGCGGCCGATCAGGCGGCCCGCGCCGCCGAGGTGGCCACGGCCTACATCACCGACCTGCGCTCGGCCCGACCCTGGTGGCGCCGCCTGCTCTGGTCCGTGCACCCCTCCCCCCTCCACCAGGCCCGCCGGTCCCCCCACTCCCACCCCCGCCGCCCCCCGCGGTGATCAAGAGGTTCGCGTCATTTCAAGACCCGTCCCTGACCCGAACCTCTTGATCACCGGTGGCGGACTGGGGGCTGCTCGTGACCGCGGTGACCGTCAGCGGCTGACCCGGGCGCCGGCGAACTGCGACCAGCCGGCCACCAGTTCGGTCACCACCGCGACCAGCGGCTGCAGGTGGGTGGCCGGATAGAAGTGGCCGCCCGGCATCGAATGGCATACGAACTGCCCCGACGTGTGCCGTGCCCAGGCCCGCGCTTCATCCGGGGCGACCCGCGGATCGTGCTCGCCGACCAGCGCCGCGATCGGGCACCGCAACGCCCCGGTACCACCGGGATAGGTCTCCAGCGCGCGGTAGTCGTTGCGGATCACCGGCAGGCTGGCCCGGACCAACTCGGCCTGCACCGGGTCGGTGATGGCCGCGCCGCTGAGGATCTCCACCTCGATCAGCAGCGCCGCGTCGCTGAGCAGGTGCACCTTCGCGTCCCCGGCACGCGACGGCGGTCGGGCCGCGGAGGCGATCAGGCCCAGCGGCGAACGACCGTCGCGTTCCAGGCGGGCCGCTAGCTCGAACCCGACGGTGGCGCCCATGCTGTGGCCCAGCACCGCCGTGGGCCGGTGCGACCAGGGCAGCAGCGCCCGCTCGACCGATTCGGCGAGCACTTCCAGGTCGTCCACCAGGGGTTCGGTGAGCCGGTCCTGGCGGCCCGGGTACTGCACGGCGAGGACCTCGATGTCCGGGGGGAGCGCGCGGGCCAGGGCGAAGAAACTGGACGCGGACCCGCCGGCGTGCGGCAGGCACACCAGCACCGGGGCGTCGGCGGAGGCGGGCGTGAACCGTCGTACCCAGCTCTCGGTCGTCATGCCGCTCCCCCGTCGCTGGGCTTGGGAAACCATCCCCGGTTGATGAAGAAGTCCACCTGGCGGCGGAAGAACTCGCGAGTCACCGGCGGGCAGGCGATGTCGCTGCCGTCCAGGGCGGCGACCGTCTCGCGGTCGTCCACCGGCGGGTAGAAGCGGTCCGGCGCGGCCGCCATCACGTCGAACGCGTCGAGCAGTGGAAGCAGCGCGTTGGCCGGGTCGCCGATGATCGCCGCCCGCCAGTCGTCGGCGGACCGTTCGGTCAGCGGGTAGCCGGTACCGCGCAGCTCTTCGATCATTTCGTCCAGCCCGATGTCGCCGTGCCCGGCCACGTGGAAGGTGCCGCCGGAGGTCTGCTCCTGCCGGGAAATGTGCAGGATGGCCGCGCTGGTGTAGTCGACCGGCATCAGCCGGAACCGCACCGGAATGGGTTCCGGGACGGCACCGCTCTGCACCATGCCCTTGAGCGCCAGCCACACGTAGTCGCGGCTCTGGCAGGCCCCGGAGTACCGGTCGCCGGCGATCAGGTCGATGCGGTAGATCGAAACCGGCAGACCCCGGCCGCGGGCGATCTCGATGATCTGCTCGGCCACCCACTTGCTCTGCGTGTAGCCGGTGGGCAGCCGCTCCCCCGGGCCGGCCGGGTCGCCGACACGCAGCCCGGCGCCGCCGGTGTCACGTCCGACGTAGACGCCGAGGGTGGACACGTGGTGGACCGGCACCGTCCGGAACCGGGCGGCCAGTCGCAGAATCTCGGCGGTGCCGCCGACGTTGGCGTCGCGCACGGTCGCGTACGGCTGTACCCAGTTGACGGCCGCGCCCGCGTGGTAGACGGCGTCGACGGTGCGGGCCAGAGTGTCGTAGTGCTGCTCAGTCAGTCCGAGCCGGGGCGCGGCCAGGTCACCGGGGACGACGACGATCCGGTCCTGGTCGATCTGGCCGGTCAGGCCGTACCAGTCGAGGTTGTCCATCAGCCGCCGGCGTGCCTCGTCCGGTCCGGCACCGCGCACCAGGCAGTGCACCCGGGCCCGGGTCTGGCTCACCAGATCGCGCAACAGGTAGGCGCCGAGGAAGCCGGTAGCGCCGGTGAGCAGCACCTCGCGCGGGTCGGCCACGACCCGGTGCAGCTCGTCAGCAGGCCGGATGTCGTCGGCCAGGGTGATGTCGGCGGCGAAGTCCGGCCCGGCGGGCTGGTCGGCGCCGCCCAGCTGGCCGGCGAGGTAGCCGGCGGCGTCCAGCAGAGTCGGGTGGTCGAAGACGAACGTGGCCGGTAGCCGGAGCCCGGCGACCGCGCCGAGCCGGTTGCGGAACTCGACGCCGGTCAGCGAGTCGAAGCCGAGGTCGGACAGGCGCTGATCGGCGGGTATTTCACCGGGGTTGACGTGGCCGAGTACGGCGGCGACCTCGGCACGGACCAGTTCGACCAGCCGGTCGCGGCGCTGGTCGGCGGGCAGCCCGGCGAGTTCCTCGAGCAGGCCCGCCTGCGCGGCGTCGTTGCCGGCGGCCTCGCGGCGGGTCAGGCGCAGCACCGCGTCGAGCATGGCCGGCACCTGGTCGGGCCGCGCGCGCAGGGCGTCCGGGTCCAGGGGCGCGACCACGACGCCGGGTTCGCCGAGGGTGAGCGCCGCGTCGAAGAGCGCCGTCCCGGCGCCGGTGGCGATCGGCGGGTAGCCGGCGCGGGCGATGCGGTCGATGTCGGCGACGCTGAGCTCCCCGCCGGCGCCGCTGATCTGCCAGACGCCCCAGGCGATCGAGGTGGCTGACAGCCCCTGCTCATGGCGGTGGGCGGCGAGCGCGTCCAGGAACGTGTTAGCGGCGGCGTAGCTGGACTGGCCGGCACCGCCGATGACCCCGGCGAGCGAGGAGAACAGGACGAACGCGGTCAGCGGCAGGTCGCGGGTCAACTCGTGCAGATGCCACGCGCCGTCGGCCTTGGGCCGCAGTACGGCGTCGAGCCGCTCGGTGGTGCCAGAGGTGATCAGGCCGTCGTCGATGACACCGGCCGCGTGGACGACTCCGGTCAGCGGGTGCTGCGGTGCGATGCCGTCCAGGACGGCGCGCAGCGCCTCGCGGTCCCCGGTGTCGCAGGCCGCGATCCGCACCCGCGCGCCGAGTCCGGTCAGCTCGTCCGCCAGCTCCGCAGCGCCCGGCGCGGCGGGTCCGCGGCGGCTGGTCAGCACCAGGTCGGTGACGCCGTGTGCGGCCACCAGGTGTCGGGCGAACAGGGCGCCCAGCGCGCCGGTGCCGCCGGTGATCAGGACGGTGCCGCCGGGCGTCCACGGCGGAGCGGACGCGGTGGCGCCGACCCGGTGCAGGCGCGGGATGAGGATGGTGCCGGAGCGGACGGCGGCCTGCGCGACGCCGCTGGCGGCGACCATCGACAGGATCGGGTACGGGTCGTCGTCATGATCGATGTCGGCCAGCACGAAGCGGCCCGGGTTCTCCGACTGCGCTGAGCGGAGCTGCCCCCACACAGCGGCCGCCGCCGGATCGGTCACCGGACCACCGGCCGGGACCGCGCCGCTGGTGGTGATCAGCAGGGGGACGTCGGTGAGCCGCTCGTCGGCCAGCCACGCCTGTACCAGGGTGAGGACGCGGCGAGTGTGCAGGTGTGCCTGCTCGGCGGTGCGCGATCCGGCGGGCTCGCCGCCGCAGTCGTACCGGACGGCGGTGGCCGCGGCGGCCCGGTCCAGGGCGGCGCGCAGCCGGTCGGGGTGGTCCGGGTCGGCGGACATCAGCGGGGCCCAGTCGTGGTCCGGGGTCGGGCCGGTGACCTCGACGGGTGTCCACCGCACGGCGAGCATCGCATCGGACACCGGCTGCCGCCCGGAGGTGTGCGCTCCGCGTTCGGCGGCGCCGAGGGTCGCGACGAGCCGGCCGGTGCGGTCGGCGAGGACCGCACTGAACCCGCCGCCGGTGGCCGGAGTCAGGCGGGCGCGCAGGGTGGTGGCGCCGGTGGCGTGGACGTGCCAGTCGCTCCAGGCGTGGATCGGGCCGTCGCCCGGGGCCACGTTCAGCAGGGCGTCAAGCAGGGCCGGATGCAGAACGTACCGGTCCGCCTCGCCGGCGAGGTTCTCCGGGAGGGTGACCTCGGCGTACAGGTGCGGTGAGTCGGTGACCGCCTCGGGTGCGGACGGCCAGACCGCAATCGGTTCCTGGTCAGCGGTGATGGTGACGCCGAGGGTGCCCTCGGCGTGCCGGGTCCACGGGCCGTCGCCGTCACCGGGGCGGGCGTGCACGGTCACCGGACGCCGGCCGCGCTCTCCGGGCGCCCCGACCCTGACCTGGACCTGAAGGCCGCCCCGGGCGGGCATCTCCAGCGGGGTGATCGTGCGCAGTTCGCGGACGGTCGTGCAGCCGGTCTCGTCGCCGGCGCGGGCCACCATCTCCAGCAGGGTCGCGTCGGTGACCGCCGGGTTGCCGGAGCCGGGCAGGCGGGTGGTGAACACCGTCTCGTCGCCGCCGGCCAGGGACACGGCCGCGCCCAGCAGCGGGTGGGTGGTGTCGCGCAGGCCGAGACCGGTGGCGTTGCCGGTGCGGCCGGCGGCGACATGCCAGTAACGGGTGTGCTCGAACGCGTACGTCGGCAGCGGAACGACCCGCGGGTTCGTCCCGGCGAACGGGTGTTCCCGGTCGACGGGCAGGCCCTGGGTGTGCAGGTGGGCGAGGGCGAGCTGGAAGGTGCGCACGGCGTCGGTGTCGCGGCGCAGGGTGCCGCCGACGAGCGCGTCGGCGCCCAGGTTGTCGCGCAGCGAGGCGACCAGCACCGGGTGCGCGCTGACCTCGATGAACGTGCCGTGCCCGGCGTCGGCGAGGGCGCGCAGGGTGGTGGCGAACTCGACCGGCCGGCGCATGTTGGCGTACCAGTAGCGGGCGTCCATGCCGGTGGTGTCAAGGCGCCCGCCGGTGACCGTCGAGTACAGGGGCACGGTCGCCGCTTGGGGCCGCACGTTGCGGAGGGCTTCGAGCATCTCCTGCTGTACGACGGCGACGTGCGGCGAGTGCGACGGGAAGTCGGCCGGGAACCGCTTGGTGCGCGCGCCGGCCGCAACGCACTCGGCGACGAACTCGTCCAGGGCCTGCCTTTCGCCGGCGACCAGCACCGACGCCGGGCCGTTCTCGACCGCCAGGGTCAGCCGGTCGGCGAAGCGCCCCAGGCGCCGCTCGACGTCGGCGCGGGGCAGGCCGATCGCGGCCATCCCACCGCGCCCTTCCAGCCGGCGGGCGAGCCGGCTGCGGACCGCGATGATGCGGGCGCCATCGGCGAGGGAGATCGCGCCGGCGACGACGGCTGCGGCAATCTCGCCCTGGGAGTGCCCGACGACGGCGTCTGGCCGGATTCCGGCCGCCTCCCACAGGGCGGCAAGAGCCACGTGTACGGCGAACAGGGCCGGCTGCACCACCTCGATGCGGTCCAGGGCCGGCGCGCCGGGCACGCCGCGCAGCACGTCGTCCAACGACCAGTCCAGGTGCGGTTCGAACGCCTTGACGCACTCGACGACGCGGGCTGCGAACACGTCCGAGGAGGCGAGCAGCGCGGTCGCCATCCCCGGCCACTGGCTGCCTTGGCCCGGGAAGACGAACACGGTACGACCCCGGTCGGCGGCCGTGCCGGTCATCAGATTCTCGGCGCTCTCCCCGGCGGCGAGCGCGTCCAGGCCGGCCAGCACGGTGTCCCGGTCGGCGGCCACCACCACCGCCCGGTGCGGGAACACCGTACGTGTGGTGGCCAGCGAGTACGCCACGTCGCGCAGGACGTCCGGGCGGTCGCTCGCGGGCAGCGACCGTACGTGGGTGGCGAGCCGGGCGGCCTGGGCCCGCAGCGCGGCCGGTGTCTTCGCCGACACCGCCCACGCAAGCGGCCCCGCGACCACCGTCTCCGGCTCGTCGCCGGACGGCTCTCGGGTTTCCGGTGCCTGTTCGAGCAGCAGATGGGCGTTGGTGCCGCTGGCGCCGAACGCGGAGACCGCGCCGCGGCGGGGTCGATCGGTGCTCGGCCACGGCCGGGTGGTGGTGAGTAGTTCGACGTCGCCGGCCGACCAGTTCACGAACGGCGACGGCTCGTCCAGGTGCAGCGTGCGGGGCAGCACGCCGTGCCGGATGGCCTGCACCATCTTCACGATGCCACCGACCCCGGCGGCCGCCTGGGCGTGCCCGACGTTCGACTTGAGCGAGCCGACCAGCACGGGACGGCCCTCGGGGCGGCCGGCGCCGTACGTGGCCAGCAGCGCCCCGGCCTCGATCGGGTCGCCGAGCCGGGTCCCGGTGCCGTGCGCCTCGATCGCGTCAACGTCGGCGGTGGTCAGCCCGGCGTCGGCAAGCGCCTGCCGGATGACCCGCTCCTGGGCGAGCCCGTTCGGGGCGGTGAGCCCGTTGGAGGCGCCGTCGGAGTTGACCGCGCTGCCGCGGACCACGGCCAGCACGCGGTGACCGTTGCGCCGCGCGTCGGCAAGCCGCTCCAGCACGAGGATCCCGGCGCCCTCGGACCAGCCGATCCCGTCGGCGGCGGCGGAGAACGGCTTGCACCGGCCGTCCGGGGCGAGTCCCCGCTGCCGGGAGCCGTCCAGGTAGCCGCCGGGGTGCGCGGCAATGTACGCGGCACCGGCCAGCGCCAGGGTGGACTCGCCGGAGCGCAGCGACTGGGCGGCCAGGTGCACCGCGACCAGCGCCGACGAACAGGCGGTGTCGATCGACACGGCGGGGCCCTGCAGCCCCAGCGTGTACGCGATCCGCCCGGACGCCATGCTGCTCAGCTTGCTGGTCATCTGGTAGCCCTCGAACTCCTCCGGCGGGTCGAGGTCCAGGTAGCTCTGCTCGACCAGCCCGGCGAACACCCCGGTGCGGGACCCGGTCAGCGTGCTCGGATCGATGCCGGCGTTCTCGATGGCCTCCCACGCCGACTCCAGCAGGATCCGCTGCTGCGGGTCCATGGCCAGCGCCTCGCGCGGGGAGATGCCGAAGAACGCGGCGTCGAACAGCCCGGCGGTGGCCACGAAGCCGGCCTCGCGGATGTAGATGTGGCCGGGCTTGGCCGGGTCCGGGTCGTAGAGGGCGTCCAGGTCCCAACCGCGGTCGGTCGGGAACGGGGTGATCTCGTCGCGTTCCTCGACGGCGACCCGCCACAGCTCGTCCGGGCCCTGCGCGCCCGGGAACCGGCAGGACATGCCGACGATGGCGACCGGGTCGCGCTGCGGGTTCTCCATCTCGGCAATGCGGGCGCGCGCCTGCTGCAGGTCGGCGGTGACCCACTTGAGGTAGTCGACCAGCTTCTCTTCGTTGGACATGTGCGGTCCCGTCCTCGGGTCAGCCGGCTCGGCGGCCGAGCTCGGTGTCGATCAGGTGGAAGATCTCGTCGGTGCTGGCATCGGCGATCCGGGCGCTCGGGTCGGGTCCGCTGGCCGCGGGGGCGCCGGTGAGCCGGTCCAGGACGGCCCGCAGCCGGGCACCGGCCGGGGCCAGCGCCGGGTCGCCGGGTGTCCGGCCGGTCAGGGCCGCTTCGAGCTGGTCGAGCAGGCTCGGCAGGTCAGCGTCAGGCACGCCGGCGGGCAGCAGGGTGAGCAGGTGCGCGGCGAGCGCGGCCGGGGTCGGTTGCTCGAAGACGACCGTGGCGGCCAGTTCCAGGCCGGTGGCGGCGCGGAGCCGGTCGCGCAACTGGACGGCGGTCATCGAGTCCATGCCGGTCTCCTGGAACGGTCGGTCGGCCGGGATGGCCGTGTCGCCGGTGTGGCCGAGCGCCTCGGCGCTGTGGCGCAGCACCAGGTCACGCACGGCCCGCTCGCGGTCCGCGTGATCCAGCCCGGCCAGGGTGGTGGCGAGCGTCGGGGCCGGCTCGGTGGGCGCCGACTGAGGTTCCGGGGTACGGGCGGTGCCGGTGGCCAGCCAGTAGGCACGGTCGTGGTCGAACGCGTACCGGGGCAGGTCGATGTGGGTGGCGCCGCTGCCGGCGAAGTAGGCGGACCAGTCCACGGCCGCGCCACGTGACCACACCGTCGCCAGCGCGTCGAGCAGCGTCGTCACCTCGTCGCGGTCGCGGCGGCCGGCCGGCACCGCGCCGTCGACCAACGCCGAGAGCGCCGCGTCCGGCCCGACCTCGAGGAACACACCGATGCCCTGGTCGCGCAGGGTGCGTACGGCGTCGGAGAACCGGACGGTGGCCCGGATCTGCCGGGTCCAGTAGTCCGGGTCGCTCCACTCGTCCTGCACGGCGTTGCCGGTCACCGTCGACACCGCCGGGATCGTCAGTCCGGCGTAGTCGACCATCTCGGCCTGTTTGCGGAACTCCGGCTGCATGGGCTCCATCCGGACCGAGTGGAACGCGTGCGACACGGTGAGCCGCCGGGTGCGCCGGCCCCGACCCGCCCACCGGGCCACCACCGCCGCCACGATCTGCTCGTCGCCGGAGATCACCACCGAGTCGTCGGCGTTGACGGCGGCGATGTCGATCTCGTCGCCGATCTCGGCCTCGGTGGCCTGCACGGCGGCCATCGCCCCGCCCGCGGGCAGCGCCTGCATGAGTCCGCTGCGGGCGGCCACCAGCACGCAGGCGTCCGGCAACGACAGCACGCCGGCGACGTGCGCGGCGACCAGTTCGCCGATCGAGTGCCCGGCGAGCGCGTCCGGCCGTACGCCCCAGGACTCCAGCAGGCGGAACTGGGCAACCTCGAACGCGAACAGGGCGGGTTGGGTCAGTCCCGTCTCGTCGAGTCCGGCGCCGCTGTCGATGGCGGCGCTCAGCGAGGTGGGCAGCAGGCGGTCGAAGATGTCGCAGATCTCGTTGTAGGTCGTCCGGAAGATCGGGAAAGCGGACCGCAACCCGGCGCCCATGCCGACCCGCTGCGCGCCCTGCCCGGTGAAGAGGATCGCAAGGCCACCGGTGCCGGCGGTGACGGGCACGGCGTGCTCGACATCGCTGCCGATCACGACCGTGCGGACCGGGAGCGCCGCGCGGGTGGCGAGGGTGTAGCCGACGTCGGCGAGGTCCGTGCCGGGGTGCTGGGTCAGGTGCTCGCGCAGCCGGGCGAGCTGGCGCCGCAGCGCCGGCTCGTCGCGGGCGGAGAGCACCGACGGCAGGACCGGCGGTGTCTGCTTCGCAGTCGGCCCGGTTGTCGGGCCCTGTTCCAGGATGACGTGCGCGTTCGTGCCGCTGATCCCGAACGACGACACCGCCGCACGCCGTGGACGGTCCTCGACAGGCCACGACTGGGCCTGCGACAACAGACGCACTCCCGAGGCATCCCAGTCAATCTCCGACGACGGCGTCTCGCTGTGCAACGAACGCGGCATCACCCCGTACCGCATCGCCTGAACCATTTTGATCACACCACCGACCCCCGCCGCCGCCTGCGCGTGGCCGATGTTCGACTTCAGCGAACCCAACCAGACCGGACGCCCGGAACGACCGTAGGTCGCCTGCAACGCCTGAACCTCAATCGGATCGCCGAGCCGGGTACCCGTGCCATGACCCTCCACCACGTCAACATCCGTCACCGTCAGGCCAGCGGTCGCCAGAGCCTGGCCGATCACCCGCTCCTGCGCAGGGCCACTCGGCGCGGTCAGCCCGTTCGACGCGCCATCCTGATTCACGGCCGAACCACGCACCACAGCGAGGATCTGACGACCGGAAGCGACCGCGTCCGACAACCGCTGGACCAACAGCAACCCGACACCCTCGGACCAGCCAGTACCCTGCGCGTCATCGGCATAGGAACGGCACCGGCCATCCACTGCCAAGCCGCGCTGCCGAGAGAACTCCACAAACGTGTTCGGCGACGACATCACCGTCACCCCACCCGTAACCGCCAGATCACACTCACCGCGCTGCAGAGCGGACACCGCCCAGTGCAGGGCCACCAAAGACGACGAACACGCGGTGTCGACCGTCACCGCCGGACCCTCGAGACCGAACGTGTACGCCACCCGCCCCGACACGACGCTGCTCGCGCTGCCGCCGGCGAGGTAGCCCTCCAACTCCGGGGGCACCTCGCGGACCCGTGCGCCGTAGTCGCTGTACATCGCGCCGGTGAACACGCCGGTGTTGGAGCCGCGCAGGGTCGCCGGGTCGACGCCGGCGTCCTCGAACAGCTCCCAGGTCGTCTCCAGCACGAGCCGTTGCTGCGGGTCGGTGGCGAGGGCCTCCTTCGGCGACAGGCGGAAGAAGTCGGCGTCGAAGCGGTCGGCGTCGTACAGGAAACCGCCGTGCCTCGTGATCGACGTGCCCGGGTGGGCCGGGTCCGGGTCGTACAGCGACTCCAGGTCCCAGCCGCGGTTGGCCGGGAACTCCCCGACCGCGTCGACCTCCTCGGCCACCAGCCGCCACAACTGCTCCGGCGAGCCCACCCCACCCGGAAACCGGCAGGCCATTCCCACGATCGCGATTGGCTCGTCCGCCTCGGCGCGCATCCGCTCGGCGGACGGCGCCTCGGCCGGGTCGCCGCCGAGTTGGGCGGACAGGTACGCGGTCAGCCGCTCGACGGTGGGGTGGTCGAAGGCGAGCGTGGCGGGCAGGCGCAGCCCGGTCGCGGCGCCGAGCTGGTTGCGCAGCTCGACCGCGGTCAGCGAGTCGAGCCCGAGTTCCTGCAACGGACGGTCGGTCGGGATGGCCGTGGGGTCGGCGTGGCCGAGCACGGCGGCGAGCGTGGCGCGGACCAGGTCGGAGGTAGCCCGGTTCGGCTTCGGCGGTGCCGCCGGGCGACGGCGACGCGGCACCAGCTCCCGCAGCAGCGGCGAGGCGTCGGCGGCGTCCAGCGCGGACCGGTCCAGGCGGGTCGCCGCGTACACCGGTTCGGTGCCGGCGATGGCCTGGTCGAACAGGGCCAGCCCGGCTGCGGTGGACAGCGGCCGCAGGCCGAGCCGGGTCAGGCGGCCGCGGTCGGTCGCGGACAGGTGTCCGGTCAGCACGCTGTCGGCCTCCCACAGCCCCCAGGCCAGGGAGACGGCGGGCAGCCCGGCGGCCCGCCGGTGCGCGGCGAGCGCGTCCAGGAAGGTGTTGCCGGCCGCGTAGTTGGCCTGCCCCGGTGTGCCCACCAGGCCGGCGAGGGAGGAGTACAGCACGAACGCGGACAGGTCCCGGGTGAGCTCGTGCAGGTGCCACGCACCGTCGATCTTGGGTCGCAGCGTCCGGTCGAGGCGGGCCGGGTCGAGGGCGGTCAGCACGCCGTCGTCGGTGATCCCGGCGGTGTGCACGACGGCACGTACCGGATGGTCAGCCAGGACCGCTTCGAGGGCGGCGCGGTCGGTCACGTCGCAGGCGGCGAAGGTGACCCGCGCGCCGGCGGCGGCGAGCTCGTCGCGTAACTCGGCGCCGGGCGGCGTCTCGCCGCGGCGGCTGAGCAGCAGCAGATCCCGGGCACCGTGCTGGTGCACCAGGTGGCGGGCCAGCGCGCGGGCGAGCGTCCCGCCGCCGCCGGTGATCAGGATGGTCCCGTCGAAGCGCGGCGCGGTGCCGGCCGGGGCGACCGGGACGGCCGGGACCAGGCGCGGGACGAAGAACACGCCATCGCGGATCGCGAGCTGTGGTTCGCCGGCCGCGACGGCGGCCGCCAGCAACTCCGGGGTGCCGGGCACGTCGGCGTCCACGAGCGTGATCCGGTCCGGGTGCTCGCTCTGCGCCGAGCGCAGCAGGCCCCAGACGGCGGCGTGGATCAGCGAGGGTGCTTCGCCGGGTGCGGTGGCGACCGCACCGCGGGTCAGCACGACCAACCGGGTGGCGGTGAACCGGTCCTCGGCGAGCCAGTCGCGGACCAGGGTGAGCACGTGCGCGGTGGCGGCGCGCACGGCGGCGGGCAGGTCGCCGTCCGGCGGTGGGCCGGGCACGGGGGCGAGCACGACGTCCGGCGGTTCGGCGGCCAACGCGGCCAGGTCGGACGGGGCGTGCAGCGTCGCCCAGCTCGTGCCGGGTCGCGGATTCCCGGCGGCTGCCGGGCGCCAACGCAGGGGCAGCAGGTCGGCCGCCGGCGCCGGGGCGCCGGAGGTGGACAGCGGGCGCAGCGCGACGGCGTCGACCCCGGCCAGCGGGGTGCCCGCGCTGTCGGCGACGAGCAGGGCGTACGTGTCGGCGCCCGCCGGGGTGAGCCGGACCCGCGCGGTGGTCGTCGCGCCGGGCCGGAAGCGTACGCCGGCCCAGCTGAACGGCATCCGGGCTGGCGCCTCCCCGGCCACACCGGGCAGCAGCGCGTGCAGGGCGGCGTCGAGCAGTGCCGGGTGCAGGGCGAAGTCGCCCGAGTCGACGCCACTCACCTCGGCGAACAGCTCGTCGTCGCGATGCCACAGCCGCCGCAGGCCGCGCAGGCGCGGGCCGTAGCCGTAGCCGTAGTCGCGAAGCCGCTCGTAGGTGCCGGTCAGGTCCAGCTCGGTGGCGCCGGCGGGCGGCCACTCGCGCAGGTACTCGACGGGTTCGGCCGGCGTCTCGGTGAGCTGCCCGGTGGCCACCGGGTACCAGGTGCCGTCGGTGGCGGCGTGGATGTCGACGCGCTGGTCGGCGGCGCGGACCGCCACCTGCACGTCGACGCCGGCCCGCGGTGGCACCGTCAGCGGTGTGAGCAGGGTGAGCTCCGCGATGCCGGTGGCGCCGGCCTCGTCGGCGGCACGCCGCGCCATTTCCAGCAGCGCCGTGCCCGGGACGATCACCTGACCGTTCAGCGTGTGGTCGGCGAGCCAGGGCTGGGTGTCGGTGTCGAGGTGCCCGGTCAGCAGCAGGTCGCCGGCGCCGGCCGGGCGGACGGCGGCGCCCAGCAGCGGGTGCCCGGTCGCGGACTGTCCCAGCGCGGCGGCGTCCGGGACGGCGGTACGCGGGCTGAGCCAGTAGCGCTGGCGGGCGAACGCGTACCGGGGCAGGTCGACGTGCGGGCCGGTGCCGCCCGGGAAGTAGCTGGAAAAGTCGACCGGCACGCCACGTTTCCACAGGTCGGTCAGCGCGCCGACGACGGCCGGGACCTCGGGGCGGTCGGCGCGGCAGGCCGGGACCGCGCCGTCGACCAGGGCGGACAGCACCGCGGTCGGTCCGATCTCGACGAAGGTGGTCACGCCGAGTTCGCGCAGCTTGCGTACGGCGTCGGCGAACCGGACGGTGGCGCGGACCTGCCCGGACCAGTAGCCGGGTCGCTGCCATTCGTCGCGGACCGGGGCGCCGCTGACCGTGGAGACGGCGGCGAGCTTCGGTACGGCGTACGTCAAGGTGTTCGCCTGCTCGCGCAGGGCGTCCAGCATCGGGTCCATCCGGGCCGAGTGGAAGGCGTGCGAGACCGTCAGGCGGCGGGTGCGCCGGCCGCGGCCGCGCCACAGCGCCTCCACCCGGGCGGCGGCCCCCTCAGCACCGGAGATCACCACCGCGTCGTCGGCGTTGATCGCGGCGACGTCGACGCCGTCGGGCAGCGTCGGGCGCAGCTCGTCCTCGCTGGCCTGGATCGCGACCATCACGCCGCCCGGTGGCAGGGCCTGCATCAGGGTGCCGCGGGCGACGACGAGCCGGGCCGCGTCGGGCAGCGTGAGCACGCCCGCGACGTGGGCGGCGGCGAGTTCGCCGATCGAGTGGCCCACGACGAAGTCCGGACGCAGCCCCCAGGAGGCGAGCAGTCGGAACAGTGCGACCTCGAAGGCGAACAGCGCCGGCTGGGTGAAGCCGGTCTGTTCCAGCCCGTCGCCGGACTCGATGACCGGGCGTACCGGGCGCGGCAGCCAGCGGTCCAGCTCCGCGCAGGCCGCGTCGTACGCGTCCCGGAAGACCGGGAAGGCCGCGCGAAGTTCGCTGCCCATTCCGGCCCGCTGCGCGCCCTGCCCGGTGAACATGACGGCGAGCGCGCCACCGGCGGCGGCCGGGGCCGGTTCGGCGGCCGCGAGCGCGGCGCGCAGCTCCCCCCGGCTGGTCGCGGTGATCACCGCGCGGGTCGGCAGAGCGGGACGAGCGGCGAGAGTACGGCCGATGTCGGCGACACTGGCCTCGGGGTGGGCCTGGGCGAACCCGGCCAGCTGCTCGGCCTGCGCGCGCAGTCCGGCCGCGTCGTGCGCGGAGATCAGCCACGGCACCACCGGCGGAGCGGGTGGCGGGGTGACCGGCTGCGGCACGGTGTGTTCGAGGACGACGTGCGCGTTGGTGCCACCGAAGCCGAACGACGAGACCGCCGCGCGGCGCACCCCGTCGGTCGCGGGCCAGTCCCGGGCCTCGCGCAGCAGCGTGACACCGCCACTGTCCCAGGCGACGTGCGGGGTCGGCTCGTCGGCGTGCAGGGTGCGCGGCATGACGCCGTACCGCATGGCCTGCACCATTTTGATGACCCCGCCGACCCCGGCGGCGGCCTGGGAGTGCCCGATGTTGGACTTGAGCGAGCCGAGCCAGACCGGCCGCCCGGCCTGGCCGTAGGTGGCTTGCAGCGCCTCGACCTCGATCGGGTCGCCGAGCCGGGTGCCGGTCCCGTGTCCCTCGACCACGTCGACGTCGGCCGGGCGCAGGCCCGCCGCGTCCAGGGCGCGGCGGATGACGCGCTCCTGGGCGGGGCCGTTCGGGGCGGTCAGGCCGTTGGAGGCGCCGTCGGCGTTGACCGCGGTGCCGCGGAGCACGGCCAGCACCCGGCGGCCGTCGCGGATCGCATCGGACAGCCGCTGCACCAGCAGCAGGCCGACGCCTTCGGCCCAGCCGGTGCCGTCGGCCGCGGCGGAGTACGAGCGGCACCGGCCGTCGGTGGACAGGCCGCGAAGCCGGGAGAACTCGATGAACGCGACCGGGGTCGACATGACGGTCACGCCGCCGGCCAGGGCCAGGTCGCACTCGCCGCGGCGCAACGCGGAGGCGGCAAGGTGCAGCGCGACCAGCGACGACGAGCAGGCGGTGTCGACGGCGACGGCGGGGCCCTCCAGCCCGTACGTGTAGGCGAGCCGCCCGGCGGCGATGCTGCCGGCGCTGCCACTGAACAGGTAGCCCTGGAACTCGTCCGGCGGCAGGCCGGGCCGGGTGCCGTAGTCGCTGTACATGGCGCCGGCGAACACGCCGGTGGCAGTGCCCCGCAGCGTCGCCGGGGCGACCCCGGCGTCCTCGAACGTCTCCCACGCCGTCTCCAGCAGCAGCCGCTGCTGCGGGTCGGTGGCGAGGGCCTCGCGCGGCGACATCCCGAAGAAGTCCACGTCGAACAGGTCGGCGTCGTGCAGGAAGCCGCCCTCGCGGGTGATGGAGGTGCCCACGTGGTCGGGGTCGGGGTGGTAGAGCCGCCGCAGGTCCCAGCCCCGATTGTCCGGGAACCCGCCGACCGCGTCGACGCCGTCGGCGACCAGGCGCCACAGCTGCTCGGGGGTGCGCACCCCGCCCGGATAGCGGCAGGCCATGCCGACCACGGCGATCGGCTCCTGCTGGCTGTCCTGCAGCTGTTGCAGACGCTGGCGTACGTCGCGCGCATCGGCGATCGCACGCTTGAGGTATTCGCGAAGCTTCTCTTCGTCAGCCATGGGGCCACCCACTTTCCAGGTCGGCGATCACTCGGACTCGTCGACGAGCGCGAACAGTTCTTCGTCGCTGGCGGCCGCCAGGTCGGCACCGGCCGGTCCGGCACCGGGTTGGACGATCTTGAGCAGGGCGTGGAGCCGTTCGGCGAGATCGGCGGCGTCCCCCACCTCGACCGCCGCCGCCAGGTTCTCGCCGATCCGGTCCAGATCGGCCAGCAGCGCCCGCGCGGCGGCCCGCGGGTCCGGAGCGACGATCCGGTCGAGGTAGGCGGCGAGGGCGCCGACGCTCGGATGGTCGAAGACCACCCCGGCCGGCAGTTGCGTGCCGATCGCGGCACCGATCCGGTTGCGCAGCTCAACCGCGGTCAGCGAGTCCAGGCCGAACTCCTGCAACACCCGGTCCTCGGCCAGGGCCTGCTGATCGGCGTAGCCCAGCACGGCGGCAGCCTGCCCGCGGACCAGGCGCAGCAGGGCGGGACGGCGTTCGGCTGCGGGCAGCGCGCCGAGCCGAGCAGCGGCCGGTTCGCCGGTCCCGGCCGGGTGGGAGCTGGCGGCCGGCATGAGCGCGCGCAGCAGCGGTGGAACGGCACCGGTGGCGCGGACGGCGGCCAGGTCGAGGCCGGTGAGCGCGTACAGCGGCTCGGTGCCGGCGGTCGCCGCGTCGAACATCACCATCGCCGCTTCCGTGGCGACCGGGCGTAGGCCGAGGCGGGCGAGGCGTTGCCGGTCGGCGTCGCCGAGGTGCCCGCTCAGTTCGCTGGTCTGCGCCCACAGCCCCCAGGCGAGGGAGGTGCCGGGCAGTCCGGCGGCGTGGCGGGCGGCGGCGAGGGCGTCCAGGTACGTGTTGCCGGCCGCGTAGGCGGCCTGCCCGGCGGTGCCGAAGAGCCCGGCGACCGAGGAGTAGAGGACGAACGCCTCCAACTCGCGCTCACGGGTCAGCTCGTGCAGGTTCCGGGCGGCGTCGATCTTGGCGGCGAGGACGCGGTTGACCTGCTCGTCGGTCAGCCCGGTCAGCACGCCGTCGGCCACCACGCCGGCGGCGTGCACGACGGCCCGCACCGGGTGGACGGCCAGGACGGCGGCCAGGGCGGCGCGGTCGGTGACGTCGCACGCGGCGAAGGTCACCCGCGCGCCGGCGGCGGTCAGCTCGTCGCGCAGTTCGGCGGCGCCCGGTGCGGTCTCGCCGCGGCGGCTGAGCAGCAACAGGTCGCGGGCGCCGTGCCGGGTGACCAGGTGGCGGGCCAGGATCCGGCCGAGCGTGCCGGTCGCGCCGGTGAGCAGCACGGTTCCGGCCGCCCAGTCGGGCGCCGCGCCCGGTGTGCCGGTGGCCCGGACCAGCCGGGGCACGAGGAGTTGTCCGTCACGTACGGCGAACTGCTGCTCCGTCGTGGGCAGCGCGGGCGGCGACACGGGGTCGTCGTGGTCGACGTCGAGCAGGACGAACCGGCCCGGGTGCTCGGTCTGGGCCGTGCGGATGAGCCCCCACACCCCGGCGTGGACGGGACCGGCCGCCCGGCGGGTGACCACGGCGAGGCGGCGCTCGGCAGTGCTCTCATCGGCCAGCCACCGCCGTACCCGGTGCAGCGTGTCGCGGACGACGTCGCCGGGGTCGGTGCCGGTGACCTCGTACACGTCCACCGTGGTGCCGGGCTCGGAGGCGGCGGGAACCCAGGAGACCGTCAGCAGCGGGTCGTGCGGCATCGCGCCGGCCAGGGGCCGCAGGCTCAGCGCCTCGGCACGCAGCACGGGCGTACCGAACTCGTCGGCGGCGGCGACCGCGACGGTGTCCGGGCCGGTACGGGTCAACCGTACGCGCAGCTTGCGGGCTCCGGTCCGGTACAGCCGCACGCCCGCCCAGCTGAACGGCACGACGGCCGGCCGGTCGTCGGCCGCGACCCCGGGGAGCAGGGCATGCAGGCCGGCGTCGAGCAGGGCGGGGTGCAGCAGAAACCCGGCGTCGTCCTCTTGCTCGACCTCGGCGTACAGGTCGTCACCGGCGGTCCACACCCGACGCAGGCCCTGGAACGCCGGCCCGTACCGGTAGCCGTGTCCGGCGAGCCGCTCGTAGGCGCCGGCCAAGTCGACCTCGGTGGCGGCCGGCGGCCACTCGATCGCGTCGACGGCGGGTTCGTCGTCCTCGCCCGGGGCGAGCGTCGCCGTCGCGTGCGAGGCCCATTCGTCCTGCTCGCCGGCGCGGGCGTGCACCTCGGCGGCGCGGTTCCCACGATCGTCCGGCGCGGCGATCAGCACCTGCAACCGCAGCGTGCCGTCGTCCGGTACCACCAGGGGCGCGGTGACGGTCAGGTCGGCGACTCTCGGGCAGCCGGTCTCGCGGCCGGCGCGCAGCAGCATCTCCAGCACGGCGGTGCCGGGGATCAGGACCGCGTCGCCGACCCGGTGATCGGCGAGCCAACCGGTCGCGGCGGCGCTGCCGGTGAAGACCATGCCGTGCCGGCCGGCCAGCTCGGTGCCGGTGTGCAGCAGCGGGTGGCCGAACCCGCCGTCGGTGTCGGCGGGCGGCGCCGGGAGCCAGTAGCGGTCGGCCTTGAAGCTGTACGTCGGCAGGTCGGTGTGTCGCCCGCCGGGGAACACCGCAGCCGGGTCCCAGGTCGCGCCGTGCAGGCGCAGCTGGGTGAGCCCGGCGGCGATCCCGTGCGGCTCGGGCCGGCCGGGCGGCAGCAGCGCGGCACAGGTGGCGTCCCGGCCCGCCGGCAGGCACTGCTGGACCAGGGCGGCCAGGGTCCCACCCGGGCCGATCTCCAGGTAGCGGCCGACGCCGAGGGCGTCGAGCTGGCGTACGCCGTCGAAAAAGCGCACCGTCTCGCGGATGTGCCGGACCCAGTAGCCCGGCTCGCGCAGCTCGTCCGGGTCGGCGAGTTCCCCGGTCAGGTTGGAGACGATCGGGATGCGCGGCTGGTGGAAGTCCACCTTCGCCAGCGCGGCGAGGAAGTCGTCCAGCACGACGTCCATGTGCGGGGAGTGGAACGCGTGGCTGACCGTCAGCAGCCGGCGGGCGACGCCCTGCTCGTCCCACCACGCGGCGAGGCGGTCGGCCGCCGGAGCGTCGCCGGAGACGACGGTGGCCTGCGGGCCGTTGACCGCGGCGACCGCGAGCGCCTCGTCCAGTCCGAGGCGGCGCACGTCGGCGCGGACCTGCTCCTCACTGGCGCGGGCGGCGATCATCACGCCGCCTTCACGGGCAGCCTGCATGAGCCGGCCGCGGGCGGCCACGACCGCGCAGGCGCCGGGCAGGTCCCACAGACCGGCGACATGGGCGGCGCTCACCTCGCCTATGGAGTGGCCGAGCAGGTAGTCCGGGCGTACGCCGTGGTGCTCGACCAACCGGTAGAGGGCGACCTCAACGGCGAAGAGCGCGGCCTGCGTATACGCGGTCTGATCCAGCAGGGCCGAGTCGGCAGAGCCGGGCTCGGCCCACAGGACCTGGCGCATCGGCCGGGGCAGGTGCGGGTCGAGCAGGTCGCAGATCTCGTCGAAGGCGCGGGCGAATTCGGAACTGGTCTCGTGCAGCTCGCGGCCCATGTCGAGACGCTGGCTGCCCTGCCCGGTGAACAGGAACGCGGTGCGGGCGCCGGTGTCGCGGACGGCACGCGCGGGCAGCACCGCCGGGTGCGGCGTGCCGGTGGCCAGCGCGTCGAGCCCGGCGAGGGGGTCGTCACCGACGACGGCGGCCCGGTACTCCAGCAGGGGCCGGGTGGCGAGGGTGTAGCCGACGTCGACGGGGTCCGTATCCGGATACCGGGTCAGGTGCTCGCTCAACCGGGCCAGCTGACGCCGCAACCCCGGTTCATCACGAGCCGAGAACACCCACGGCACAACCGGCGACCGCCGCCGCGCGACCGGCTCGACCACCGGACCCTGCTCCAAAATGACATGCGCGTTCGTGCCGCTGATTCCAAACGACGACACCGCCGCCCGCCGCGGACGGTCCTCGACAGGCCACGACCGGGCCCGCGACAACAAGCGCACCCCACCGGCATCCCAGTCAACCTCCGACGACGGCGTCTCGCTGTGCAACGAACGCGGCATCACCCCGTACCGCATCGCCTGAACCATCTTGATCACACCACCGACGCCCGCCGCCGCCTGCGCATGACCAATGTTCGACTTCAACGAACCCAGCCACACCCCATCGCGCGAACGACCATAAGTCGCTTGCAACGCCCCGACCTCAATCGGATCACCAAGCCGAGTCCCCGTCCCATGACCCTCCACCACATCAACATCCGCCACCGACAAACCAGCAGCCGCCAACGCCCGACCAATCACCCGCTCCTGCGCAGGAGCACTCGGTGCCGTCAATCCGTTAGACGCGCCATCCTGATTCACCGCCGAACCACGAACCACAGCCAAAACCCGACGACCAGTAGCAACCGCATCCGACAACCGCTGAACCAACAACAACCCCACACCCTCGGCCCAACCCGTACCCCCCGCACCATCAGCGAAAGAACGACACCGCCCATCGACCGCCAGACCACGCTGCCGGGAAAACTCCACAAACGTGTTCGGCGACGACATGACCGTCACCCCACCGACCACCGCCAGATCACACTCACCACGCCCCAACGCCGAAACGCCGAAATGCAAAGCCACCAACGACGACGAACACGCCGTATCAACCGTCACCGCCGGGCCCTCAAAACCAAAGGTGTACGCCACCCGCCCGGACACGACGCTGGAGAGGTTTCCGGTGAGCAGGAAGCCTTCGAACTCCGGTGGGGCGCTGCGGCGGCCGGCCGCGTAGTCGTCGTACATGGCGCCGGTGAAGACGCCGGTGTTCGAGCCGCGCAGCGTCGCCGGGTCGATCCCGGCGTCCTCGAACAGCGCCCAGGTCGTCTCCAGCAGCAGCCGTTGCTGCGGGTCGGTGGCGGTGGCCTCGCGGGGGGACATGCCGAAGAACTCGGCGTCGAAGCGGTCGGCGTCGTACAGGAAACCGCCCTGCCTCGTGATCGACGTCCCCGCGTGGTCCGGATCCGGATCGTACAACGACTCCACATCCCAACCCCGGTTGACCGGAAACTCCCCGACCGCGTCGATCTCCTCGGTCACCAGCCGCCACAACTCTTCCGGCGAGCCCACCCCACCCGGAAACCGGCAGGCCATCCCCACGATCGCGACCGGCTCGTCGGAGACCTTCGCGACCGCCGGAACGACCGGCGCGCTCTCGTCGGCGCCAGCACCGAACTGGGCGCTCAGATGGGCCGCGAGCGCCTCCGGGGTGGGGTGGTCGAAGACCACGGTGGCCGGCAGGCGCAGTCCGGTCGCGGCGCCGAGCTGGTTACGCAGCTCCACGCCGCCCAGGGAGTCCAGGCCGAGTTCACGGAATGCCCGCCGCGGGTCGACCCGGTCGGTGCCGCGGTGTCCCAGGACGGTGGCGGTGGCCGCACGCACCAGCTCCAGCGTCCGGTCCTCGTCGAATTCCACGACCCGGTCATCGTCGAGCGAGACGGCAACCTGCGCGACGGGTCGCGGTTGGTATCGGGCCGGCGCGATCAGGGCCGCGTCGGCGCTGATCGCGGCATCGAACAGGGCGAGACCGTCGGCGGCGCCGAGCGGGGCGAAGCCGGCCCGGCGCCAGCGGGCGAGGTCGTCCTCGCCGAGGCCGGCGCCCATCCCGGCGGTGCCGTCCCACAGCCCCCAGGCCAGCGACAGCGCCGGCATCCCGGCGGCACGCCGGTGGGCGGCGAGCGCGTCCAGGAAGGTGTTCGCGGCCGCGTAGTTGGCCTGCCCGGGTGTGCCGACCAGGCCGGAGACCGAGGAGAAGAGCACGAACAGCGCCGGTGGACGGTCCCGGGTGAGCTCGTGCAGGTGCCAGGCCGCGTCGATCTTCGGACGCAGCACGGTGGTGATCTGCTCGTCGGTGAGGGTGGCGACGGTCGCGTCGGCGAGCACGCCGGCGGTGTGCAGGACACCGGTCAGGGGGTGCTCGGCGGGGATCTCGTCCAGCACGCGGGCGAGTTGGGTACGGTCCGCCGCGTCGGCCGCGACCGCGCGTACCCGGACACCGTGGGCGGCGAGTTCGGTGACCAGCTCGGGCAGCCCGGGGGTGTCCGAGCCGCGGCGGCTGAGCAGCAGCAGGTGGCGTACGCCGTACTCGGCGACCAGATGGCGCGCGAACCGGGCGCCGAGCCCGGCGGTGCCGCCGACGATGAGCACCGTCCCCGCCGGGTCGAGCCGCCCGCTCACGGCGCCGGCCGGCGCCGCCGGGACGAGCCGGGGCGCGAGCAGCTTTCCGCCCCGGACGGCGACCTGCGGTTCGCCGGTGGTCAGGGCCCGGCGCAGCTGGAGGTCGTCGGCCGCCTCGTCCAGGTCGACCAGCACGACCCGGCCGGGATGCTCGCTCTGCACCGAGCGCACCAGGCCCCACGCCGTGGCGGCACCGAGACCGGTGACGTCCTCGCCGGGCAACACCTGCACGGCGTTGCGGGTGACGACGGCGAGCCGCTCGTCGCCGGGCAGCCGCCCGCGGATCAGCCGGGCCAGGTCGAGGGCCGTGGTGTGTGCCTGTCCGGGCAGCTCACCGGGCGCGTCGATGGGCACGACGGTCAGGATCGGCGGCGAGGTCCCGGCGCTGACCTCGACCCAGTCGATGGTGTGCAGGCGAGCGTCGGTGGCGGTCACCGGTCGTACGGTGACGGCGTCGACCGTGGCCACCGGCGACCCGTCGGCGGCCACGAGCCGCAACCCGGCCGCGTCCGTCCCCGCCGGGGTGAGCCGGACCCGCGCCGTGGCCGCGCCGTGCCGCGCGACCTGCAGACCGGCGATCACGAACGGCAGGTCGATGGTGTCCGCGTCGCCGGTTCGCCGGGACAGGAGCTGCCAGACCAGGGCGTGCAGCGCCGAGTCGAGCAGCACCGGGTGCAGGCCGTAGCCGGCGGCGGTGTCGCGCAGCCCGTCCGGCAGGCCGACCTCGGCGTAGACACCGTCGCTGTTGTGCCAGAGACCGCGCAGCCCGCGAAAGGCCGGACCGTAGTGGTAACCGGCGTCGGCGAGGCGGGCGTAGACGTCGGCGATCGGTACCGCGGTCGAGCCCGGCGGCGGCCACGCCCCGGCCGGTCCGGCCCGCTCCGGCACGGCCGGGGTGAGCAGGCCGGTGGCATGCCGGCTCCACTGCTCCCCGCCGGTGTCCGCCGCGGCGTGCACGGTGAACGCGCGGCTGCCGTCGCCGGCCGGGGCGGCGACGGTGATCTGCACGCGCACCGGCGCGTCCAGCCGCAGCGGTGCCTCCAGCGTCAGCTCCGCGACGCGCGGGGCGCCACACGTCAGTCCGGCGCTCAGTACCAGCTCGGCGAAGGCCGCCGCGGGCAGCAGCGCCCCCGATCCGACGACGTGGTCGGCCAGCCACGGCTGCTCGTCCGTCGACAGCCGGCCGGACAGCACGACCTCGTCCCGTCCGGCGATGCTGGTGCGGGCGCCCAGCAGCGGATGCCCGGCGGGCATCAGGCCGAGGGTGCGCACGTCGCCGCCACCCTGCGGCGCCAGCCAGAAGCGTTCCCGCTGGAACGGGTAGGTGGGCAGATCGGCGCGCGCGTCACCGGGGGCGAGCAGGTCGAGATCGACCGGTACGCCGTGGACGTGCGCCCGGGACAGCGCCCCGGCCACCGACCGGGTGTCGGAGTGCCCGCGACGCAGCGCCGCGATCGCCGTCACGTCCGGCGGCAGCGTCCGCGCGGCGAGCGGTGCGAGCACCGCGTCCGGACCCACTTCGACCAGCAGCCCGGCACCGGCCTCGACGAGCGCGGTCACCGCGTCGGCGAAGCGGACCGTCTCGCGGATCTGCCGGGTCCAGTACTCCGCCGTGGCGATCTCCTCCCCGGCGAGCCGCCCGGTGACCGTGGAGATCAGCGGCAGCCGGGGCCGGTGGTAGGTGACCTGCTCGGCGACGGTCCGGAACTCGTCCAGCGCCCCGTCCATGTGCGCCGAGTGGAAGGCGTGGCTGACGATCAGCGTCCGGGTGCGGCGGCCGCGCGCGGCCCAGCGCTCGGCCAGCGCGGTCACCGCGTCGACGTCGCCGGAGACCACCACGGCGTCGGGGGCGTTGACGGCCGCGAGGCTCACCTCGGCGCTCAGTTCCGGCTCGACCTCGGCGGCACCAGCCTCGATGGCCGCCATGGCACCACCCGCGCGGGCGTCGCGCATGGCACGGCCGCGGGCGGTGACCAGGCGGGCCGCGTCGGGCAGCGAGTACACCCCGGCCAGGTACGCGGCGGCCAGCTCACCGATCGAGTGCCCGGCGAGCAGGCCGGCCCGCAGCCCGTGGTGCTCCAGCAGCCGGGCCACGGCGACCTCGACGGCGAACAGGGCGGGCTGGGTCCAATCCGTCCGGTCGATGTCCACCCCGGCGTGCACGACCTCGCGCAGCGGCCGGTCCAGATGCGGTGCGAAGGCGTCGCACACCTCGTCGAAGGCGGCCGCGAAGACCGGGTCGGCCTCGTACAGCTCGCGGCTCATGCCGGGGTACTGCGCGCCCTGCCCGGTGCAGAGCAGCGCCGTCGGCGCGGACACCCGCGCCTCGCCGGTGACGACGTCCGGATGCGCGCTTCCCGCGGCCACGGCCGCAAGCCCGCCGAGCAGGGCCTCGAGGTCGGTGCCGAGGACGACGGCGCGCCGTTCGAAGGCGGTCCGTCCGGTGGCGAGCGTCCGCGCGACCGCGGTCGGGTCGGTCTCCGGCGCGGCGCTCAGCCGCTCGTGCAGGCGGCGGGCCTGCTCGGTCAGGGCGGCACCGGTGCGCCCGGAGACGGCCCAGGCAAGCGGGTACGGACCGGCCGGCGCGGGAGCGCCCGGCCCCGGATCGTCGCCCTCCTCGAGGACGACGTGCGCGTTGGTGCCGCTGACCCCGAACGACGACACTGCGGCGCGACGTGGCCGGTCGCCGCGCGGCCATTCCCGGTCCCCGGTCAGCAGGCGAACCCCGCCGGCGTTCCAGTCGACATGGTCGGTGGGCCGGTCCACGTGCAGGGTTCGCGGCAGGCGCTGGTGCCGCATCGCCTGCACCATCTTGATGACTCCGCCGACACCGGCGGCCGCCTGGGTGTGGCCGATGTTCGACTTCAGCGAGCCGAGCCACACCGGATGGCCGGCCTGCCCGTACGTGGCCCGCAGCGCGTCTGCCTCGATCGGGTCGCCGAGGCGGGTGCCGGTGCCGTGCGCCTCCACGGCGTCGACAGCGGTCGCGTCCAGGCGGCCGTCGGTGAGCGCGTCGCGGATCACCCGCTCCTGGGCCGGGCCGCTGGGGGCGGTCAGGCCGTTGGACGCGCCGTCGGAGTTGACCGCGCTGCCCCGGATCACGGCGAGGACCCGGTGACCGTGGCGGCGCGCGTCGGCGAGCCGCTCGATGAGCAGCAGGCCGGCACCCTCGGCCCACGAGGTGCCGTCGGCGGCCGCGGCGAACGACTTGCTGCGGCCGTCGGGCGCCAGTCCCCGCTGCCGGGAGAACTCGACGAACATGCCGGGGCCGGACATCACCGCGACGCCGCCCGCGAAGGCGAGGGTGGATTCGCCGGACCGTACCGAACGCACCGCCAGGTGCAGCGCGACCAGCGACGACGAGCAAGCGGTGTCCACCGTGACCGCCGGGCCGTGCAGGCCCAGCTGGTAGGCGATGCGCCCGGACATCACGCTGGCGGTGGTGCCGGTCAGCACGTGCCCGTCGACCTCCGAGCCGGCGGTGTGCATGCGCGGTCCGTAGTCGAGGTGGGTGCCGCCGACGTACACGCCGGTACGGGTCCCGCGCAGCGAGCGCGGGTCGAGCCCGGCGCGTTCGGCCGCCTCCCACGCGGTCTCCAGCAGCAGCCGCTGCTGCGGGTCCATGGCGAGCGCTTCCCGCGGTGAGATGCCGAAGAAGTCGGCGTCGAACAGCGCCGCGTCGTAGAGGAAGCCGCCCTGGTCGACGTAGCTGCGGCCGGGCCGGTCGGGGTCGGGGTCGTGCAGGTGGGCGTCCCAGCCGCGGTCGGTCGGGAACGCGCCGACCGCGTCAACGCCGTCGGCGACCAGCCGCCACAGGTCCTCGGGGGAGGCGACGCCGCCCGGGTAGCGGCAGGCCATGCCGATGATGGCGACGGCACCGTCGTCGCCGGTCCCCTCGGCCGTCACGGCCGCCGTGCCACCGGAGTCGGCGCCGGTGCCCCCGGCCAACGCAGCCGCCGTGCCACCGGAGTCGGCGCCGGCTTCGGCCAGGTGGGTCACCAGGTCGCCGATGGTCGGCCGGTCGTAGATCAGTGCCGCGGGCAGCGACCGTCCGGTCGCGGCGGCCAGGGCGTCGCGCAGCTCGACGCCCATCAGCGAGTCGAAGCCGAGGTCGCGGAAGGTGGCGTTCGGATCGAGCCGCTGTCCCGGCGCGATGCCGAGCACGGCTGCGGCGTGCTCGTGGACCAGGGACGCCAGGTCGGTGGTCGCCGGGTGCCGCGGCGCGGCTTCGACCGGCGCGGTGCTCACGGTGTCGAACCAGTGCCGGCGTCGCTGGAACGCGTACGGCGGGAGCTCGGCTCGCGGGCCGGGGCCGCAGGCGGCCGCCCAGTCCACCGGCACGCCCCGCACGAACGCCTGGGCAATCGCGGTGGTGAAGGTCCGTGGTTCGTTCCGGTTCGCCCGCAGCAGCGGTACGGCGGACGCGCCGCCCGCCTCGGGCAGGGCCGCCGCGATCAGCGCACTGCACACCCCGTCCGGGCCCAGCTCCAGGTAGGTAGCGACGTGCTCGGCCGCCAGCGCCCGGATCGCGTCGTGGAAGCGCACCGGCCGGCGAACCTGCGTGCTCCAGTAGCCGGGGTCGGTGGCCTCGTCGTCGCGCAACGCCCGCCCGTGAACGGTGGAGATCAACGAAATCCGGGGCGGGCGCGGATCCAGCCCGGCCACGACGGCGTGGAACTCCTGGAGCATCGGCTCCATCAGCGCCGAGTGGAAGGCGTGGCTGACGCTCAGACGGCGGGTGCGGTGCCCGGCGGCCCGGAACGCCTCGGCGAGTTCCAGGACGGCCGGTTCCGGGCCGGAGATGACCACGGCGGCCGGCCCGTTGATCGCCGCGAGGTCCACGCCGGCGGTCAGGCGCGGGCGCACCTCGTCCTCGGTGGCCTCGACGGCGACCATCGCGCCGCCGGCCGGCAGGGCCTGCATGAGCCGCCCCCGGGCGGTGACCAGGGTCGCTGCGTCGGCCAGGGTGAACACGCCGGCGACGTGCGCGGCGGCGATCTCGCCGATGGAGTGTCCGGTCACGTGATCGAAGCGCACTCCCCAGGACTCGGCGAGTCGGTAGAGGGCGACCTCGACGGCGAACAGCGCCGGCTGGGTGAATCCGGTGTCGTCGAGGCCGTCCCCGGAGACGATCACGTCGGTCAGCGGCCGGGGCAGCAACCGGTCCAGGTGGGTGGCGATCTCGTCGAATGCCTCGGCGAAGCGCGGGAACGCCGCGTACAGCTGCCGTCCCATGCCGGCGCGCTGGCTGCCCTGGCCGCTGAAGACCGCCGCCACGGGTCCGGGCGCGACGGCTCCGGTGATCAGATTCGGCGCTGGGCGGCCGGCAGCCGCCGCGTCGAGAGCGGCCGGGTCGGCGTCGAGGATGACCGCGCGGTGGTCGAAGACCGTACGGGTGCCGGCGAGCGCCCGGGCGACGTCCGCGGGTGGCGCCGGGTCGTCCCGGTTCAGCCAGTCACGCAGCCGGGCCGCCTGCGCGCGCAGCGCGTCCTCGCGCGCGGTGACCACCCAGGGCAGCACCGGCGGGACCGGGCCCTCGGGCTGCTCGGGGGTCGCGGGCGCCTCGGCCAGGACGACGTGGCAGTTGACGCCGCCCATGCCGAACGAGCTGACGCCGCCGACCAGCGGTCGGGTCGGGTCCGGCCACGGGCCGCGTCGCTGCTGGACTTCGAGGCCGAGCTCGGCGAACGGGATGTCGGGGTTCGGCACGCTGAAGTTGCGGCTGGCCGGCAGCTCTCGGTGGGAGAGCGCGAGCAGGACCTTGAGCAGTCCGACGACGCCGGCCGCGGCCTCCAGGTGGCCGACGTTGGTCTTCGCCGAGCCGATCCGCAGCGCCTGCGCGGCGGGGCGCCCGACGCCCAGGGCGGCACCAAGCGCCTGGGCCTCGATCGGGTCGCCGAGCCGGGTTCCGGTGCCGTGCGCCTCGACGTACTGCACCTGGTGCGGGTCGGTGCCGGCCCGGCGGTACGCCGCGCGCAGCAGGTCGGCCTGCGCGTCGGCACGGGGGACGGTCAGCGCCGGCGCCGCGCCGCCGTGGTTGACGGCGCTGCCCCGGATGACGCCGTAGACGCGGTCGCCGTCGGCCCGCGCCTTCGTCAGGGGCTTGAGCACGACCAGCGCGGCGCCCTCGCCGGGGGCGAAGCCGTTGGCCCGGGCGTCGAAGGCGTAGCTCTCGCCATCCGGGGAGAGCGCGCCGAAGCGCCGTTCGGTGACGTGGTCGCCGAGCAGCGCCAGGTTGATCCCGGCGGCGAGGGCGAGGTCGGCCTCGCCGGTGCGCAGGCTCTCGCCGGCCAAGTGCACGGCGACCAGTGAGGAGGCCTGCGCGGCGTCCACGGTGAGGCTGGGTCCGCGCAGGTCAAGGAAGTAGGAGACCCTGTTGGCGATGATTCCGCGGCTGAGCCCGGTCATCGAGTGCTGGGTGACGGCCTGCTCGCCGTGCCGGCGCACCAGGTGGGCGTAGTCGTCGCGCAGCGCGCCGACGTAGACGGCGGTGCGGCTGCCGGCGAGGGTGGCCGGGATGATGCCGGCGTCCTCGAGGCCCTCCCAGGCCAGTTCGAGCAGCAGGCGCTGCTGCGGGTCGACGGCGGCCGCTTCGCGGGGCGAGATGCCGAAGAACGCGGCGTCGAAATCGCCGGTGCCGTCGAGGCGGCCCGCCCGCGTGCCGTCGGCGCCGGTGCGCAGGCCGCTGCCACCGGCGGCGAGCAACTCCCAGAACGCACCGGGCTCGGAGGCGCCGGGCAGCCGGCACGCCATACCGACGACTGCGATCTCGTTCATCATCCGCCTTCCGGGTGGACCTGGGGATCTCCCACCCTTCCGGCCCTTCCTCAGCAGGCGGTAATGATGTGGTAACCCAAAGTGGATGAGTGCTCCGTTGCCCGGCGGTGGGGTCGGCAACGACCGCGCCCGGTTAGCGTCGGCCACCGATGACTTCGGACACCAAACGGAGGGAGCACGCCATGACCGTCACACACGAGCAGCTGGTCGACGCCGCGCGCGAGCACGGGGAGCGATACGTCGAGGCGTTCAACTCGGGAGACGTCGACACGATCAACGCGATGTACACGGAGGACGCGATCTCGGTCTGGGAGCCGGGCAACCCGCAGACCGGTCAGGCCCGGCGCGACTCGCTCGCGGAGTTCATCAGCCAGAAGCCGCAGATGCGCGCGACGCTGCGCGAGTCGCACGTCACCGGCGACACCGCGTTGCTGGTGGTGGACTGGGCGATCGACGTGGAGACGCCGGAGGGTGCACAGCAGCTGGAGGGCGTGGGCCTGGACGTGCTGCGCCTGGGCGCCGACGGCCAGTGGCGGTTCGCCGTCGACAACCCGTTCGGGCAGAGCCCGGCGAACTGAGTGCACGACGCGGAAGGTCCGTCCCGGGGGGTGCCCGGGGCGGACCTTCCGCGTCGAAGGGCGCCGGTCAGACGGCGGCCGGTACGCCGAGGCGCACCGGGACGACCTCGTGCCCGTTGGAGACGAACGACTCCACCGTCGGCAGTTTCTCCACCGGCTCGGCGAGCCGCAGGTCCGGGAAACGCTCGAAGAGCGCGGGCAGCGCCACCGATGCCTCCAGCCGGGCCAGCGGCGCCCCCACGCAGTGGTGCACGCCGTGGCCGAACGAGATGTGACTGCCCCGCTCGGGGCGGCTGATGTCGAACACGGACGCGTTGTCGCCGAAGACCTTCGGGTCGCGGCCCGAGGCGGCGAAGTTGACGAGGATGGCGTCGCCCTTGGCGATCGTCACGTCACCCAGGTCGATGTCCTCGACGGCGAAGCGCAGCGGCAGGCTGCCCAGCGGGGACTGCACCCGCAGCGTCTCCTCCACCACGTCCGACCAGGTCGCGGCGCCGCTGCGGACCAGCGCCAGCTGCTCGGGATGGGTGAGCAGCAGGACCGCCGCGTGATCGAGCAGGTTGACGGTGGTCTCGTGGCCGGCGGTGTACATCAGGAAGATGGTGTCGATCAGCTCGCGCTCGGTGAGGCCGACGCCGCCCTCGTCGCGGACCGAGACCAGGCCGCTGGCCAGATCGTCGCCGGGCGTGGTCCGCTTCAGTTCGATGAACCCGACGGCCAGCTCGTAGAGGGCCGCCTCGTTGGCGCGGGCCTCTTCCTCGCTGGCCGAGGTCTGGAAGATCGCCTGCATCCGCTCCAGCAGGTCGTCGCGCATGCCGGCGGGAATGCCCAGCAGTTCGGAGATGATCAGGGTGGGCAGCGGGAAGGCGAAGTTCGCCCGCAGGTCGACCACGTCGTGCGGGCCGGCGGTGGCCATTCCGTCGAGCAGCGCCGCGGTGACCTCCTCGATCCGGGGCCGCAGCGCGGCGGTACGCCGGGCGGTGAAGGCCTTGGCGACCAGCTTGCGCAACCGGGTGTGCTCCTCGCCGTACGCGGTGATCATGTTGTGATCCTGGACCCAGATGGCCAGCGGCCAGGAGCGCGCCAGCTCGCCCTCGCCGTTCTCCCAGGCCGGCCAGTGCCGGTACGCGTCGCGGGAGACCCGGTCGTCGGTGAGCAGGCGCTTGATCAGCGCGTGACCGGTGATCGACCACGCGGGGACCTCACCGGGCAGTTCGATGCGGGTGGCCTCGCCGCGCTCGCGCAGCGCGGCCGCCTCACCGTGAATGTCCGAGCCGGCCGGATCGATGGCGTACGGGCATTGGGATTGCTTCGCTTCGGCTTCCATGGGACACCCCGAATCCTGGCGATGAATTGTCACCGGCCACGGTAGGCACGGACTCGTCATCAAACGCTCACGCACCGGTCTATCCACCACACTTACTTCCAGGTAAGTACGGACATACGAGTCCCTACTTGTGTCTCGACATTCCCTGCGGAAGCCTGGCAGCACACCGGGTTTCGGAAACGATGGCGTGCGCCTCGGCGTGGGCTGGCTGGAGACAAGTCATTGAGCAGCTACACGGGTAAGAAGGCAGTGATCACCGGTGGCACGATCGGCATGGGTCTGGCTACCGCGAAGGCACTGATCGACGGCGGTGGCGAGGTCCTGGTCACCGGCCGCAACGAGAAGAACCTCGCCGCCGCGCAGACCGAGCTCGGCGACGCCGCGCGCGTGGTGCGCTCGGACACCGCCGTGCTCGCCGACATCGAGCAGCTCGGCGAGACCGTGGAGAAGGAGTTCGGCCAGATCGACCTGCTCTTCGTGAACGCGGGCTTCGCCCAGCCCGGCCCGTTCGGGCACGTCACCGAAGAGCTGTATGACAACACCTTCAACGTCAACGCCAAGGGCGCGTTCTTCACCGCCCAGCGCCTCGCACCGCTGATCAAGGACGGCGGCGCGATCATCTTCACCACCTCGGTCGCCAACGACTCCGGCAACCCCGGCATGGGCCCGTACGCCGGCTCCAAGGCCGCCGTCCGCGCGTTCACCAAGGTCATCGCCGCCGAGCTGCTGCCCCGCAACATCCGGGTCAACAGCCTCAGCCCCGGCTTCATCCACACCCCGACCGCGGGCATCACCGGCGCCACGCCCGAGCTGCTGGCCGTCTTCGAGAAGGTCGGCGACACCATCACCCCGATGCGCCGGCACGGCTCCTCCGAAGAGGTCGCCCGCGCCGTGCTCTTCCTCGCCTTCGACGCCACCTTCACCACGGGCGCCGAGCTCAACGTCGACGGCGGTCTCGGCCAGCGCCTCAACCGCCAGCAGTAACCCCTAATCCGTCGCTGCGAGGCGACGCTGCGCCTTCACCCTGGCGCAGCGTCGCTTTTGCGCGTTGTCGCCCAACGGCACTCACCGGCCGGTAACCGGCGACTCACCGCGTTAGCCGTGAAGCCGCGGTTACCCCGCCATGACCAGGTTCACGTTGTTGTCTGCCACGATTCCTGCGTTCCTTCCGGACGTGTGCAGCGTCGAGCCGACAAGGAGACGGAATGACTACTCGGGAAAATGGCGTCGAGGCCGTGCTGAGCGCCGTACGCAAAGTGGTTCCGCAGTTGCGGGAAAACGGCCTGGAAGCCGAGGACCGACGCTGGCTGCCCGACGAGAACCTGCGTCTTCTCGAGGATGCCGGCGTATTCCGGATGGCCACTCCCGACTACCTCGGCGGCCTGGGCTTCTCGGTGGCCGAGCAGGCCGCCGTGCTGTCCGAGATCGCCCGCGGCGACGTGTCGACGAGCTGGATCGCCAGCGTCTGGGTCTCCAGCGCGTGGATGGCCACGCTGTTCCCGGAGGAGATCCAGAAAGAGGTCTTCGCGACGCCCTCGGTGCGCATCTCCGGCGGCTTCACGCCCTCCGGCGTGCTGACGGCGACCGACGGCGGCTACACGCTCAACGGGTCGTGGAAGTTCAACTCCGGCTGCCGCGGCGCGCACTGGAACATCGCCACCTCGCTGATCGAGCACCCCGACGGCCGGTACGAGGACGCCATCGCGATGGTGCCGATGAGCGATTTCAGCATCGCCGACGACTGGAACACCTCGTCGGTCGCGGCGACCGGTAGCTGCACCTCCACCGCCGAGAACGTCTTCGTACCGGCGCACCGGGTGATCCCCGGCGACGCGGCGGCCTTCGAGGCCGCGCTTGCCGAGCTGCCCGCCGACTGGCAGCCGACCGGCCGCGAGTACGGGCTCTACAGCTTCATCATCGCGCAGGGCGTGGCGACCCTGATCGGCGCGGCCCGCGGCGCCCTGGACGCGTTCCTGGACCGGCTGCCCGGCCGGGGCATCACCTACACCCCGTGGACCGAGCAGAAGCTGCACCCGCTGACCCAGATCCAGGTGGCCACCGCCGACGCGAAGATCGCCGCCGCCGAGGCGTTGATGGGCCGGGTGTACGAGACCCTGCAGCGCCGGGCCGACGCGGGCGAGCTGCCCACCCTGCAGGAGAAGGCGGCCACCCGGGGCCACAGCGCGTACGCGGTCGAGCTGGCCAAGGAGGCGGTCGCCATCCTCTTCAACGCCAGCGGCGCGACCGCCATCCAGCGGGCCGTGCCGATCCAGCGGTTCCACCGCGACATCCAGGGCCTGGCCCTGCACGGCATGATCCTGCTCAACTCCAGCCTTGAGGTCCACGGCCGCGTTCTGCTCGGCCTGGACCCGGAGACGCCGCTGCTCTGAGGAGCCGGCCGTTACACCCCGTCCCGCCACGCCGGGCGCGGAACGTCTCCACGTTCCGCGCCGGGCGTATGTCACGGGACCCACTTTTCCCGGGCGAACCGGGAGATCACACCGTCCTGCGCGAGGGGGCCGGACGGTGCCACCTGTCGTCCCGCGCACGTGGGCACGACCATCACTGGGGGGACCCAACATTGCGGAACCAACACACCGCACCAACGACCGCACTTTCCGGCCACCGACTGTCGCGGCGCCGGTTCGTGCAGGCCGCCGGCCTGACCGCGGTGGCCGCCTCGGCGGGCACCGCACTGGGCTCGCCGGCCCGCGCCGACTCACCCCGCACCAACCGTGACGTGATCGTCGTGGGCGCCGGGTACGCCGGCGTCACCGCGGCCCGCGAGCTGCGGGCCCAGGGCTTCCGGCCGGTCATTCTGGAGGCCCGGTCCCGCATCGGCGGCCGGACTTGGACCACCACGTTCGAAGGCAAGCAGATCGAGCTCGGGGCACAGTGGATCGGCCCGACGCAGCCGCTGGTCAACGCCGAGGTCCGCCGGTACGGTCTGAGCACCCTGACCGGCTCCATCCCGTCGCGGCTGCTGATGCCGACACTGTCCGGCCCGGCGGCGGTGGATCTGGAGAGCAGCGACGCCCGCTACGGTGCCCTGATGGAGCGGCTGTTCGCCGGCGCCCGGGACCTGTTCCCGGACCCGCTGAACCCGCTGGCCAACCGTGCCGCGGTGGTCGCCGCCGACGGGCTGACCCTGCGCGACCGGCTCGACCAGCTCGGCCTGACCGCGGAGGAGCGGCTCTGGCTCAGCGGCACCACGGCCGGATACTCCGGCGGGGACAGCCGGATCGGCGCGTACACCGCGCTGGCGCACTGGTGGGCGTTGGCCGGTTACAACATAGCCGGTTACGACGGGGCGATGTCGCTGCGGATCTCCACCGGGATGACCGGGCTGTTGCAGTCGATGCTCAACGACGCGCAGGCCGAGCTGCACCTACGCACGGCGGTGGCGTCGGTGACCGACACCGGCGGCGAGGTGTGCGTGACCACGACCGCCGGGGTGACGTACCGGGCGCCCTGGGCGGTGATCGCGGTGCCGGTCAACGTCTGGAAGACGATCGCGTTCCGGCCGGGCCTGGCCGCGGTGCGCGCGAGGGCCAGCGCCCAGGGCGTCGGTGTGCCACACAGCAACAAGATCTGGATGAAGGTCACCGGCCTGCCGGACCGGGTCGCCGCCCGGGGCACCGAGGGCGACCCGTTCACCACCCTGCTGTCGCAGGGCGACGTGAACGGCGGGCAGCTCATGGTGGCCTTCAACAGCCTACCGCCGGTCGACGGCACCAGCGTCTCGGCGGTCCAGCGGGCCCTGCGCTATTACCTGCCCGAGGCCTCGGTGACCAGCGTGCTGGCCCAGAACTGGGGCACCGACCGGTATTCGTTGGGCGGCTGGGCGCTGCGCCGTCCCGGCCAGCTGTCCACCCAGCAGCCCGCCATCCAGACGCCACAGGGCCGGCTGGCGTTCGCGTCCGGTGACATCGCCACCGGCTGGATCGGTTTCGTGGAGGGCGCGATCGAGTCGGGCCTGCGCGCGGCCGGCCAGGTGGCCGCGATGGGCACCCCGGCGCTGGCCGCGGTCTGAGCCCGCGTCGGTGAGCGTGACCGCCGTGCACCCGGACGCGGGCCACGGCGGTCATGCCGGCGACGGCGGGGCCGCCCCGGGACGGAACCCGCCGCCGAAGAAGATCAGCCCGTCGGCGCCCGTTCCCCGCAGGCTGTTGATGACCGAGCCGACAAAGATCGAGTGGTCGCCGGAGTCGTGCGCGTCCACCAGGACGCACTCGATCCAGGCCAGCGCGCCGCTGAGCAGCATGGCCCCGGTACGCGGCCCGGGATGCCAGTCGAACGGTTCGAACTGTGGCGCGCCCAGCGGACGGCTCTTGTCGGCGAAGTAGCGGGCATGCCGTTCCTGGTCGGCGGCCATGATGGAGATCGCGAAGCGGCGCTCGGAGCTGATTGCCTTGTGCATGACCGCGCTGTGCGCCACGCAGCAGAGCACCTGCGCCGGATCGAGGGATACCGAGCTGAAGGCGTTCGCGGTCATGCCGTGCGGATGCTCGCCGCCAACGGTGAGCACGATGACGCCGGTGGCGAACATCGACATGACCTCACGCATGGTCGCCGCCACGGGCGGTTCCTGAAGGGACATCGCTGCTCCCGTCCGAGGGGACTCGTGATCGAACGTAGTTGCGGCGTGGCAGTCGGTATCCATCACGAGGTAATCACGTGGCAATCCGCGCCACGCTAGGACGCTTACCGCGCCGAGACCGTACGCTGCCGGGCCGTAGTCGACCCGTCGGTAACGTCCCCGGCGCATACGGCCCGTACCTGCTGACGCGGACGAGGAGCCCCGATGACCACCACCGAATCCCACGCACCCGAACTGGCCGAGCCGCAGATGCTCGGCTTCCTCGCCCAACTCGGCATCGACGTCGAGTTCATCCGGGCCGAGGGGGACACGCTGTTCTACCGCAATGATGCCGGCGAGGACGTGCCGGTGCTCGATGTCGCGGGCGGTTACGGCGCGCTGATCCTCGGACACAACCATCCGGAGATCGTCGACGCGGCCCGCGACTTTTTCGCCGCCGGCCGGCCGGTGCTGGCCCAGGCGTCCCGGCAGAGCGACCCCACACTGGTGGCGCGGCTGCTGAACGACATCCTGCGGCGCGAGTTCGGCGATCCGGAGCCGTACTACGCGGTGTTCGCCAACAGCGGGGCCGAGGGCGTCGAGGTCGCGATGAAGCACGCCGAGTTCGCCCGGGTGCTGCGCGTACAGGATCTGCTCACCGAGATCGAGACGCACCTGGCCGCCGTGGTCGAGGCGGTGGGCTCGGGCGCCGCGCGCGTACCGGAGGAGGTCCTGCGGCGCCTCGGCGCCGAGCCCGGCGACGGCCCCGGCGTCCTCGCCGACCGGGTCCGCGCCGCCGTGGCCCAGCAGGCCGCCCAGCCGCCGGTCTTTCTCACCTTCGCCGGGTCCTTCCACGGCAAGCTCGCCGGTTCGATCCAGCTGACTCACAACGCGGGCTTCCGGGTCCCGTTCGCCGGGCTGGCGGCGAGCGCCCGGTTCGTTGCGTTCGAGCAGCCGGGCGCGGTCGCCGAGGCGGTCGAGGCAGAAGGGGTCGACGTGCCGGACCTGCTGGTCGAGGACGGCGAGATCAGACTGGTACAGCGCCCGTTCCCGACGGTCGCCGCGTTCGTACTGGAGGTGATCCAGGGCGAGGGCGGCATCCGGATGGTCTCCGCGCCGATCGCCGCCGAGCTTCGGGCCGCCGCCGACGCGGCCGGGTTCCCGGTCGTGGTCGACGAGATCCAGAGTGGGATGGGCCGCACCGGCGCGTTCTTCGCCAGCTCACACATCGGTCTGCGCGCGGACTACTTCGTGCTCGCCAAGGGGCTCGGCGGTGGTATCGCGAAGACCGCGGTCACCCTGATCAGGGAGAGCTGCTACCGCCCGGACTTCGAGCTGCTGCACAGCTCGACGTTCGCCCGCGACGGGTTCTCGACCGCGCTGGCGCTGCGCACCCTGCGGGTGCTGGAAGCCGACGGCGGCGCCGTGTACCGCCTGGCCGCCCGGGCCGGTGAGCGGCTGCGGACCACCCTGGAGAAGGTCCGGGCCGACTTTCCGGACGTGGTGGCCGAGGTCCGCGGCCGCGGCCTGATGCTGGGGGTGGAGTTTCGCGACCAGTCGACGTCCCCGCTGCCGCCACTGCGCGAGGCGACCGCGAACGGGATTCTGGGCTATCTGTTCTCCGGCTATCTCTTCCGGGCGCACCGGATCCGAACCTTTCCGACCGCGAGTGCGGTGAGCACCCTGCGCCTGGAGCCGTCGGTCTACTTTGGTGACGAGGCGGTCGCCGAGCTCGACGGCGCGCTACGCGCGTTGTGTTCTCTGCTGCGCACCGGCGATCCACGCCTCTTCGAGACTGCGTGACCACAACGACACGTTGCGTTCGAATCGCGCCCGTGGCACGGTGGTGGCGGGTTCGGCGGCCGTGACCGGCGCGGCCGCCTCAGTCCCCGCAACGACAAGGGTGTGATGCATGAGCGTGCGAGCGCGACCACCGTTCTGCGGCCTCGACGCCTCGATGGAAGTCATCAGCGGCAAGTGGAAGGTCCTCATCCTCTGGGCCCTGCGCGACCAGCCCCAGCGGTTCGGTGCCCTGAAACGGCAGGTGCCGGGGGTCAGTGAGAAGGTGCTCACCCGCCAGCTGCGCGAGTTGGAGGAGGATCGGATCGTGCGGCGCGAGGCGCACGACGACCAGACCGGCCTGCGCGTCGAGTATTCGCTCACCCAGCGCGGCGTCGACCTGTACAAGGCCCTGGAGCCGCTGGGCGACTGGGGCCGGCGCTATCTGACGCCGGCCCGCCAGGACGAGCTGGCGCAGAGCTCAACCGGCAACGCATGAGGTCGTCGTAGCGGTCAGACAGCGCGGCGGCCGCATGGCCAGCAGCGACCGCAGATGGCGGCGGCGCTCGTCGGGGTGGGTGCCGGCACTCGCGCCCAGCAGCTGGCGCAGCCAGCCACCCAGCCCGCGCGCCGCCTGACCGTCGGCGCTGTCGAGAAGCCGGTCGACCGCGGTGTCCGAGAGCGCGTCCAGCGTCAGCGTGGTGATGTGCCGCTTGCCACCGCCCCAGCCGGGCCGTACCTCGAGCAGACACGGCTGGGCGGAGGCCACCACGAGCAGCGGCACGTCGGAGACGTCGGCGAGGCCGTTGACCATGGTCAGCACGTCGTCGTCGGCATCGTGGAGATCGTCGATGAGCAGCACCAGCGGCCGGTCCAGTGGCACGTGCTCCAGGAACTGCCGCCACGCGCCCAGCTCGGCCTGCAGGTCGCCGAGGTGGTCGCGGTCGGCGTCCGGATCGACGTAGGCCCGCAGGCACGCGGCCAGGGTCCGTTGCCGGTCCGGGTCGGGGACGAGGTTGCGCAGCGTCCGGTCCAGCTTCGTCTTCCGCACGTCGACGGAATCGCCCTCGTCCACCTCGCAGAGCGCCAGAATCAGCTCGCGCTGCACGGCGAAGGCACCGCTCACCGCCTGCTCTGCGGCGCCGCCGGCGGCCACCGGGAACCGGGCCACGTGGACGAGGCCGCTGATGACGTGTCGCAGCTCGGCCAGGAACCGGGTCTTGCCAGTGCCGGATTCGCCGAGGATGGTCACCAGGTGCGGGGTGTTGCGATAGCGTGCCCGCTCCAGCAGGTCGCGGATCAGCAAGAGTTCGAACTCGCGCTCGACCAGCGGGATGCCGTCGTAGGCCGCCTCGTCGAACCGCAGGCCCCGCACCGTCCACTCCCCCGGCTCGGCGAGCCGGTCACTGCGGTACACGTCATCGACGTCGCAGCGGGTCTCGTCGCAGATGCGGATCTCACCGTCGCCGGCACGGGCCAGTAGGGCGTGACAGCGGTCGAGGACCTGGCCGGTGGCCGACGACAGCGCTCCCCCGTCCGGCGACTCGTAGCGCACCAGCGCCGATCCGGTGACCACCGCGGCCCGGAACCGCACCGGTGGGCGGGTCACCTCGCCGCCGGAGTCGCGCAGGCGTTCGCGCACGGCCAGCGCCGCGAAGACGGCGCGCTGTGCCCCGTCCTGGCCACCGTCGGCGGGAAAGACGGCCATCGAGATAGGACCGATCGCCGCGGTGGCCTGGCCACCGAGGTGCTCGACGCGCCGGCGGGTGTCGTCCGCGACGCCGGCCAGCAGCGCGTCGGCGTCGGGATGCCCGCTCGACCGGCTCTCGTCGTCCACCTGCGTGCTCACCAGCAGCACGCTGACCTGGCGGCGGGCGCTGGCTGCGGCCGCGACAGGATCGGCCGGTGGCGCGACGAGGGGGGCGCGCTGGGCGGGGATACGCGCCGGGACGGGATCGGCGGCCGGTGACACCACGACGGCCGGCTCACCGGTCGTCGTGGTGTCCACGTCGAGTGCCGGATCCTGGGCCAGGATCGCGTTGTGCAGCACCTGCAGGTCCCGGCCGGGTTCGAGGCCGAGTTCCTCGACCAGGTAGGTGCGCATGCGCCGGTAGACGTTGAGCGCGTCGGCCTGCCGGCCGCTGCGGTAGAGCGCGAGCATGAGCTGCTGGCAGGAGCGTTCGCGCAGGTTGGAGCCGCAGACCATGGTCTCCAGGTCGGCGAGCACGCTCTGGTGCTGGCCGCAGGCGAGCTGGGCCTCGAAGTAGTCCTCCAGGGCGTCCAGCCGGGAGTTTTCCACGGCGGTCAGCTCCGGCCAGACGATGTCGGCCTCGGTAAGGTCGGCCAGCGCCGGGCCGCGCCACAGATCGAGGGCCTGGCGCAGCATCGCGGCCGCGGCGGCGGGCTCGCCCCGGGCCAGTCGCTCGCGCCCCGTGTCGGCCTGGGCCTGGAACTGGACGAGGTCGACGCTGTCCGGCGCGACGACGAGCTTGTAGCCGGGTGACTGGGTCATCAGCTCCACCTGGTCGGCGCCGTCGGCCACGGCCAGCACCCGCCGCAGGCCCCACACCGCGTTCTGCAGGATTTTTCGGGCCGAGACCGGCGCGTCGTCGGCGGGCCAGAGCGCGTAGAGCAGCTGGCTGGTGGCGACCACCCGGTTCGGTCGCAGGAGCAGGTATCCGAGCGCTGCGCGCTGCTTGGTTCCTCCCAGTGGCACCGCCCTACCCTCGTGCACTACCTCCAGCGGCCCAAGGACACCAAATTGCATACTTCCCCCGAAGAATGACGTTTATCAATCTATCGAGCCCTATGTCTATACCGTTATGCCAAGTCGACACATCCTTTTGTGAGCTGCGCCACACGGCGGCCTTTAGGGCGAGATAATGATCTGCATCGACGGGATTTAGTTGCTGTCGAGATCATTTCACGAACGTTAAATTTTGCTTCCCCCGGCCAGGATTCCGGCACTGGATCGCCGATCGCGCCACCGCCGTCGCCGATCCGCACCGCCTCTTCCCGTCCGAGCCCCACCCTCTTACGCACGTGTGCCCAACTGGGACCCTAGTGGGCCCACCCACCCCAAAGTAAGTACGGACTTAAAGGTAAGTACCCACCCGACTCTCCTCCGGAGACCACCGGTGAGTAACCGACCAGGCACCCACCGTCGCATCTGGACGGTTACCGCAGCATGACCGTCCGTCACGGCGTTCGTGGAACGCTTCGGAGGCGGACCCCCTGCCATCCCTGGCGCCGAGCAGACAGGAGCACCGACATGACCATGATCAACGAATCGACCATTCCCGACGACCCAGACCTGCAGAACGAACTGTTCGTACGGATTTTCAATTCCGGCGACGGCGCGTTGTACGACTCGATGTATACGCCGGACGCCATATCGAACATCTCCGGCGCACCGTTGACCGGAGCAGAACGCACGCAGTTCTTCAAGGACTTTCTGGCCACCGGTCCGAAGATCGCGTCGAAAGTATCCCAGACCTACACCACCGGGGACACGTCCCTGCTGATCGTCGACTACCAGTTGGAGCTCCCGCAGCCGGACGGCAGCACCGCGACCGTGCAGGGCACCTGCACCGACGTGCTGATCCGCAACGCCGAGGGCCAGTGGCGACTGGCCATCGACCGCCCCGTCCCCGACGGCGCGCACGCCTGAGCACGCGACGTCCCGGTCCCCGTCCCACGCCGGGGACCGGTCCGGCCGACCCGCTCCCGCGCCAACCTCGCACAAGGAGAATCCATGACGAGCGCCAGGCTCGACACGCGTGCGGACGAGATCCGTACCCTCCCGGACGCCCTGCAGCTGCGTCGCGAGCGCCAGTCGGACGACGTGGCCTACGTGTCCCTACGCGACGGTGAGGTGCCCGACGAGACTCTCACCTACGGCGAACTGGCCGATGCCGCGCACGAGCGCGCCGTCCGCTTCGCCGCCCTCGGACTGGCCGGGCACACCGCGGTGCTGCTCTACCCCTCCGGCCTGGAGTTCGTGCGCACCCTGCTGGGCTGCATGACCGCCCGCACGATCGGCGCGCCCGTGCAGGTGCCGCGCCGCCGCGACGGCCTGGCCCGGATCCGGCGCATCGCGGACGACGCCGGGACCACCGCGATCCTCACCACGGCGGCCGTCAAACGCGACCTGCAGGATCGCTTCGGCGATGCCCCCGAACTGGCCGGGCTGACCCTGCACGCCACCGACGAGCCGGCCATCACTGGGCTCGCCGAGCTGTCTGAGGGGCCACGGCCGGACGACATCGCGCTGTTGCAATACACCTCCGGCTCCACCGGCGAGCCCAAGGGCGTCATGGTGACGCACCGCAACTTCCTGCACAACGCCCGCGAGACCGCCGAGCTGTGGCCGCTCGAACCGGACGCCACCGTGGTCAACTGGCTGCCGCTCTTTCACGACATGGGCATGCTCTTCGGCGTCGTCATGCCACTCTGGGGCGGAATCCCGTCGTACCTGATGGCCCCGGACTCCTTCATCCGGCGCCCGGCCCGCTGGCTGGAGGCGATCGCCCGCTTCGGCGGCACCCACTCCGCCGCGCCGAGCTTCGCCTACGAACTGTGCGTGCGCGCCGCCGCCGACGGGCAGACCGGCGACGTCGGCGACCTGTCCCGCTGGCGCGTCGCGGCCAACGGCGCCGAACCGGTACGCCGCCACGTGATCACCGCCTTCCTCGAAGCGTTTGCTCCGCACGGCTTCACGCCGCGGGCCATGTGCCCTGGCTACGGGCTCGCCGAGAACACCCTGAAGGTCACCGGCACCGAGGAGCACCGGCCACCCCGGATGGCGTGGTTGGCCGCCGGCCCGCTCGGCGACGGCATCGCCGAGTTCGCGGCCGAGCCCGGCCCCGACACCCTGCCCGCGGTCGGCAGCGGCAGCACGGTGCCCGGCACCACCGTACGCATTGTCGACCCGTCCACCCGCCGCGAGTGCCCGCCCGGACACGTCGGCGAGATCTGGGTCAGCGGCCCCTGCGTCGCCGCCGGGTACTGGAATCGGCCGGAGCTGTCCGAGGAGATCTTCCGCGCCCGGATCGAGGGCGGCGACGCCACCGGCTACCTGCGCACCGGCGACCTCGGCTTCGTGCACGACGGCGACCTGTTCGTCACCGGCCGCCAGAAGGACGTGATCATCCGCAAGGGTCGTAACTTCTACCCACAGGACATCGAGGAGTCCGCCCAGCACGCCGTCGACGGACTGCATCCCAACTGCGCGGCCGCGTTCTCGGTCGACGACGGCAGCTCCGAGCGACTGATCGTGCTTGTCGAGGTCGACGGCCGGGTCGCCCGCGTCCCCGGCATCGCCGCCGCCCACGACGCCATCCGCGCGGCGATCTGGGACCGGCACCGGCTGGAGGCCGACGAGATCCTGCTCGTACGCCGGGGCACGCTGTCCAGGACCTCCAGCGGCAAGGTGCAGCGGCGCGCCTGCCGGCAGCGCTACGAGTCCGGCGCGCTGATGCCGTTGACCGCGGAGGCGCAACGATGAGCTCGCACCGGGGCTCGACGATCCTCGGCGTGGGCGCCTACCGCCCCGCCCGGATCGTCGGCAATGACGAGGTCAGTGGACCGATCGACTCCTCCGACGAGTGGATCCGGCGGCGCTCGGGCATCGTCACCCGCCGCTTCGCCGGCCCGGACGAGACCGTCGTCAGCATGGCGGCCGAGGCCGCGCGCAAGGCCGCCGCCCAGGCCGGCACCGATCCCCGCGACCTCGACGTGATCCTGCTGGCCACCATGTCGCTGCTGCACCAGTCGCCGCCGGCCGCGCCGCAGGTCGCCGAGCTGATCGGCGCCCGGGCGGCGGCCGGCATGGATCTCAACGCCGCCTGCTCCGGCTTCAGCTACGCGCTCGCGCTCGCCGACGGCTTGATCCGATCCGGCGCCCGCCGCGTCGTGGTGGTCGGCTCGGAACGGATGAGCGACCTGATCGACCGCACCGACCGCAGCACCGCCTTCCTGTTCGGCGACGGCGCCGGCGCGGTCGTGGTGGGCGCCGCCGACACCCCGGGCATCGGCCCGGTCGTCTGGGGCAGTGACGGCAGCCGGCACCACCTCATCGCGCACGACGCCGCCTGGGGCGAACCCGGTACCCGCCCCTACCTACGGATGATCGGGCCCGAGGTGTTCCGCTGGGCGATCGAGATGGTCCCCGACATCTCCCGACGCGCTCTGGCCGCCGCCGGGACGGACCCGAGCGAACTCGCCGCGTTCATCCCCCACCAGGCGAACCTGCGCATCGTCGAGGCCGCCGCCCGCGTCCTCGCGCTGCCGGCGCACACCGCGGTGGCCCGCGATGTCGTCCACGCCGGCAACACCTCGGCCGCCTCGGTCCCGCTCGCCATGGAGGCTCTGCTGGCCCGCGGCGAGGCCGGCTCCGGCGGCCGGGCACTGCTGGCCGGATTCGGCGCCGGGCTCACCTACGCCGCCCAGGTGGTGACGTTGCCGTGAACATGACCACCGCCGAACAACTGGCCGAGCTGCGGCGCCGCCGCGAGCGGGCCCGGCAGCCGTACGACCCGCGTGCCGTCCAGCGGCAGCGGGAGAAGGGCAAGCTCACCGCCCGGGAACGGGTCGAAGCCCTGCTCGACGCCGACTCGTTCGTGGAGTTGGACGCGCTGGCCCGGCACCGCTGCCACACCTTCGGGATGGAGCAGGAGCGTCCGTACGGCGATGGCGTGATCACCGGTTACGGCACCGTCGACGGCCGGCCGGTCTGCGTCTTCGCCCAGGACTTCACCGTCTTTGGCGGCAGCCTCGGCGAGGTGTATGGCGAGAAGATCATCAAGGTGATGGACCTGGCCCTGCGCACCGGCACCCCGATCATCGGCATCAACGACTCCGGCGGCGCCCGCATCCAGGAGGGCGTGGTCTCCCTGGCCTACTACGCGGAGATCGTCAAACGGCACGTCGAGGCATCCGGCGTCATCCCCCAAATCTCGATCATGGTGGGTCCGTGCGCGGGCGGCGCCGTCTACGCCCCGGCGATCACCGACCTCGTCGTCATGGTCGATCAGATCTCGCACATGTTCGTCACCGGGCCTGAGGTGCTGCGCGCGGTCACCGGCCGGGATGTCGACCACGCGGAGCTCGGCGGCGCGACCAGCCACAACAGCGTCTCCGGCAACGCGCACTACCTGGCCGCCGACGAGAAGGACGCCTTCGACTACGTCCGCGCGGTACTGGCCCACCTGCCCTCGAACAACATGGCCGAACCGCCGGTGCTGACCGTCCTCGGGCCGGAGACCGCTCGCGACCTGACCCTGGACGAGATCATTCCGGATGACCGGAACCGACCGTACGACATGGTCACGGTGATCGAGTCCGTTCTGGACGACGGCGCACTGCTCGAGGTGCAGCCGCTGTTCGCCCGCAACATGATCTGCGGCTTCGGCCGAATCGAGGGCCACAGCGTCGGCGTCGTCGCCAACCAACCCATGCGGCTGGCCGGCGCGCTGGACATCGACGCGGCCGAGAAAGCCGCCCGGTTCATCCGGCTGTGCGACGCTTTCCACCTGCCGGTGCTGACCTTCGTCGACGTGCCCGGCTTCCTGCCCAGCCCGGAACAGGAGCGCGGCGGCATCATCCGGCGCGGGGCCAAGCTCATCTACGCGTACGCCGAGGCCACCGTCCCGATGGTCACCGTGGTCACCCGCAAAGCCTACGGTGGCGGTTACGGGGTGATGGGCTCCAAGCACCTGGGCACCGACGTCACCCTCGCCTGGCCCACCGCGGAGATCGCGGTGATGGGCGGCGACGGTGCGGTCAGCGTGCTGCACCGGCGCGCACTCAAGGACGCCGCAGACCCGGGCGCGGAGCGCGCACGCCTACGCGAGGAGTACGAGCGCACCCTGTGCAACCCGTACCTCGCGGCCGAACGCGGCTACGTGGACGAGGTCATCCTGCCCAGCGAGACCCGCTCCCGGATCGCCGGAGCACTGCGGGCCCTTCGGGACAAGCGGGTGACCCGCGCGCCCCGCAAGCACGGGAACATCCCGCTGTGAATGCCACGTCACCCGATCCTGACGAGGTCGCGGCGGTGCTCGCCGTTCTCTGCCTGCTAACCCCCGCCGCGCCGGCCGCCGCGCCGCCCGCCCGGCGGCGCCGGATCGTCACGTCGCACCGCCCGGCCGTGCTGTCCCGCGGTCCCGGCGTCTGGCGGCACAGTGCCTGGACATGACCAGCACGGGGAGATCGAGATGCGCAAAGTACTGATCGCCAACCGGGGCGAAATCGCCGTCCGCATCGCTCGCGCCTGCCGGGATACGGGCCTGACCAGCGTCGCCGTTTATGCCGAGCCGGACCGGGACGCACCCCACGTGCTGCTCGCCGACGAGGCCCACGCGCTGGGCGGCCAGACCCCGACCGAAAGCTACCTGGACGCCGGCAAGCTGCTCGCCGCGGCGGACGCGACCGGCGCCGACGCGGTGCACCCCGGTTACGGCTTCCTGTCGGAGAACGCGGACTTCGCCCAGGCGGTGATCGACTCCGGGCGGGTCTGGATCGGACCGCCGCCGGCCGCGATCCGGGCGCTCGGCGACAAGGTGCGCGCTCGCGCCATCGCCCGGCGCGTCGGCGCACCCCTGGCGGTCGGCACCGAAGAGCCGGTCACCGGCGCCGACCAGGTGATCGACTTCGCCCGTGACCACGGCCTGCCGCTCGCTATCAAGGCCGTACACGGAGGGGGTGGTCGCGGCCTCAAGGTGGCGCGGACGCTCGGCGACATCCCAGACCTCTACGCCTCCGCCGTACGCGAGGCGAGCGTGGCCTTCGGCCGCGGCGAATGCTTCGTCGAGCGCTACCTGGAACGTCCCCGGCACGTCGAGACGCAGTGTCTGGCCGACGCGCACGGTTCGGTTGCGGTGATCTCCACCCGCGACTGCACGCTACAGCGCCGCCACCAGAAGCTGATTGAGGAGGCACCCGCGCCGTTCCTGACCGCCGAGCAGGACGTCGAACTGCGCCGGGCCTCCAAGGCGATCCTGGCCGAGGCCGGCTACGTCGGCGCCGGCACCTGCGAGTTCCTGATCGCCGCCGACGGCACGATCGCATTCCTGGAGGTCAACACCCGGCTCCAGGTGGAGCATCCCGTCACCGAGGAGGTCACCGGCATCGACCTGGTGCGGGAGATGTTCCGGCTGGCCGCTGGCGAGGCTCTCGGCTACGACGACCCGCCGGTGCGCGGTCACGCCATCGAGTTCCGCGTCAACGCGGAAGACCCCGGACGCCAGTTCCTGCCCGCGCCCGGGACGCTGACCCGCTTCGACCCGCCGTCCGGCCCCGGCGTGCGCCTCGACGCCGGCGTCCGCTCGGGCACGGTGATCGGTCCGGCCTGGGACTCGCTGCTGGCCAAGCTGATCGTGGTAGGTGCGACCCGCCGGGAGGCCCTGCACCGCGCCCGGCGGGCGCTGCGCGAGTTCACGATCGACGGCACGGCGACCGTGCTGCCCTTCCATCGTTTGATCGTCGAGGATCCCGCCTTCACCGCCGAGCCGTTCGCGGTTCACACGTCCTGGGTGGAACAGGAGTTCGCCGGCCAGTTAGCCCCGCAGGAACCGGCGACCGGCGCGGAAGCGCCGCAGCTGCCGCGCCACACCGTGGTGGTCGAGGTCAACGGCCGTCGCATGGAGGTCTCCGTGCCGGCCGGGCTGGCCGCACCGGCGTCCCCGGCGACGCCGCTGCCGGCGGCCCGCACCCGCCGCCCGCACCGCGCCGCCCCCGCCGGCACCAGCCTCACCAACCCCATGCAGGGCACCGTGGTGAAGGTCGCCGTCAGCGAGGGCGAGCACGTCGAGCAGGGTCAGCTGGTCGCGGTCATCGAGGCGATGAAAATGGAACAGCCGCTGACCGCGCACCGCGCCGGCATCATCAAGGACCTGCGGATCATCGCCGGCGACGCCATCCCGGCCGACGCGGTCATCTGTGAGATCAAGGACTGACCGGCCGGCGGTTCGAGGCGCAGGTGGGCGGCGCGTCAGGCGGTGAGGCGGCGGACGAGTTTGCGCATGCCGGCCTGCCAGCCGTCCGGGTCCTCGGCGCGGCGGCGGGCGAAGTCGGCGACCTCCGGGTGCGGCAGGATCAGGAAGCGTTCCTCGGCCAGCCCGGCGATGGCCGCCTCGGCGACCTGGTCGGGCGTGAGCACCGCGCCGGACGCGGCGACCACCCGGGCACCGAGATGCCCGTCGAGGAGCCCGTCGGCGAGCATCGGGGTGTCCACCCCCTGCGGGCACAGTGCGCTGACCCGGATGCCCCGGTCCCGGTAGGTGATCGCGAGCCACTCGGCGAAGCCCACCGAGGCGTGCTTCGTCGCGGTGTACGCGGCGTCGCCCACCGCGGTCAGCAGGCCCGCCGCCGAGCAGGTGTGCAGCAGGTGCCCGCCGCCCCGGGCGAGCATGCCGGGCAGCACCGCGCGGGCCGAGTAGACGTGGGCGAGCACGTTGACCCGCCACGCCCGATCCCAGCCGGCGTCGTCGACCTCCACACCCCCGCCGGTGGTCACTCCCGCGTTGGCGCAGAACAGGTCGATGCGCCCGTACCGTTCCTCGGTGTCGGCGACCAGGTCGCGGACCTGTTCCTCGTCGGTGACGTCGAGGGCGATGGGGTGCGCGACCGGGCCGATCTGCTCGGCCACCGCGTCCGCCGCGGCGGCGTCCAGGTCGGCGACCACGATGGCGGCGGCCCCCTCGGCGGCGAAGCGGCGGCACAGCGCCGCCCCGATGCCGCCGGCCCCGCCGGTGACCACCACGATCCGGTCGGTGAGGTTCACGCGGACGCTCCTTGGGGCTCGGCACCCAACTGGGCGATGAGGCTGAGCAGCGCGGTCGCGCCGCCGGCGGTGACCTCGGGGGTGGGCAGCAGCGCCAGGACCGGCACGTCGACACCGGCGTCGGCGTAGCGGCGTACCTCGGCGCGGCACCGCTGCGGTGAGCCGTGCAGCACCAACGCGTCGATCACGTCGTCCGGCACCGCCGCGCCGGCGCCGCGCCGGTCACCGGCGGCCCAGGCCGCCCACATGGGCGCGAGCGCCTCGCCGCGGCCGAGCCAGCGGTGGAACTCGGCGTACGCGCCGACCGTGAGGTAGCTGGTGATGAGCCGCCGGCCCAGCGCCCGGGCGTACCCGGCGTCCTCGGTGGGGCAGACGAAGATCCGGGCGGCGACCTCGAAGCCGGCACGCCGCTCGCCCAACTCGGCGAGGGCACGCGGCACGTCGTCGGCGCTGAGCCAGTTGAGGATGACACCGTCGGCCTCGGCGCCGGCCAGCCGGAGCATCCCCGGGCGCAGCGCGGCGAGCAGGATCGGTGGCGGCACCGCCGGTGGTCGTTCCAGCGTGAACCGGCGTACGGCGAACGTGTCGTAGGCCTCGTCGACGGTCTCGCCGCGCAGCGCGGCGCGCAGGAACCGCAGCATGTCACGGGTGCGGCGGAACGGCTCGTCGAACGGCACCGCGTTCCAGTCCCGTACGAGCACCGGTGAGGACGCGCCGATGCCGAGCGTGAACCGCCCCGGCGCGGCCTCGGCCAACGCCGCCGCGCTCATCGCCAGCAGCCCGGGCCCCCGGGTGAAGACCGGTGTGATCGCGGTGCCCAACCGCAGCTCCGGCTGCCAGGCCGCGGCGAGCGCCAACGGGGTGAACGCGTCGGTCCCGGCGACCTCGGACGACCAGACGTCGGTGAACCCAGCCCGGTCGAGGGCCGCGTAGGCCGCGTCGTGGTGCGCCAGGGCGATCCCGCCCAGCGGCACCGTCATACCCCATCGATTCGTCACCGACCGATCGTGCCCGTTGGCGGGGCATCCGAGCAAGATCCCCGGGTTGGGCAGAATCGCCGGTTTCCGGCCGCCCGTGCCGGTGCGGATGCTACGACTTCGGCGTGGACCGGACCGACGGCGCAGGCCGCTGACCATGGCTTTCAGGGCGCCAGGGCACCTGGAGCCGGCCAAGCGCGACCCGGGCCGGGCAACCTTCCTCGAACTCTTCTTCGATCTGGTGTTCGTCTTCGCGCTCACCCGGATCTCGGCGCGCGCGTTCGAGGACCTGACCGAAGGGCCGGCTCGGGAGCACACCGCGGCGGCGATCACCGGGAGCGGCAAGACGCTGTTGCTGCTGCTCGCACTCTGGTCGGTCTGGCAGGGCACCGCGTGGACGACCAGCCGCTACGACCCGTACCGGGTGCCGTTGCAGACCGTGGTGCTCACCGCGTTGGTGTGCAGCATGCTGCTCGGGGTGGCGATCCCCCGGGCGTTCAGCGAGACCGGGCTGATGTTCGCGGTGGCGTACGTGGTCGCGCAGCTGACCCGACCGGTGATCCTGTCGATCGCGCTGGGACCCCACCCGTACCGCCGGTTGAAGATCCGCATGGCGGTGGTGTTCGCCGTCAGCGGGGTGTTCTGGATCATCGGGGCGCTGCTGAGCACCAACATGCAGGTCATGCTCTGGACGGGTGCGCTGGCCTTCGAGTACGTGGCCGCCCGCTGTGGCTGGCCGGTGCCGTGGCTGGGCCGCTCGACGGTCTCCAAGTGGGAGATCGCCGGGGAGCACCTGGCGGAGCGGTACCAGCAGTTCTTCCTCGTCGCGCTGGGCGAGACGATCCTGGTGGCGGGTTTCGCGTACAGCGAGGGACCGTACGTGTCGGGGCACGTGTGGGCGTTCGCGCTCGCGCTGGCCACCTCGATCATGTTGTGGCGGATCTACGTGCAGCGGGCCGGGCGGATCCTGGGCGAGGCGGTGGTGAAGGCCCGGCACCCCGCCACCATCGGGCGGTCGGCGGCCGACACCCACCTGGTGATGGTGGTCGGTCTCGCCGCCACCGCGATCGGCTACGAGCTGATCATCCAGCATCCGCTGGAACAGATCCCCGGGCCGTGGCTGACCATGACGCTCGGTGGCCCGGCCCTGTTCCTGGCCGGGCGGGCCCGCCTGGAGTACGAGGTGTTCGGACGGATCTCCCCGTCCCGGTGGGTTGCTCTCACGGTGCTGGTGGCGGCGTCGGTGCCGCTGCTGCACCTGCCCGGTGTGGTGGCGACCGCCGTCGGGGTGGTGGTGTTGGCCGCCGTCGCGGTCATCGACGCCCGGCGGGCGCACGGTGCCCCGCCGGAGTCCGCCGCGCCACCCTTCTGAGCCGACCCGGTACGACGATGTCAGGCGCTAGTCTCGGCGCGTGACCTTCTCGCTCGTCGCCCGCTCCGCCGACGGTCGCCGGCACGGCGTCGCCGTCGCCAGCAAGTTCCTCGCCGCCGGGGCGTTGGTGCCGGCCGCCGCCGCCGAGGTCGGCGCACTGGCCACCCAGGCGCACGTCAACCTCGCCTACCGCCCGCAGGGCCTCACCCTGTTGCGCACCGGCGTGGCCCCGGCCGACGTGGTGGCCGGGCTGATCGCCGCCGATCGCGAGCGGGAGCACCGCCAGCTCGGCGTGGTGGGTGTCCAGGGTTCGGGTGCCACCTGGACCGGGCCGGCCTGCCACCCGTGGGCGGGCGGGCGCGCCGGCGACGGTTGGGCCGCGCAGGGCAACGTGCTCACCGGCCCGGAGGTCGTCGACGCGCTTGCCGACGCCTGGCTGGCCGGGTCGGCGCTGCCGTTCGCCGAGCGGTTGGTCGCCGCGTTGCGGGCCGGCGACGGGGCCGGCGGCGACCGGCGGGGCCGACAGAGCGCCGGCCTGCTGGTGGTCGAGCGCGGCGGCGGGTACGGCGGCACCAGCGACGTGCTTGTCGACCTTCGGGTGGACGACCACCCGGACCCGGTCGTCGAGCTGGGCCGGCTGCTCGCCGTGCACACCATGCTGTTCGGCCGGCCCGACCCGGCCACCCTGCTCGACCTGAGCGGCGCGGTGGCCGACGAGGTGGCGGCGTTGCTCGTCGCGCTGGGTCATCCGGTGGCCGGCGGGGGCACCGAGGCGGCGCTGATCTCCTGGGCCGGGTTGGAGAACCTGGAGGAGCGGCTGGTGCCGGGGCGGATCGACCCGGTGGTGCTGACGCACCTGCGCGGCGTCGCCCCACACGTCCCCGCACCCCGCTCCGCGAGCTGACCTGCACCGACCGAAGCCGACGCGCGAAACGACAAGCAGCGCCCGAAGCCGGCGCGCGGCAACCAGCAGCGGCCCGGGGGACGGCGACGCGCGAACGGCGACCGGAAGCGGCAGCGAGCGGGTCAGCGTCGCGAACGGCGACCGGAGGCGGCAGCGAGCGGGGTCAGCGGCCGAAGGCGAGCCAGCGGAAGCCGGCGGCGTCGATCGCGGCCCGTTCCGGGGCGGTCAGCGCCGCCCGGCCGGTGGTCTTGCGGATCAGGGTGAGTCGGTCCCAGCGCAGCTCGGCCGGGGTCGGTCGACCTCCGGTGAGCAGGTCGGCGATCACCTCGGCCGCCGGTGGGGTGAGCCAGGGCCGCCGGTCCAGGGCGGCGGCCAGGTCCAGACCGTGCACGCCCACCTCGACGACCCGGGTCCGCAGGAACTCGGTGAGGCTCATCGCGTCGCCGTGCCGGGTCCGTACGACGCGATCGGGCGGTGTGGCGGCCACCGCGGCGTCGGTGGCCCGCCAGGCCCGGTCCCACTCGGTCGCCAGCGCCGCCCGGTCCACCCGCGACGCGTCGCGCCGGCCCGCGGCGATCCGGTCGGCGTCGACAGGCGGGGTGAACTTCGCCCGGCCGAAGTAACCGGCGGCGTCGACCTCGGCGCGTGGCGGGGCCGGCGCGGCGAGCATGTCGGTGAGTCGGCCGACCCCGGTGCGCACGTGCGCGACCAACTCCCGGACGGTCCACGGCGGGCAGTCGGTGGGCCGGTCGAGGTCGGCGTCGACCAGCCCGGCCAGGATCACGGTGAGCTGCCCACACTCGGCGGAGAACGCCGCGCGGACCGGGTCCATCGGCCGGCTCAGCCCTTGACCCGGGGCACCAGCCGGTGCACGACGGTGAGCACCAACGCCATCACCACCGCCATCGTGCCGGCGATCCCGGCGGCGCTGCCCGCGTACGCGACGAACAGGGGCCGGCGGGCCAACTCGTCCGGGCCGATGTCGCGCAGGTCGACAAGCCAGCCGAGGGCCAGGCCGCAGGCGACCAGGGCGAGCACCCCGCCCACACCGAGCACCAGCGCGGCCGTCCGGTGCGCGTCGCCGGGTGCGACCTCGGCCTGCTCCCGCTGGGTGATCAGCAGGACCAGCCCGGCGACCGCCGCCCAGACGCCCACCACCAGGTACGCGGCGATCGCGTCGCTGGGCCGGTGCCAGCCGGCGGAGAGGGTGGCGACTCCGGCGATGGCGGCATAGGCGGCGGCGAGGAAGGCACCGGCCGCCCGCACCTTGGCCGGCAACACCAGCACCAGCGCGACCGCCACCGCACCGGCCACCGTGGTGTGACCGCTGGGCAGGCTGTTGCCCACCGCGACGCGCTCCGGGTCGACGCCGTAGTCGGGGCGGTTGAGCCCGTACTTCAACAGTTGGGTCGAGACGTTCGCGCCGGCGATCAGGAGGGTCGCGGTGATCGCCAGGGCGATCCGTCCCCGGATCACCGCGATGAATCCGATCATCGCGGTGGCGGCCAGCAGGGACACCACCGACATCGCGTTGAGGATCCGGTCGACCGGGCCCTCGATGGTGTCCTGCCCGATCCGGTTGCCGGTGAGGGCGACGGTGTCCACCCACTGGCCGATCTCGCTGTGCAGGGCCACCCGCCACACGGCGAGGAACGCGGCCGCCTGGACGAGGGCCAGAACGACCAACCAGACCGCGGTCCAACCCCGTGCCGTCGCGCGCATCCGCACACCGTAGCGGCAGGTGCCGGCCGGTCGATCGGTGGCCCGCCGCGCGCCGCCGGTTAGGTTGGGCCAGAGGCGAGGAGGCGGCGGTGGGCGGAACACCCGAGCACGACAGTGGCCAGGCCGCACCCGATCCGACCCAGCGGGTGGGCGCCGACCCGGGCCCGGGAGGGCGGGCGCGGGCCGAGTCGCTGGCGGACCTGTTGGGCGGACGGGGCGGTGCCGTCGACGCCACCCTGCCGCCGCTCGCGTTCGCGGCGGGCTGGCTGCTGGGCGGCGAGTCGCTGTGGGGTGGGATCGGCGCGGCGCTGGCCGTGGGCGCGGTGGTGGCCGGCGTACGGCTGCGTCGGGGCGACCGGCCGCGTTCGGTGCTGATCGGTCTGCTGGCCGTGTGCGTCGCGGCGTTGATCGCGGTGCGCACCGGCCGGGCCGAGGACTTCTTCCTCATCCAGGTGCTGTCCAACGCCGCCAGCGCACTCGCCTGGGCGGTCAGCATCGTGGTGCGGTGGCCGCTGCTGGGTGTGTTGGTCGGCGGGGTGCTGGGCCAGCGCACCCGGTGGCGGCGCGACCGGGCGCTGTTGCGCGCCTACGGCCGGGCCAGTTGGGTGTGGACGGCGACCTACCTGGTGCGGCTGGCGGTGTTCGTGCCGCTCTACCTCGGTGGGCAGGTGCTCGCACTCGTGGTGGCCCGGGTGGCGCTGACCTGGCCGCTGGTCGCCGCGGCGCTGGCGTTGAGTTGGGTGGTGCTGCGGCGGTCGTTGCCGGCCGGGCACCCCGGTCTGCGTCATCCGGTCACCGGAGAGCCGGGGGCGAACCGGGGCCGATCCGGGTGGGCGTAGGGCAAAAAAGTGGAGAGGCCGCCACGGGGGGAGCGGCCTCTCCGGTGTCGTACGTTACTCCGTTGCGGACCTCGGCGTGATCCCGTGACGGCCCGAATTTCTGGGCTTTTTCGCGGTTGGCTCCAGTCCGGGCGGTGGGGTGGGCCAGCCGATCCGCTGCGTCGGCCAGATGGCCGGCCCACCCCGGCCTGACCGTGGGTGTCAGGCCGTCCCGCCGGCCGGAGTCCGTCGTTCCCCGGACCCCGGCCGGATCCCGGGGTGGGCGGTGCACGCCACCCACCCCGGGTCGTCGTCAGCCGTTCGGGAACAGGCTGCCGAAGTCGGCGTACGCCATGGCGATGTCAGCCTGTGCCCAGAACCGGTGGTAGTTGAAGCTCGGCTCCGGGCCACCGTCCAGGTACGCCTGCACCTTGGGCCAGTCCGGGTCGTTCTTGTAGAAGGACCGGATGTCGAGGAAGCTCTTGCCGGCGGCGATGGTGTCGCCGTTCGGCATCTTCCCGGTCCAGCCCGGCGGGACGTAGAGGCCCTGACCGGTGGACGCGTTGTAGGTGTCGTCGAAGCGCCGGTAGTCGCCACGCTTCTCGGTGGTGGAGACACCCTTGGCGTCGGCCGCGGCGGAGAGCGCGTCGAGCAGCCCCTTCGCCGTGTTCTTGGCCGCCACGTTGCCCGACTTGGCCGCGTACGCGATCAGGGTCCGGGCGTAGGCGCCGGTGACGCCGACATCCTGGCCCTTGACCGTGACCTCGACGTGCAGGCCGGTGTTGGGCTGCGGGTTGCTCGGGTTCCAGGTGGTCGGCTGGCCGCTCCACGCCATGTCCGACGGGATCGACCAGTTGGTGCCGAGGGTGGTGTTGGCGATCGCCCACGGCACCCACTTGTCCAGCAGCGCCTTGGCCTTCGCGTTACCGGTCTGCAGGTACAGCTCGGCGATGCGCTGCATCGACCAGGCCTGCATACCGAACCACTGGTTCGACGGCGGGTCGTTGTAGACCGGGTCGACGTCGTAGAACATGCCGTAGAAGGTGCTGGTGCCGGCCGGCGGCTGGGCGTAACTGCCGTCCCAGCTGTTGGTCGCACCACCGGCGATGCCGCCCTCGGCGGACTGCAGCCAGGTGTAGAACTCCAGCTGCCGTTCGAAGCTCTTGGTCCAGTCCGCGACCGCGGTCGGCGACTGCGGCTTGAGCTCCGGGGTGTTGGTCAGCGCCCAGGCCGCGAACGGGTTCTGGTAGCCGAAGTGGTTGTGGCTGGAACCGATCCGCCAGGACCAGTTCTGGCTGGCGTCGTACGCACCGCCCCAGGCGTAGTACCAGGAGAGCAGGTAGTGCGCCGAGTCCCTGCCGCTGCCGGCGGGGCAGGTGCTGGCCCCGACGCAGTTGCCGATCTTCTTGAAGTACTTGTCGAACATCGCGTACCGCAGGTAGTCGCCCATCTTGGCGGCCTTCGCGATGGTGGCCGCCACGTCGGCCTGCTTGTTCTGGGCCTTGGCCCAGGTCAGCGCCCAGTACGCGGCCTGCACGGCGCGGGCGTCGGCGTCCGGGGCGTTGGTGTACTTCCACTGCTTGGCGGGGGCGCCGGTGTCCTTGACGAACAGGTCGAGGTAGCCGTACTGACCGCCGTGCTTGAAGGTGTCGCAGGAGGGCTGCGGGATGGTCTCCCACACCGACTCCTGGGTGCCCCGCTGGAAGGTGTTGATGTAGGCCGGCTTGGTGGTGCCGTCGCCGCAGCGGCCGAAGCCGTAGGTGTTGTCGACGTCCATCAGCCAGTGCATGCCGTAGATGTCGCCGGTGCCGTAGGTGGACTGCAGCTCCGAGCGGAGCGGGTCCTGCCCGACCGAGACGTTCGGGTTCAGCGCCGAGGGGTACTGGCTGGGCAGGTTGTACTCCGCCGCGTACTGCGGCGTCCCAGCAGACCCCGCGGTGGGCTGGTCGGCGTGGGTCGGGATGATGTACTTCTCCATCACCGTCCAGGCGTTGTTGAACGGGGCCCAGTTCTGGGTGACCCGCCCGTAGTTCGCCTCCAGCCACAGCCAGAAGCTGAACGCCTCAGACGTGGTCTCGTGACCGTGGTCGGGCGCCTCGACGATCAGCGTCTCCACCGAGTGGTACGGCACGCCCTCGGGGCTGAAGTAGCCCGAGTTCTTGATCTTGCCGTACTGCTCGAGGAACTTCGCGATGTAGGTGTTGTCGCCGCCGGGGGTGTCGTTGTCGATCTCGGTGGCGGAGACCGCCAGCGAGGCGAGACCGGTGGCGGAGGCGGTGATGGTGGCGGCGCCGCCGACGGTGTCGGCGTCCTCCGCCGCGGCGACCGTGACGGTGACCCCGGTGTTCCAGTTGTTCGGGGTCAGCGTGGCGGTGGTCGGCGTGACCGTGACGTCGGCGTCGCCGCTGGGGGTGAGGGTGACCGGCACGTTGGCCGTCGGCGCCGAGCTGAGCTTGAGGTTGAAGGTGGAGGTGCCACCTTCACTGACGCTCACCGCGGACGGGGTGGCGACAAGCGTCGGGCCGCTGGGGACGCCGACGGTGAACGCCTTCTCGTCGACCCCGATGCCGTTGCCGTTGTCGTACGCCTTCGCCTGCACGGTGTAGTTACCGGCCGGCAGGTCCTCCTGCGTGTAGGCGTACGGCGCCGAGGTGTCGGTGTTGATCAGCAGGCCGTTGCGGTAGAACTCGACCTTGCTGATCGTCCCGTCCGGGTCGCTGGCCGTGGCGGTCAGCGGCACGTCGGCCGGTGCGGTGAACGGCCCGCTCGGCAGGCCGAGGGAGACCGTCGGCGGCAGGTTGGCCGGCGTGCCGTTGCACGGGGTGCCGTTGAGGGTGAACGAGGTGGGCTTCGGGTTGCTGCCCGAGTGGGCGCCGTTGAAGCCGATCGTGGTGGAGGCCCCGGCGGCGAGGTTGCCGTTGTACGACTCGTTGGTCACGGTGACGTCGCTGCCGGTCTGGCTGTATCTGGCCGACCAGCCCTGGACGACCCGCTGGCCGCTGTTCGGGAAGGTCCACTTGAGCGTCCAGTTGCTGATCGGATCGCCCAGGTTCTTGATCGTCACGTTGGCGGTGAAGCCGTTGTTCCAGTCGTTGGTCGCGTAGACCACGTCGCAGGCGGGCGCGGCCTGTGCGGCGCCGGCGGGCAGGGTCACCCCGCCCGCGGCGAGCGCGGCGGCGGCGAAGATCGCCACTCGACGGCGTCGTGCCAGTTGTCTCATGTGCGCGGTGTCTCCTCGGACCAGGCCGGGACGGTCCCCGGCGAGGCGCCTGCCCGCGATGGTGGTGGTCCGCGGGGATGTCGAGGCGCCGGGAAGGTGGTCTCCCCCGGGCCCGGCCGGGGTAGGGCGGTGCGGCCGCACGGGAGGGGTCCCGCCGGCCGCGATGGGGTGACCGTGACCGGAAACGTGCTGCCGGCTGCCCTCGGTGAACCCGCGCTGACGCGATGTGGCTCCTGTCGCGTTGAATCGACAGTGTGCCATGGAAGCGCTCCCACAACAAGCGCAGACGTCGCTCGTTCAGCCCGTTGTTTCGATCTCGTTTTGGGTCTTTCACAAAGCGGTGACGGGCGTTACAGTCGCAACATCGGTCGATGGGAGCGCTTCCATCGACAAGGTTCCAAAAAGAAGATCGCTGGGGTCGTCCTGACGAGCCCGGCGAACCATCCCGAGGGCCGACGACGGGCCAGCCCGGACGCCGTCGTCAGCCATCATCCCGCCTTACGGAGGGAGGTGGAACCAGAGCCACTCGCGTGGCCCGGCTCCCGCGCGACACGCACGGCAGGACCCAAATTCCGCCCGTGTGTGTGCAGTTACGGTGGGGACGGGGGTTGCCCTCCCCCGTCCCCACACTAAACCCCCGTACACGATGGGAAAAGAGGCCGACGGGACAGGCGCGCCGCGCCGCCCGGCGGCCTTGTTCGCTGTCTGGGGCCCCCAACCGCCTCGACCCGCCATCGCCGGCCGCCATGACGGCCAGCTGACCCGGGTTGGCCGCCCCTGGCCTATCCTGGGAGCGCTCCCGAATCCCCGGCGGTGGCCCCGTATCCACGAGGAGAATCCATGTCGATACCTACCGGGCCCGCCGGCCCGCTGCGCTTCCCCGCCAACTTCGGCTGGGGCGCGGCCACCTCGGCGTACCAGATCGAGGGCGCCGCCAAGGAGGACGGGCGTGGTGAGTCCGTCTGGGACACCTTCAGCCGTGTCCCGGGCAGCACCCGCAACGGCGACACCGGCGACGTGGCCGCCGACCACTACCACCGCTACACCGAGGACCTCGACCTCATGCGCGACCTCGGATTGCGCAGCTACCGCTTCTCCATCTCCTGGCCCCGCATCCAGCCCGACGGCACCGGTGCCCCCAACCAGCGCGGGCTCGACTTCTACCGCCGACTCATCGACGGCCTGCACGACCGTGGGATCACCCCGATGGCCACCCTGTTCCACTGGGACCTCCCCCAGGCCCTACAGGACTCCGGCGGCTGGGAGTCGCGCGACACCGCCCACCGCTTCGCCGACTACGCCGACGTGGTCTTCCGCGCCCTCGGTGACCGGGTGCCGGCGTGGCTCACCATCAACGAACCCAAGACCGTGGTGCAGAACGGCTACCTCACCGGCCACCACGCCCCCGGCCGGCAGGATCCGGACGCCGCCTACCTGGTCGCCCACCACCTGCAACTCGCGCACGGGCTCGCCGTCGGCGCGCTGCGGGCCACCGGCAGCGGCAGCCGGATCGGCCCCGCGCTCAACCTGCACCCCTGCTACCCCGCCGACGACTCCCCGCAGGCCGCCGCTGCCGCCCGCCTCTACGACGGCTACGAGAACCGCCTCTACCTCGACTCCCTGCTCCGGGGCGACTACCCGGAGGACCTGCTGGCCGACCTGGGCCCGCAGAGCCGGATGGTCCAGGGCATCCGCGACGGCGACCTGGCGACCATCTCGGCGCCGATCGACCTGTTGGCCGTTCAGTACTACACACCCATCTACGTCACCGCCGACGGCGGCACCGTGCGACGCTGGGCGACCACCGAGGCCGAGTGGCAGCAGATCTACCCCGAGGGGATGTACGACCTGCTGACCCGGGTCACCCGCGACTACGGCCCGATCCCCCTGACCATCACCGAGAACGGCCTGCCCACGGCGGACACGCTGGCCCCGGACGACACCGTCCACGACACCGGTCGGATCAACTTCCTGCGCGACCACCTCACCGCCGTGCACCGGGCCATCGCCGACGGGGTGCCGCTGGAGAGCTTCCACGTCTGGTCGCTGCTGGACAACTTCGAGTGGGACGCGGGTTACGACCAGCGCTGGGGCCTCGTCTACGTGGACTACCCCACCCAGCGGCGGGTGCTCAAGAGCAGCGCCACCTGGTACCGCTCCGTCATCACCGACGGCGGCTTCTGAGCGGGCCGCCACCCGGGGATTGCCGGGCCCGGACGGCTCGGCTCGGGTGAGCCGGTGACCGTCCGGGTCTCGGCCGGGGCCGGTCAGCGGGGCAGGGCCTGCTGCAACTCCGCTCGCAGCGCCGGAGTGAGCATCTCCCCCGCCTGCTTGGCCAGCCGGGCCATCTCGTATCCCACCACGCCGATGTCGGCGTCTCCGGCGGCCAGCGTGGCCAGGATCGAACCGTCGCGGATCTGCATCACCAGGAAGTAGCCGCGACCCATCTCGACCACCGTCTGCTTGACGATATCGCCGTCGAACATCGAGGCCGCGCCCGCCGTGATGCTCATCAGGCCGGAGGTGACCGCCGCGAGTTTGTCCGCGTTGTCGCGGGGCAGGTGATCGGAGATCGCCACCAGCAGCCCGTCCGAGGAGACCACCACCGCGTGCGCCACGCCCGGCACCCGCTCCGCGAACGCGCTCACCAGCCAGCTCAGGTCACGCGCCTCCTGGCTCAACGTCGTCACTGTCGTCGTCCTCCTTCGTCGTACCCCCCGGACGGTGGCACGGGTATCTCGGTGGTGTCCTCGGCCTCGGCACGCCGCACCCCGCTGTAGAGCCGAGAGAGCATGCCGCCGACCGCTTCCGGGTCCGGGTCGACGCGTTTCGGCGCCGAGGTGGGTTGTGCCGTACGGGTGACCGCGCTCAACTGCGCCATCGGCACCCGCACCGGCAGCCCGCGTTCGTTCGTGCCGCCGGTCACCGGGACGGCCGGCGGCACCGCCACCGTGGGCACCGCCGGCGCGGACGGACCCTGCCGCGACCACCAGCCCCCACCGTCGCCGGAGGTGGCGGCCGGGGCCAGCACATCCTCCGCGCGCACCGGCACCGGACGGGCCTGACGCGGCACGGCGACCCCCGGCGGACGACCGGCCACCGGCAGGTCCCTGGTGTCGAAGCCCGCCGCCGGGGCACCGGTCTCCCAGGCACCCGCGGGCTGCGCGGCCCCGCCCCGAGCGGCGTTCGCCGCCAGCATCCGGGCCGACGCGGGTGGATCCAACTCCACCGCGCCCGCCGGAGCCAGCAGCCCCGCGGGCAGCACCAGCCGGGCGACCAGACCGTCCTGACCACCGTCGAGGCGCACGGTCACGCCCAGCCGGGCGGCCAGGTGGCTGACCACGAACAGGCCCATCCGCTCCACCGCCGCGACATCCGCGGCCGGAGGGCTGGAGAGCACCGCGTTCGCCTCGGCCAGCGCGGTCGGGCTCATGCCCAGACCGCGGTCGACTATCTCGATCAGCGCGGTCGTGGCCTCGACCCGGGCGGTCACCACCACGGGGGTGTCCGGGCGGGAGAAGGCCGTCGCGTTCTCCAGCAGCTCGGCCGCCAGGTGCACCAGCTCGCCGACGGCGTGCCCGACCACGTACACGTCGGCCACCGACTCGATGCGGACCCGCTGGTACTGCTCGATCTCCGCGGCGGCGGCCAGCAGCATCGCACCGAGGCCGACCGGCCGGTTCCACCGCCGGGTGGAATCGGTGCCGGCGAGCACCAGCAGACTCTCGTCGTTACGGCGCATCCGGGCGGCCAGGTGATCGAGCTTGAACAGGTTCTCCAACTGGTCCGGGTCGCCCTCCTCACGCTCCAGGTCGTCCAGCAGCTCCAGTTGGCGCTCCACGAGCACCTGGCTGCGGCGGGCCAGGTTGACGAACATCGCGTTGACGTTGCGGCGCATGAGCGCCTGCTCGACGGCGACGGTGACCGCGCTGCGGTGCACCGCCACGAACGCCTCGGCCAGCTCACCGATCTCGTCGAGCGAGCGGACCACCGCCGGCGCGACCTCGATGGTGGGCACCCCCCCGCCGACGGTCTTCAGGCGGCCCAGGGCGTCCGGCAGCTCGACCTGCGCGATCCGCAGCGCCTGACTGCGCAGCAACCGCATCGAACGCGCCACCGACCGCCCGACGAGCAGCGAGATCAGCAGGGCTGCCAGCAGGACCGCGACGACTCCACCGACGACCAGCAGGGTGGTCCGGAGCTGACCGTTACTGGCGTCGTCGGCCTGCCGCACGGCGTCGTCCAGCACCCCCGCCTCAAGCTGGCGCAGCAGGTCCTGGCGCTGCTGGCTGGCCGACCACCACTGCTCCGACGGCAGCACCTCGGGCGCCGCGTCGCCGGCTGGCAGACTGCGTTCCTCCAGCTGCGTGGCGACCAGGAACCCCGGGGTCACCGTGGTCTCGTCGTAGCGGCGGATCTGGTCGTTGGTCGCGGCCACCCGGAACGCGCTGAGCGCGGTGAGCTGTTGGGCGCGCAGGTCCGCGAGGAGCACCCGGTCCTCGGTGCCGTACCCACCGGTGCGGCCGGCGGCGTAGAGCCGGGCCCGGACCTGGGAGGAGAGCTCCTTGACCCGGGCGAGCTGCACGTAGCGCAGGACCGCGTCGTTCAGCTCGGGCTGGCCCTGGCCGGGGGTCGGCTCGGCGAGCAGGTCGAGCATCGCGCCGATCGCCCGGAAGTAGTTGCTCAGGATCGTGTCGCTGCTGAGCACCGCGGGCGGGATCGCCGGCCGGATGTCGTCGACCTGGTCGTACGCCTCCAACGCCTCGGAGTAGGCGACCCGCCAGGACGCGTCGGCGTCCGCGAGGGGCGCGGCGGCCCGCCGCAGGTTGTCGATGGCCCGGTCGGCCGCCGCCTGCAACGGCCGCAGGTTGTTCACCGCGGTTTCCCGGTCGCCGCCCCGGCGCAGCTCACCCAGCTCCCCCGCCGAGCGGTCGCGCTCCTGCTGAAGCTGGTGCACCACGGCGGTGATCTGCCGGCCGATGCCGACCTGGCGGGAGAAGTCGTTCAACGCCGTCGTCCGCCCGACCAACGCGCTGGTCTGCACACCGGCGAGCACCAGGAACGCCAGCGACGGCACGATCAGCACCGTCGCGAGCTTCGTGCTCATCCGCCAGTCCCGCAGCCGGAACGGTGACCGGCGTCGATGCGGGACAACTCGGACGTCGAAGCGACGCCGGCGATGGCTCGACACCGCGCCGTTCGCCGGGTCGGGACCTGCCGCCACCCTGCCTCCTCGGTCCTACCGCGTCCACCGCGGTCCGGGGAGCGCGGTCCATCCAACCAGGCTCGCGACCAGTGTCAACGGCCCGGGCGACGCGAGGTTCAGGAAGGATACTGCGGGTGCGAACCTCCTGCCGTGGTCGGTAAGACCAGCTCGTCCGTCCGGCCGATGTCGGCGAGCTCGATCGCGTCACCGAACCGACCCAACGCCACGAGTGCCGCGCCGGTGGCACCGATCTCCGGGTTGCGTTGGTGCGACACCGGTCGCGGTGCCAGCGCGGTCGCGAACGCCTGCCGCCACCACACCGAGGCCGCCACCGCACCCCCGCCCAGCACCACACCCACCGGTTTGTCGACTGTGGACTCCAGCACCGCGAGATCCTCGGCGACCAGCTCACAGAGCCCCTGCATCAGCCCGGCCAGGATGTCCACCGAGGTGGTGCTGAAGCTGAGGCCGCGGAGCTGCCCGCTGCCGGCGGGCGCCAGGCCGGGCGGCCGGTCGCCACCGAAGCGGGGGTCGGTGGGTCGGCCACCACCCGCCGGCACCAGCGCCAGTGCCGCGTCCAGCTCGGCGCCCTGGGGCAACCGCAGCTCCCGGTTCGCCCAGGCGAACAGGTTGCCCCCACTGGAGTACGCCGCGCCGGTGACCACATGGTCGTGGTCGACCCGGTAACGCCAGAGTCGTTCGGGGAGCCGGGGCATCGGTTCGCCGGCCGGGATCCGCTGCATCAGCCGTACGGCCGCCGAGGTGCCCACGGTGACCGCGGCCCGGCTCGGGTCGACGCAGCCCGAGCCGACGTTCGAGGCCCCACCGTCGCCCACCGGCGGCGCCCACCGCGCCTGCGCCAACTGCGGCCACCGGTGGGCCAGCTCGGCCCGGAGCCGGCCGTGCCAGTCCAGCTCGCCGAGGGCCGGCAGGTCGGCTGGTCGCGCCCCGGCCAGCGTCAACGCCTCCTCGTCCCAGCGCAGGGTACGCAGGTCGAGCAGACCGGTCCCGGAGGCCTGGGACACCGACATGGGCGCGTCGCCGAGCAACTCGCCCAGCACGTACTCGGGCAGGCCGACGAACCGGGCGATCGTCGTGCCGGACTGCTCGCGCAGCCACGGCAACCGCATCGACCAGTACGAGCGGTGCCACCAACAGCCGGTGCGCTGGTGGAAGCCGTCCGGGTCGGACGGTCCGGCCGTACCGCCGACCGGCGCGGGCCGGGTGTCCAGCCAGGTGACCACCGGGCCGATCGGGGTGCCGTCGCGGTCGAGCGGGAGCACCGAGTGCCACTGGGCGGACACCGCCACCAGGTCGACGTCGTGCAGGTGCCCCGCGTCGGCCAGCTCGTCGAGGCACTCGATCAGGCAGGCGAGGTAGCCGGGACCGGACAGCGTGCCGGTGCCGTCGTCGCCGATGGCGAGGTCGACCTTGCGCCGGGCCAGGGCGCCGGGCAGCGGACGGCTGTCGCCGTCCAGCACCAGCCCGCGTACCGAGGAGGTGCCCAGATCGAGCGCGAGAATGTTCATCGACGGTCAAGTTACCCGGTGTCAGCCGGGCGTCGGGCGCGTAGGGTGGATCACATGCTCGCGCATCTGACCTGCTGGTGGCCCGCCAACCCGGCGGCCACCTTCCGCGCGTAGCTTCATCCACGCGGCCGCCATCGAGGCGGCCGCCGGTTCTCCCGGCCCGGATGGCCGCCCCGAACGGCGGCGCCCGGCCCCACGGAGACTCTGATGACCCACCTGACCGACCTGATCGCCGCCGTGACCAGCGGCGCCGACCCGGGCCCCTTCGCGCTGGTGCGCCGCGACGACGCCGACGAGCTGGAGTTGTTCACCGGCACCGTCGGCACCGTCGACCGTCTCGCCGACATCCCGCTGCCGCCGGGCATGCCGGGAGCGCGGACGTTGGCCCTGGTGCCGTACCGCCAGATCACCGAGCGCGGCTTCGCCTGCGTCGACGACGGTGCCCCGCTGGAGTGCCTCCAGATCCGCGAGCATCGGCGGATCGCGCTGGCCGACGCCCTCGCCGCGCTGCCCGACGAGCCGGTCCGCACCACCGACGCCGCCTTCGACGTCACCGACGAGGAGTACGCCGAGACCGTGCGGCGGGTGCTCGCCGAGGAGATCGGCCGCGGTGCGGGCGCGAACTTCGTCATCCACCGCACCCTGCACGCCACCGTGCAGGGCCGACCGCTGGTGGCCGCGCTGGCCGCGCTGCGCCGGTTGCTGGTCGCGGAGCGCGGCGCGTACTGGACGTTCGTCGTGCACACCGGCACCCGGACGCTCGTCGGTGCCAGCCCGGAGCGGCACGTGAGCGTCGACGACGGGCTGGTCATGATGAACCCGATCAGCGGCACCTTCCGACGCTCCGGTGACACCCCGGACCGGGCGGCGCTGCTGCGCTTCCTCGCCGATCCGAAAGAGGTCGAGGAGTTGTACATGGTGCTCGACGAGGAACTGAAGATGATGGCCACCGTCGCCGAGCACGGCGGCCAGGTGATCGGCCCGCACCTGAAGGAGATGTCGCACCTGGCGCACACCGAGTACCTGCTCGCCGGGCGGGGCACCCGCGACGTGCGGGAGGTGCTGCGCGAGACGATGTTCGCCCCGACCGTGACCGGCAGCCCGATGGAGAACGCCTGCCGGGTGATCGCCCGACACGAGGGCCGCGGCCGCAGCTACTACGCCGGTGTGCTCGCCCTGCTCGGCCACGACGAGGCCGGGCGGCAGACGCTGGACGCGCCGATCCTGATCCGTACCGCCGAGATCTCCCCCACCGGCCACCTGCGGGTGCCGGTGGGCGCCACCCTGGTCCGGCACTCCACGGCGGACGGCGAGGTGGCGGAGACCCACGCCAAGGCCGCCGGTGTGCTGGCCGCGCTGGGCCTCGGGCCGGCGGCGCCCGCCGGCGACGGCGGCCCGGTCGCGCGGCTGGCCGACGACCCGGAGGTACGCGACGCGCTGGCCGCGCGCAACGCGCCGCTGGCGCGGTTCTGGCTGGACCAGCGGGCACCGGACGCACCCGGGTTGCCCGGTCTGGTCGGCCGCCGCGTGTTGATCGTGGACGCCGAGGACACCTTCACCGGGATGCTGGCCCACCAACTGGGCGCGCTGGGCCTCGCGGTGAACCTGCGGCCGTGGCACGCGAGCGGCCCCGTCGACGGGTACGACCTGGTGGTGGTCGGCCCTGGGCCGGGCGACCCGGGCAGCCCGGCCGAGCCGAAGATGGCGGCGCTGCGGGGGTTGCTGACCGAGCTGCTGGCGACCGGCCGTCCCACCCTCGCGGTCTGCCTGGGCCATCAGGTGCTGGCCGGGATGCTGGGGCTGGCGCTGCATCGTCGGGAGGCGCCCTACCAGGGGTTGCAGCGGGAGGTGTCGCTGTTCGGGCGGACCCGCCGGGTCGGTTTCTACTCCACCTTCACCGCCCGTGCGGAGGCCGACCGGCTGGTCACCGCGTACGGGCCGGTGGAGCTGGCCCGGGACCCGGGCGACGGCGCCGTGCACGCCCTGCGCGGGCGGGGCTTCGCCGGGGTGCAGTTCCACCCGGAGTCGGTGCTCAGCCCGGACGGGCTCGCGGTGCTCACCGAGTTGCTGGGTGACCTGCTGCCGGCACCGCGCGCTGACGAGCTGTCCACCACGGGCGGGCGCGCATAGGGTCTGTGTCAAAGTCCTCGGTCGAGCCGAGGCGGAGTCCAGACGGCGATCCGGCAAGGCGGAGATTCGTCCGGATACCGATGTTGTATCCGGACGAATCTCCAACGCGGCCGGTCGCCGCCTGGGCCCGCCGCAGGCCGGCCAGGGGCTTTGACACAGACCCTGGCCGTCCCGCCGCTGGGTAGGCCTGAATGGCGACCGGTGGCGTGGACGGGCCGAGAGCCCCCGCCCGTGCCACCGGTCGCTTCCGCCGTCAGCCGGCCATGCCCGCCTTCAGCGCGGCTCCCAGCAGCACGGCGCGTCGTGCGGTGAGCGCGCAGGCCCCGAGCGCCACGGCGTCCGGGGCGATCTCCCCGTTGTTGCTCGTGTGCGAGGCGCCGTACGGGTTGCCGGCGATGAACTGGCTGGTGTCGGTGTAACCGGGAGCGACCACCACCCCGCCCCAGTGGTAGAAGACGTTGAACAGCGAGGTCAGGGTGGTCTCCTGCCCGCCGTGCGCGGTCGCCGTCGAGGTGAAGGCGGCGTAGACCTTGTTGGCCAGCGCGCCCTGCGCCCAGAGCGGGCCGGTGGTGTCGATGAACTGCTTCAGCTGGGCCGCGATCATGCCGTACCGGGTCGGCGCACCCATGATCACCACGTCGGCCCAGGCCAGGTCGTCGACCATCGCCTCGGGCACGTCCTGGGTCTCCAGGTGGTGCGCCTGCCAGCCGGAGTTGGAGCGGATCGCCTCGTCCGGCGCCAGCTCGCGCACCTTGCGCAGCCGCACGTCCGCGCCGGCATCTCCGGCAGCCTCGCAGACGGCCTGCGCCATCTGGTACGTGATGCTGGTGGCGCTGTAGTAGATCACCGCTACCTTGGTCTGGGCAGCCATCAGATGTTCCCCTTCTCGTCTCGGGTCAGCTCCCGCGACTACCCGGTGGGGGCGACCTCTAACGGCAGGGCGCACGGGCCCGTTTCGGTCCGTCCGGCTCAAGTTTTCCGCAACTTCCCGACTGTTTCGGTCCCCCGACGCGTACGGACCGCGATCCTGATGTCACCGGTGCCGGTGGTAACCAGCCGCCGCCCCGCACCGAGCACCTGAACGGGGGATCGCGCTCCGCCACCAACGGCGCTGGCGTAGCGCGATCAGGGGACCGGCCCGGCTGAGCACCGCCGCCGGCCGGCTCCGCTCAGCGAACCAGTGCCGCCATCAACCGGTCCAGCTCGGCCGCCGGATCGGCGGTGAGCCCGGTGTGCACCGGACCGGTCTGGATCATCGTGCTGCGCGGAGCGGCCAGCCAGTGGAACCGCTCACCGAGCCGCATCCGGGTCGCCGGCCCGTCGCCGGAGCAGGTCCGGTCCCAGGAGGAGAGCACCGCGGCCACCGCCGGCAGATCGACGTCGGGCGCCAGGGCGCGGACCCGGTCGGCGTCCAGATGTGTACGCGCGGCCAGGAAGTCACGCTGTTGGCAGTAGAGCAACACCCCGACGTTGATCTGTTCGCCGCGCTCGATGCGGGGCACCAGCCGGATCAGCGCGTACTCGAAGGGTTGCCTCATGCCGCGCTCCCCTGCGGCAGCCAGTCGGCGGTGCGGGCGACCCGGCGGGACAGGTGTTCCAGGTACGCGGCGCGGGCGGCGTCGGCCGTCTCGAAGTCGGCGGCGGTCAGCCACTCCGCCGGCACCAGGGCCAACACCTCGGTGAGCAACTCCGGGGTGACCCGGGGCGCCAGCTCGGCGTCGGCGTCGGCCAGCCGGGAGGCGAACGGCGCCAGCACGTGGTCCTCGGCTCGGTAGGCGCGGTGCACGGCCCTCTCGGCGCGCGGCCAGTTGTGGTGGAAGTACAGCGACGCGCCGTGGTCGATCAGCCACAACTCCCGGTGCCAGACCAGCAGGTTGGGGTTGCGCCAACTCCGGTCGACGTTCTCCACGTACGCGTCGAACCACAGCACCCGGGACGCCAGCACCGGGTCGACGGGGTGCGCCAACGGGTCGAACCCCAGCGCCCCGGGCAGGAAGTCCATCCCCAGGTTGGCACCGCCGCTGTTGCGCAGCAGCTCCTGCACCTCCTGGTCGGGCTCGGCCCGCCCGATGACCGGGTCGATGTCGAGCACGACCAGCGGGGGCACCCGCAGCTCCAACCGGCGGGCCAACTCGCCGCAGATCACCTCGGCGATCAGCGCCTTGGGTCCCTGGCCGGCGCCCCGGAACTTCGCCACGTACGTGCCCAGGTCGTCGGCCTCCACCACGCCCGGCAGCGACCCACCCTCGCGCAGCGGGGTGACGTAACGGATCGCGGTGACCTGGCGGAGCACGCCGCCCACCCTACTGGGGTCCGGGGCCGGGGCCGGCAGGTGTGCCGCCGACTCCCCGCCCGCGTCAGTCGAGCTTGTCGCGCAGTTTGTCGACCTGGGTCTGGAGCCGGTCCACCGCGTTCTCGTTGTTGACGAACGTGGAGATGCCCGCGGCCAGTCCGAGGCCGATCAGCACGGCCAGGATGCTCAGCACCAGGCCGCCGATCGACACGCCACGCCCGGTGACCCCGGGTCGGCGTGCCATCTTGAGGCCGACGATGCCGAGGATGATCCCGATGATGCCGAGCACCAGCCCCAACCAGGCGAGGATCGCCGTCAACACGCTGAAGAACCCGGCCACTCCGAACACCAGGGCGAAGGTGGCGGCGGCGCTCGTCTTGGCGCGGACGTCCCCTCGATGGCTCCGGGATCCGGCTGGTGCGCCGGCGCCCCGCACCGGCTCGCTTGCGGCAGTCATGAGAGTCCCTTCCGTACGCGCGGTGCGCGCACTTGCGCGAGCCGCTTTCCCCCGACGACAGCCCTTACGCCTCCCGTCGCGGACGTGTCGGTGGTCGGTTCTAGGCTGGCTGTCCAGCCAGGGGCTCTAGGCTGTCCGTCCAGCCTGGGAAGGGACCCCCCCGATGCCTGCCGACCTCAGCGCGGCCGACGCGCTGGCCCTGCGGATGACAAGCCTCCTGCTGCGCCCGCACCCGAGCACCCGACCCGCCGGCGTCGCCGAGGTGGTCGAGTGGTTCGGCGCGATGCAGGCACAGGACCTGGCCAGCGGCCTGTGGTCACTGGGCGCGCGGCTGCCCGGGCGGACCATCGGAGACGTGCAGGCGGCGTTGGAACGGCGCGAGGCCCTGCGCACCTGGCCGATGCGGGGCACCGTGCACCTCGTCCCACCCGCCGACGCCCGCTGGATGCTGGAGCTGACCGGCGTTCGCTCACTTGCCGGCGCGGCGACGCGTCGGGTGCAGCTCGGGCTGACGGACGCCGACGCCGACCGGGCGGTCGACGTCCTCGGCGCCGCGTTGGCCGGTGGCGGCCGGCTCACCCGGGCCCAGTGCCTGGCGACGCTGCGCGCGGCCGGGCTGGCCACCGACGGGCAACGCGGTTACCACCTGCTCTGGTATGCGAGTGTGCGCGGGGTGACCTGTGTGGCACCGAACGTCGGCACCGACCAGACCTTCGCCCTGCTCGACGAGTGGGCGCCCGACGCCCGCAAGCTGGAACGGGACGAGGCGCTGACCCTGCTCGCCCACCGCTACGTACGCGGGCACGGGCCGGTCACCGCCCGCGAGTTCGCCGGCTGGAGCGGCCTCACCCTGGCCGACGCCCGACGCGGGCTGGCCGCCGCCGACGACGTGCTGAGCACGGTCCGGGTCGACGGCGAGCCGATGCACATCGACGCGGCGCTGGCCGACGCACCGCGCACCTCGCTGGACGACGTGGTGGCGCTGCCCGGCTTCGACGAGTATCTGCTGGGCTACCGCGACCGCACACTCATGCTCGACCCGGCGCACCAGGCGGCCGTGGTGCCGGGCAACAACGGCATCTTCCAGGCCACCGTGGTCCGTGCCGGCCGGGTGGTGGGCGTGTGGAAGCGCAAGGTTGGCCGGGCCGCGGTCACCATCACGATCCAACCGCTGACACCGACGGCGACCGTCGAGCGGGCCCGTGTCGAGCAGGCGCTTGAGCGCTACGCCGACTTTCTCGGGCTGCCTCCCCGCTTCGACTGGCTGGCCTGAGCGCGCTCGTCAGTGATGGGCTGGCCTTGGTCCGGCCCGGGCTGGCCTGGTCGAGCGTCAGTCCTCGGGTGGGCGCGCCGCTTGTGCGTCACCCGATGGTGGGCGCGCCGGTCGCCCGTCACCCGATCGGGGGCGTGCCGTGGTGAGCAGGTCGACGACCCGGGCCACCCGCGGGTCGGTGCGGATCTGCGCCACGGTGGCCGGCAACGGCAACCGCCAGTTCGGGTATTCGTCGACAGTGCCCGGCAGGTTGGGCTGGCGCACCTCGCCCAGCACGTCGTAGAGGGAGACGCCGAGCAGCCGGGCCGGGCTTGCCCCGAGCGCGGCGTGCATCGCCACCACCACCTCGCCGTCGTCCGCCGTCGCGGCCAGCTTGCTCCGCGCCGGATCGGAGGGCGCGGCCGGCGCGGCCCGGTCGGTTGGCGCGGACAGCGTGGCGGGGTCGGGCGCCGCGGCCGGGTCGGTTGACGCAGCCAGGTCGAGCGGCGCGGCCGGGTCGGGCGGCGCGGACAACGCCGGTGCGGCCGGGCTGGTCGGCGCGGCCGGGTCGGGCAGCAGGCGCTCGGCCCGCAACATCGTGAGCAGGCGCTCCCGGTCCGCGACGGCGCGGGCCCGCTCCACCGCCGCGTCGGTGTCGAGCAGCTTCAAGTCGTCGCGGACCCGCACGTGCTCGCCGATCAGGAAGCCCGGTGCGGTCGGCAGGTCGTGGGTGGAGATCGTGGCGAGGGCGTTGCGCGGCCACCGGGCCGGCGGGACGAAGTCACCCTCGCCGTCGCGCGCGAACCACAGCACCGTCGAGCCGAGCATGTTGCGCCCGCGCAGCCCCCGGGTCACCGCCGGTTGGACCGTACCCAGATCCTCGCCGACCACCACGGCGCCGGCACGGTGCGCCTCCAGGGCGAGGATGCCGAGCATCGCCTCGGCGTCGTAGCGGACGTAGGTGCCCTCGGCGGCCCCGCCGCCCGGCGGCACCCACCACAGCCGCCACAGGCCGGCGACGTGGTCGACCCGTAGGCCGCCCGCGTGCCGCAGGGTTCGGCGCAGCATGTCCCGGTACGCCGCGTACCCGGTGGCGGCGAGCCGGTCCGGGCGCCACGCGGCGAGCCCCCAGTCCTGGCCGAGCTGGTTGAAGTCGTCGGGTGGGGCACCGACCCGCACGCCCTGGGCCAGCACGTCGGCGAGCTGCCACCCGTCCGCGCCGCCCGGGTCGATGCCGACGGCCAGGTCGTGCACGACGCCGACCGGCATCCCGGCCGCGCGGGCCGCCGCCGTGACGGCGTCGAGTTGTTCGTCGCACAGGTGTTGCAGCCAGGCGTGGAAGGCCACCCGGTCGGCGAGCTGGCGGCGTTGGTCGGCGACCGCCGGGGCGTCGGGGTGGTGCAGCTCCGCCGGCCAGGCCCGCCAGTCGTTGCCGTACCGCTCGGCCAGGGCGCACCAGGTGGCGAAGCTCGCCAGCGCCGGGTCCGCGGCGAGGTCGACCGGCTGGGCGTACGGGTGCAGCAACTCCAGGGCGTGCCGTTTGGTGGTCCACACCTCGTCGTAGTCGATCAGGTCACCACGGTCGGGGCGCATGGCGTCGACCACTGTGCGGGTCGCCGGATCCGCCGCCCGGTACGCCGCGGTGTCGCTGACCCGCAGGTAGAGCGGGTTGACGAAGCGTCGGCTGGCGGGCGAATACGGTGATGCGGCCACCGGGTGCGCGGGCCCGACCGCGTGCAGCGGGTTGAGCAGCACCAGCCCGGCACCGGTGGCACCGGCCCACTCGGTGAACTCGGCGAGGTCGCCAAGGTCGCCCATGCCCCAGGAGCGGTCCGAGGTGAGCGCGTAGAGCTGGAGCATCCAGCCCCAGGTGCGCGGCGGCACGGGCAGCCGGCGGGGCACCACCACCACTGTCACGTCTCGGCCGGCACAGGCCAGCCGGTGCCAGCCCAGCGGCAGGTCCACCGGCAGCTCGCCGTCGACCGCGCGGCGGCCACCGTCCTCCAGGGTCACCACCCCGGGGCCGGGCAGTGCCCGGGTTGCGCCGTGGGTGAGCACGACAGTCTCCGGCAGCGTGCCGCGGTCGACCGCACGGGCGGCGGCGAGCGCGTCGGCGATGGCCGCCGGGCTGGTGGCGTCCACACCGAGCAGGCCGAGCACGCCCACCACGGTCTCCGGTGCGACCTCGACGCGGCGGTGCCGCCAGTCCTCATACCAGGTGGACACCCCGTGCGCCTTGGCCAGCGCAGTCAGTCGTCGGTCCATCCCGCCCCCCGCCTCACGATGCGACCTCCGACCACCTTGCCACGACCGGCGGCGCGGCGCAGGACACGGCCGGGGCCGGCGGGTCAACCCGGGACAGGAAGTGCCCGATCGGGGAGCGGGTTGGGCCCGGCTTGGCGATCATGGAGTTGTGGTGCCGACTTTGGGGGTTTTACGGGCGTTCTGTTACCCACCACAACTCCATGATCGGCGAGGCAAGTGCTGGTTGGCGAACAGCCGTTCCGCCTAACGCAACGGCGTTGTCCTTTTTGTAGCGGCATCCCGCGCGACCGACACCACTACCACAACGATCGAGCACGATCTTCACGCCGGATGCGGTCGCACGCGGGGACGCGCTGACGCGCCGGGCGCGTCAAGGCCACTGTCAGTCGGCCAGCGCGCCGGCCGCCCGCCCCTCGCGCAGGGTCAGGTTGCGGCCGGTGGCCGGGTCGAACAGGTGGATCTTCTCCAGGTTGAACCAGACCCGGCGCGACTGCCCCTCGGCGACCGGCGACTCCGCGGACAGGCGGGTCACCAGGTTGCCGCCGCCACCGGCGAAGTCGGCGACACCGGCGTCGGCGGCCAACTCCTCCAGCTCGGCGGCGGTGGCCTTCTCGCCCTCCACGGTGAAGTAGACGTACTTGTCCGAGCCCATCGACTCGACGATGTCGACGGGTGCCTCGAACTCCATGCCCCGGCGGCGGGTGTCGTCGTCGACAAGTTCGGCGTCCTCGAAGTGCTCGGGGCGGATGCCGAGGATCAGCTCGCGGGGCGCGTCGGCCGCCTCCAACTCGCGGCGGATCCGGTCGCCGAGCGGCACGTCACCCAACGCGGTGTGCAGCCCGCCCTCCTGCACGGCGGCGTGCAGGAAGTTCATCGACGGCGAGCCGATGAAGCCGGCCACGAAGAGGTTGCGCGGGTGGTCGTACAGCTCCTGCGGAGGACCGACCTGCTGCACCGCACCCCCGCGCATGATCACCACCCGGTCGCCGAGGGTCATCGCCTCGGTCTGGTCGTGGGTGACGTAGACGGTGGTCGTGCCGAGCTGCTTCTGCAACCGCGACACCACCGTCCGCATCTGCACCCGCAGCTTGGCGTCGAGGTTGGACAGCGGCTCGTCCATCAGGAACGCCTTGGGCTGGCGGACGATCGCCCGGCCCATCGCCACCCGCTGGCGCTGCCCGCCGGACAGGTTGGCCGGCTTACGGTCCAGCAGTGCGGTCAACTCCAGCACCTTGGCCGCCTCGTCGACCTTCTGGTTGATGGTCTCCTTGTCCAGCTTCGCCAGGCGCAGCGGGAACGCCATGTTCTCCCGCACGGTCATGTTCGGGTAGAGGGCGTACGACTGGAACACCATCGCGATGTCCCGGTCCCGGGGGGCCTTGTCGTTGACCCGCTGGCCACCGATGCGCAGCTCGCCGGAGCTGATGTCCTCCAGGCCGGCGATCATGTTGAGGGTGGTGGACTTGCCGCAGCCCGAGGGGCCGACCAGGATCACGAACTCGCCGTCGGCGATCTCCAGGTCGACGTCCTGCACGGCGACGGTCCCGTCCGGGAAACTCTTGCTCACCTTGTCGAGCACGATGTCAGCCATGACTACCCACCTATCCCTTGACTGCGCCGGAGGTCAGGCCGGACACGATGCGGCGCTGGAAGAAGAGGACGAACAGGATGATCGGTACGGTGATCACCACGGCGGCTGCGCAGATCGCCCCGGTGGGGTCCTCGAACTGCGACGCGCCGGTGAAGAACGACAGCGCGGCCGGCACCGTGCGGGACCGCTCGGTGGAGGTCAGCGAGATGGCGAACAGGAAGTCGTTCCAGCAGAAGATGAACACCAGGATCGCCGTGGTGAACAACCCGGGCGCGGCCAGTGGCGCGATCACCCGGCGGAACGCCTGGGCCTGGGTCGCGCCGTCCATCTTGGCGGCCTTCTCCAGGTCCCACGGGATCTGCTTGAAGAACGCCGACAACGTGTAGATCGCCAGCGGCAGAGCGAAGGTGATGTACGGAACGATCAGCCCGAGCCAGGTGTCGAAGATGCCGATCGTCCGCTCGATCTCGAACAGCGGCGACACCAGTGACACCTGTGGAAACATCGCGATCAGCAGGGAGACGCCGACCAGCACCTTCTTGCCGGGGAAGTCCAGCCGGCTGATCGCGTACGCGGCCATCGCGCCGAGCACCACGGCGATCAGCGTGGCGATCAGGGCGATGCCGATGGAGTTGGCGAGTGCCCGGACGAACTGGTCGGTGTCGAAGATCGTCTTGTAGTTGTCGAGGGTCCACTCCCGAGGGATGAACTTCCCGTCGGTGAGGGTGGCCGGCGTCTTGAACGACAGCGACGCGATCCACAGCACCGGGACGAGCGCGAAGACGACCACGACGACGTCCAGCAGACCCCAGCGCAGCTTGGCCCGGGTGGTGGTTTCGACAGCCATGTCAGCGCCTCTCCCCGTCGTCGCTGCCGGGGGCAGCGGTGCCGAACAGCTTCACGAAGATGAACGCGATGATCGCCACCGTGATGAAGATCAGCACCGACATCGTCGAGCCGATGCCGAGGTTGAGGCCCCGGATCAGGTTGTTGTAGGCGAGCATCGACACCGACGACGTCTCGTTGCCACCGGCGGTCAGCACGAAGATGTTGTCGAAGACGCGGAACGCGTCCAGGGTGCGGAACAGCAGGGCGACCAGGATCGCCGGCTTCATCACCGGCAGCATCACCTTGGTGAACTTCTGCCAGGCGGTGGCACCGTCGGTGGAGGCCGCCTTGAGCAGGTCCTCCGGCACCAGCGCCAGCCCGGCCATCAGCAGCAGCGCCATGAACGGCGTGGTCTTCCAGATCTCCGCGAGCATGATGATCGCCAGTGAGCTGGCCCGCTCGGTGAGGGGCGCGCCGTCACTGAACAGATCGGCCAGGTAGCCGGTGCCGGGCGTCCAGGCGTACCGCCAGGAGAACGCCGCGACCACGGTGACGATCCCGTACGGGATGAGCGCCGAGGTGCGCACGATGCCCCGCCCGACAAGCGTGCGGTGCATGATGATCGCCAGGCCCATGCCGAGCACCAACTCGACGGCCACGGTGACCACCGTGATCAGCGCGGTGACCCCGAACGCGGTCCACCAGAACTCGTTGCTGAGCACGGTGACGTAGTTGTCCAGCCCGATGAACTCGCGCTGGTCGGGAAAGCGCAGGTCGTAGCGCTGCAACGACAACCAGACCGAATAGATGATCGGGTACGCGGTCACCAGGATCATGACCAGCGCGGCGGGTGCGCAGAGCAGCCAGCCCAACCTGCGTTCGGATTTCTTGTTCGCGCTCAGTGGCGGCTTACGGCGACCACCACGTTGGGTGGGCACGGCGGCGCGCTGGTCGTCGGTCTTCTCCGGGGTCTCGGTGGTGGCGGGCCGAGTCACGGTGTCACCTCTTCTCGCGGCTGCGGGGCTCGCAAAACCGGCTCACTCCTCGCGCTCACGGCAGCACCCCCTTCGACTGGAGGGCGTCGGCGATGGCGCCGCGCAGCTCGTCGGCGGTCTGCTGGGGACGGATCGCCGCCGGCGGCGACAGGATCGCCGACATCACGGTGGAGATGCTCTGGTACGCCGGCGTCAGGGGACGGGTCACCGGCTCCTTCAGCTCTTCCAGGATGGTGTCCTTCATCGGGTACGCCTCGGTCATCTCCGGGTCCTCGAAGACCGCCTCGATGGTGGGTGGCACGCCGTCGTTGATGGCGGAGAACTTCTGGTGTTCGGCGCTGCGGATGCACCGGGCCGCCTCGAAGGACAGCTCCGGGTGCTTGGAGTAGGAGCTGATCGCGAGGTTGACCCCGCCGATGGTGACCTTGCTCGGGGTGCCCTCGTCGATGCCGGGGATCCGGGCCCAGCCGACCTGCTTGGCCAGCTCCGGGTTGGCTTCCTGCAGGGCCGGGTAGACGAACGGCCAGTTCACCTGGAACGCGCCCGAGCCGGACTGGAACTCCAGCCGGACCGGGTCCTCGGTGGCGTTGCTGAACGACGGCGAGGTCACGCCCGACGTGGCGAACTTCTTCAGTTGCTCCAGCGCCCGGACCGTGCCGTCGTCCATCACGGCCTTCGTGCCGTCGTCGTTGAGGATCTTTCCGCCGGCGCTCTCGGCCAGGGTGTTGTAGAGGACGACCAGACCCTCGTACTGGGCGCCCATGGTGAGCACCTGGTACGGCTTGCCCTGGTCCTTGAGTTGCTGGGCCGCGCTGATCATCTGGTCCCAGGTGGTCGGCGGCTGCGGCACCAGATCCTTGCGGTACCAGAGCAGTTGGACGTTCGTGTTCTTCGGTGCGGCGTACAACTTGCCCTGATAGCGGGCGGTGTCCAGCGGCCCGGCGAGGGTGCCCTGCTCGACCTCGGCCTTGTCCTGGCCGGTCCACTCGCGGATCCAGTCGGCGCTGGCGAACTCCTGGGTCCAGGTCACGTCCAGCCCCAGCAGGTCCATTCCGCTGTCCTCGGCGGCCAGCCGGCGCACCATCTGCACCCGCTGGTCGTCGGCCTGCCGGGGCAGCACCTGGTAGGCGATCTCGTACCGCCCCTGGGCCTGCGCGTTGCAGTCGTCGACGACCTTCTTGAGGTTCTGCTCGGGCGGGTAGTACAGGTTGATCGTCGGTGGGCCGCCATCGTCGCCCGCGCCGCACGCGGCGAGCGGTGCGACAAGCGCCAACGCGGCGGCCGCCGCGCCCAGCCGCACAATCGGTCGGCGTCGGTGTCGTGCCGTTTCGGGGTCCGTCATCGCCCTCCCCCTCTCTTCGGCGGAAAACCGGGGAGGGCATCCGTGCCCCGGCGCACGGCGAGTCATCTCCGAGCCGACGAGCTGCGAAAACGCCACGGTCCGGATGCTCTGTGCGGCTACTCTGCCCCACCCGCGAAGTCGCGAAACCTGGCTGTCACAACCGAGGTCTGCGCCGTGCGCCGCCGCCGTCACCCACGCCAGGCAGGCCGAGGTGCAGGACGTGCGACGCCGCACGTCGATGCCCCGATCGTGATCGACTCGGCTTCCTGAAAGTCGCGCTGTCACCGCGCCAGGGAAACCGCGCCTTCAGAAAGCCGAGTCGATCAAGCGCCGGGATACGTCCTCGTGCCGGCGGCCGGCATCGTCGTCACGCCGATCACCGTCGGCTTCGCCTGGGCCACCGACTACAGCACGGCACCGGCAGTGGTGGTCGCGGAGATCGCCATGGTCCTGGCCGCGCTCGCGGGTGCCACGCCTGACCCATGACTCCGCGGTGCTGACAAGTGAGGGCCCCGGCTACACCGACGGGGTGCCGCTGATCCATTTCCCGGGATGACCGACGGCGGGCCGAGCATCAGCCCCGGGCTCTCGGCCGGGAGAGAACCCGCTCAGCCATCCTGGGCAGCGGGTGGAGCTGGGTGAGCAGTGCTGACCAAAGACGATCAACCTCGAAAACGGAGATCTTGGACATTTTCCGTTCGGGCAAAACGGAAAATGTCCAAGATCTACCCGAAGAGGTCCTGCGCCCGCCGGCAGCCGACCGAGCTGATCAAGGAAGTGGCGACGTCATGGACATGCTGACCTCTCAATGGCGGAAGTCGACCAGGTCCGGCGGCAACTTCCCGGGATGACCCACGGCCAGCCCAGAGCGACGTCAGCCCCGGGCTCTCGCCCAGGAGAGGAAGCGCTCGGTCATCCGGGCCGGCGGGTGGTCCGGGTGGAGTTGGGTGAGCTGGGCCGTCGCCTCGCTCATGAGAGTGCCGAGGTAGATGAGCAGCGCGATCCTGTTGGTCCGGTACTCCGACAGCAGGGTGAGCTTCGCCGGCTGACAGGGCCATTCGCTGCCGCAGCTACGGCACCGCCACAGCGGACGCATGGCGACGTGCGGGACGGGCGGCCGGACCACCATCACCGCCACCCCGCGATGTGGTGGTGATCTGTCGGGCTCAGCACATCGACCTCCTCGGCGGCGGGAAGGGGCCGCTCCCGCAAGGGGGTGACGGGAGCGGCCCGGGCAGAGCCCGCCGCCGCCATCCCCGGCCACCAGCGAGCCCGCCACTGGTGACAGTTTGCGATGACCCGACTACGGTCGATACGTGCTCGCGGCATCCGTGCAGGTCAAGGGCCCGGTCGAGCAGCCACGAAGGACACGCCGGTTCAGGTTGGGCAGGGATTGGGGATTCGATGGGCAACGTCACCGATTACGTGTTGGAGGAGCTGCGCCTGTTCCGCACGGGGCTCGGGCTCAGTCAGGACGACTTCGGCAGGGGCATCGGCTATTCCGGCTCGCACGTCAGCTCGGTGGAGACCGGCGGACGAGCGCCCACGAAGGAGTACATGCGGGCCATCGACGCCCACCACCCGACCGCCGAACGCTTCCAACGGATGCTGGAGAGGTTGGCCCGGCTCGACGCCGAGCCGGCCTGGCTGCGCGAGTGGATCGAGTTCGAGCGGGAGGCGACCACGCTGCGCTGGTTCGAGTTGGCGTACGTGCCGGGTCTGCTCCAGACCGAGCGGTACGCGCGGGCCACGCTGGCCGGTGGCCGGTTCGACGCCGAGGACGTGGACCGGATCGTCGCCTCCCGGCTGGAGCGGCAGGCGATCCTGCAACGGTCACGCCCGCCGCAGCTCATCGCCGTCCTGGACGAGGCGGTGCTGCGCCGGCCGGTGCTCGACCAGCCGGGGCTCATGGTCGAGCAGTGCGAGCACCTGGTGCAGTTGGCGACGGCGGAGCACATCCAGGTGCACATCGTGCCGGTAGATGCGGGGATGTATCTGGGGCTGGCCGGGCAGTTCATCATCGCCGAGATGCCCGACGGTGAGCGGGTGGCTCACGCCGACAACCAACTCACCGCGCAGTTCGTCGATGCGCCGACCGAGGTCGCTAAGCTGGCGAAGACGTGGGAGATCGTGCGAAACGAGGCGCTCCCCCGCCGGCAGTCAACCGAGCTGATCAAGGAAGTGGCGAAGTCATGGACATGCTGACCCCACAGTGGCGCACGTCGACCAGGTCCGGCGGCAACGGCGGGTCCTGCGTGGAGGTCGCCGACAACCTGCCGAGCGTGGTGCTGGTGCGCGACACCAAGGACCGCGACGGCGGCACCCTGCACGTCCACCCGACGGCCTGGAAGGCGTTCGTCGCGTACGCCAAGCAGCACTGAACGTAGGCTCGGTCACCCGGGCCTGGGATTTTGGACAGTTGCCGTCCTGTCCGGACGGGAGCTGTCCAAAATCCACCTGACCCAGCGCCGGTGCGGGCCAAGAATGCTGGGATGACGATCGCGCGCTTCAAGGATCTCTGTCTGGACGCCACCGACGCAGTCACCCTGGGCGGGTTCTGGGCCCGGCTGCTCGACGGTGACGTGGCCGACGCCGGCGAGGACGACACCCGGGTGGACCCCCGCTCGGCACGCTCGGACGCCGAGTCGATCTGGGTGAACAAAGTTCCCGAACCACGGCTGGGCAAGACCCGCGTACACCTGGATCTGCGGTTGGCCGACGCGGACCCGGCGGCGTTGCTCGCGGCCGGCGCACGGCTGGTTCGCGAGCCGGCCGGCGAGGCCACCTGGTGGGTGCTCGTCGACCCGGAGGGCAACGAGTTCTGCGCCTTCCCGGCTCGCGAGGGCACCGCGCCGGGCCCGTTCGAGCTGGTCGTCGACTCGGCCGACCCGGTCGCGCAGGCGACCTGGTGGGCCGGTGTGGTCGGCGGCACCGTCGAGGACGAGCCGAACCACGCGTGGATCACCGGCGCGACCGGGTTCCCCTGGGACTACTGGGTCTTCGTCGGGGTGCCCGAGCCCAAGACGGTCAAGAACCGGCTGCACTGGGACGTCGACCTGGCCGACCCGGAGCCCACGGCGCTTGTCGACGCGGGCGCGACACTGCTGCGCGAGCCCCACGCACAGGCCCGCTGGTGGGTGCTGGCCGACCCGGAGGGCAACGAGTTCTGCGCCTTTCCGCCGCGCCCCATCGGATGACCGGCCGACTACCGGGCGCGGGCGGCATCGACTAGCGTTTTCGTAACGCCGCAGCCAGCGCGCTCGCCGCCGCCGTCGACACGCCTCCGGCCGACCCCATGCCTGCCCGATCGGTTGGTAATCGCGGGAACGTCCCACCGCCGCTCCCCCGGTTCGGCAGGATCGTCCCAACGAGGAGGTGCCGTCGTGCAGGACACCCGCGCTCTCGCCCTGACGTTCGAGGTGAGCGGCCTGCCACCGGTCAAGACCGAAGCGTTGTCCATCTTCGCGGCCGGGCACCGGCAGGCGACGAGGGTCCGCGCCCTGCTCCAGTCCGCTCTCACGGCGGCTCAGCACACCGGCTGGACGCCGTTGCGCGGGCCGATCGAGGTGGATCTGGTCCTGCGGTGCCCGCCCGGGCACCGGACGGCCGACGCCAGCACCCTGCTCGGCGGCGTCTGCGCCGTGTTGCAGGACAAGAGGCGGGTGACGTCGATCGGCCTCAGCCACCTCGGGGTGCTGGTGGACGTCGCCCTCTACGACGACGACCGGCAGATCCGCCGCCTGTCGTACCACGAGGAGCCGGCGGAGGAATTTTCTTACCAGGTACGGGTCGCCGCCGTACCGGACGGGGTTTGACCGACGGCCGCGGTGGGGTATCGCGGACGCCGACGAAGGGAGCACCGATGTCGGAGCCACATGTCACGCTCGACCCACGCGGGCTCGACCCTGTGCAGCAGAAGCTGCGCGGCCCGCTGGAGGAGCAACTGACCTCGGCGCTTCAGGCTGCCACCGACCGGGTCCGCGCCCACTACGGTGGCGAACCGGTCGAGCAGGTCTGCCAGCGGCTGTTGGAGGAGACCCGCTCTGGGTTGCATCCCGACATCGCGGCCGGGTTCAACCCGGACATGGACGAGTTCTGCCGGGTGGCGGTGTCGATCGTCCGCGGCGGGGCCTCCTGAGGGCAGACCCCTGATCAGTACCGGTCGAGCTGGGCGTACGGGCTGAGCACGATGCGCGGCGAGAGGGCCGGGTCCAGCCAGTTGAGCACGCCGACCAGGTGGTCGTGGGCGAGCGAGACGCAGCCGGCCGTGGCGTTGCCGGCGCTGAGCCGGAACTCGTGCAGGAAGATGCCGCTGCCCGCGTTGGGGATCGGGGTCGGCACGTTCGGTGGCATGTTGTAGGTGATCACCGCGAAGTGCGTGTACGACGGGATCTCCTGCCACAGCGCCTCGCTGGCCCCACCCGGGTCGGTCGCGCTCTGCTGGAAGGTGTTGTAGCGCGGGGACGACGGGTTCTCGTTCCACCAGTCACCGCTGACCAACCGGTGGTAGGGGTATCGCACACCCGGGTTGGCGGCGATGCCGTACATGGTGGGGCCGATCGAGTAGACCCCGGTGGGGGTGGTCGGCACGCCCTCCACGTGGTTGTCGGTGAACCCCTTGGAGCCGATGCGGGCGGGCAACGCCGCCGAGGCCGGCCGCCAGCGACCCCGGATCCGCGCGTACGCCTCAAGGGTGGCGTAGGTGGTGGTGTAGCTGGTCGCGCCGACCACGATCACCTGTTGGGTCTGCGGCGGCAGGGTGGTCAACCGGGCGGCCAGGTTGGGGCGCGGCGTGGTCGGCCGGGGGCTGCGGCGCACCGGTGGGGTGGTGCCCCCGGGCGGCGGCGGCCGGGTCGCGCCGAGCGCGGGAGCCGTCGACGCGAGCAGGGTCGGCGCCGCCAGACCAGCGGCGGTGCCGAGCAGGAGGGATCTGCGCTTCATCCGGTCATCCTGACAGTCGAACCGACGTACGGTCTGCCCCGCTCACCGGGTCCGGTCGATCCGTGGCCGGGTCAGGGCCGGGTCCGCAACTACCCTGCCCTGACCCTCGGCCGTCCGGATGATGGGAGCGGACAGCTCCGGCACTCAGCTCCACGGTGCCAACCGCCGAACGCCGGCGCTTACGGCACGTACCCCGCCGAGCCGCGAGCGCCGGCCCAGGCTAGGCCGGTCCGAACCGGGCGGACAAGCCGCGCGGGGCGAGCGACGGCGCGACTGACCTCAGGGTAAAAATCAGGCAAGTCGGCGTAACGCGACCATGATCGCGGACGCTGTTCGCTGTCGGTACGCTCAGAAGTGCCGCAGCAGGTCGCGGAACGCGGCGAGGCGCAACACACCGCCGTCGGTGGGGTCCAGTTCGTCGTTCTCCAGGACCCACGTGTTCTCGTTCGGGATGAAGACCGCGTTCAGCCCGGCCGCGCGTGCCGGCAGGATGTCCGACTTCGGGGAGTTGCCGATCATCCAGGCGCGCGACGGGTCGAGGCGGTGTTCCCGGATCAACCACCGGTACGTCTCGACGTCCTTCTCGGCGACGATGTGCGCGGCCCGGAAGTGGTGCAGCAGCCCGCAGGCGTCCAGTTTGCGCTGCTGGTCCGCCTGGTCGCCCTTGGTGAGCAGCAGCAACTCGTGCCGGCCGGCCAGCTCGTCGAGCGCGTCGGCCACCCCGGGCATCAGCTCCACCTGATGCTCGACCAGGGCGACCGCCAGGCGTTCGATCTCCTGCCGCTCGGAGTCGGTGGCCGGCCGTTCGCGCAGCCGTTCCAGGCACTCCGCCAGACTGCGCAGGAAGACCTTGCTGCCGTAGCCGTGGGCCACCGTGTTGGCCCGCTCGATGTCGTCGAGGATCAGCCGGATCTCCGTGCGGTCCAGTGTGGGGTGGTCGAGCCACTCCAGAAAATCGTTGATCACCTGCTCGAAGACGACGTTGTTCTCCCACAACGTGTCGTCCGCATCGAAGATCAACGCCTGCGCCTGCCGTCGCGCCGCCTCGCCGTCCGTCATACCGTCCCCTCCCCGTGCTGTCGCCGCCCAGTCGAAGGGACAGGATAGGCGGGAGATCGACGCTGGGTTCCGGACTTTTCCGTGAACCGTCTCGGCCCGGCGTTCGTCTGGAGTGCGGAATGGATTCTTGGCGGCCGCGAGGTTCGGGACAGGTCATGAGGAGCACGACGTGATCACGATGAAGTGGGTTGCCAGCGCGGCGCTGCTGGCGTGCACCGGTGCGCTGGTGGCCTGCGGGGCCGACGCCGACAAGGCGCCGACCACCGGGGCGGGCACGCCGACACCGTCGGGCGCCGTGGCGGGCACGCCGACGCCCCCGGCGGGGAAGCCGTCACCCACGGTCGCGACAGATCCCCTGCTGTCCGGCAAGCGCGAGATCACGATGCTGCGGGTGCAGGGGTCCGGCAACGCACTGGAGCTCAGCGGTCGACTCGAGGAGGGCGGCGACACCGGCGGACGCGTCCTGTTCGTTCCGGTGCCGATCGGGGACGACAGGTACGTGATCAAGGCTTTCGGCACGAAGGACGACCACCCGGCCAACGACGACCCGTCCTGCTGGGCGGTGAACGCGCTGGACATCGAGCCCGAGCTGACCATCGACGCCGCCATCTGCGACGTGGACGACCCGATCCAGCGGTTCACCATCCTCGCCCAGGGCAACGGCACGTACGCGATCCGCAGTGAGAACCGGTTCCTTCAGCACCTCGCCGGCAACGGTCTGATCCTCAAGGAGTTGGGCAACAGGCCGCTGGGCACCACGTTCCGGTTCGTCGACAAGGGGCCCCACGACCGCGAGCCCCTCAACTGACCACGCCGCTCGTCACGGCCAGCGCAGCAGCCGTTGGGCGATCAACGCCTCCCGCTCCTCCTGCCCCTCGGGTCGGAGCCGACCGCCCCGGGTGAGCATCACCACGCCGTGCAGCAGGCTCCAACCCACCTCGGCGAGGGTGTCCGGGTCGCGGCCCTCGGCCAACGGGGTCAGGGCCGCGCGCAACTCGGCGAAGACCGCCCGCGGCGCGGCCGGCACACCATCGACGCCGAGGGCCAGGTCGGGGGTCAGCGCGAGCATCGCGTCATAGACCTCCGGATTGGTGTACGCGAAGTCGAGGTACGCACTCGCGACCGCCGGCCAGGCCCCTTCGGGGCTGCCGGCGGCCTCCGCGTGCGCCTCCGCCAGATCGGCGGCCAGGTCGGCGAAGGCGCAGACGGCGACGGCGGCGAGGAGTGCCTCAAGATCTGCGAAGTGCCGGTAGAGGTCACCGACGTCGATCTCGGCCCGCTCGGCGAGCCGTCGGGTGCTCACCCCCGCCCAGCCCTCCGCCTCGGCCAGCTCTCGCGCGACCGTGACGATGAGGTCACGCCGGTCCTGTTCGGTGGCCTTCTCGGCAGGTCCGGGCACGCAGTCGAGCGTAAGGGCGGACACCTGTCGTAGTCGCCTGGTGACGGATTGGCGACTGTGCGGGCCGACTCAGGCCAGCAACGCCAACCGGTCGACGAGGGAATCCCACAGGTGCGGCGGCCAGGGGAACAGCGGCGTCGCCACCTGGAGCTGCGCGTACCCGTGCAGACCGACCCAGAGGGCCGTCGCGTCGGCGAAGGGATCCGCACTTGTCGAGAGTCCCTTCGCGACGCACTCGGTGAGCGTGCGGTGGAAGACGTCGAAGGCTCCCATGCCGAGCACGGCGAGGTCGTCCGCCAGCGCCGGGGCACGATCGCGGGCCTGGCTGGCGTCCCAGACCGCCCCGAACATCAGGGCGTACCGGTGGGGCTGCCGCTCGGCGAAGGCCAGGTAGGCCGCGCTGATCGCCCGTAGACGCGCGGCGGGATCCGCGTCGTCCGGCCGGGTCAGCTCCTGCTCCAGGGCGGCGAACGCGCGCTGGGAGACCACGAGCAGGATCGAGTCCAGGTCGGGGAAGTGCGCGTAGATCGACGGTGCCGAGATGCCGGCCTCCCGGGCCACCGCCCGCAGCGTCACGCTCTGCGGATCACCACCGTCGAGCAGCTTGCCGGCGGCGCTGACGATCTCCTCGCGCAGCTGCGCGCCTTCGCCGCGCTTGTTGCGAGCCCGCGTTCTCGGTGTGGTCACCGCGTAAGCTTACACCCGTAAGGCCAGCGGACCAGGTCCCTCGCCCCCAGGTGCCAGAGCGGACCGTCGCTCGTTGGGTGAGGGGATCACCACGACGGGAGGGCACGTGGTCGCTCGACGGCACCGACCCGTGGCGCACGGATGAGCGAGCCGCGCGGCGTACGGCTGGTGCGTGGCGAGACCAGTCGGCAGCGGGCGACGTTTCTGGAACTCTTCCTCGACCTGGTCTTCGTCTTCGCCCTCACCCGGATCTCGGCGCGGGTGATCAGCGACTTCACCGACGGTCAGCGGGGCGTGTACGCGGGCCTCGGTCAGGCCCTGCTGCTGTTCCTGGCACTGTGGGCGGTCTGGTCGTTGACGGTCTGGTCGACAAGTTGGCTGGACCCGGAGGCGTCGATCGTCCAGACCGTCATCGTGCTGACGGCGGTCGGCGCCATGACGATGGCGGTCGCGGTGCCCGACGGCTTCGGCGCGCGTGCCTCCCTGTTCGCCATCACCTATGTGAGCCTCCAGATCGGCCGGGTGGTCTACTTCCACCTCGCCGGGCACGGCCGGCCCGATCCCCGGCAGACCTTCCGGGTCCTGTTCTGGTTCGGTCTGAGCGCACCGCTCTGGGTCATCGGTGGCCTGGCCGCCGAGGGTACGATCCGTGGGCCACTGTGGACCGCCGCCGTGCTGATCGACTACACCGGGCTCTTCCTCGGCTGGCCGACCCCCCGCGTCGGCGCGCAACGGATCGGCGGCCAGGCAATCGCGGCCGGGCACCTGGCCGAGCGATACCAGCAGTTCCTCCTCATCGCGATCGGTGAGGCGATCTTCGTCATCGGGCTGGCGTTCAGCGGCAGCGAATTCCACGCCGACCAGACGGCCGGCTTCGTCCTGGCACTGGCGACCACCGTCCTGCTCTGGCGGATCTACTTCCACGTCGCGGGAGGGCTGCTCGACGCCGCCATCGGCCGCTCCCGCAACGCCGCGCGGCTCACCACCGACATGGCATCCGCCCACCTCATCATGATCGCGGGAATCGTCCTGACCGGCGTCGGCCTCGAACTGTTCATCACCGAACCCCGCGGGCATCTCCCGGCGGCGTGGCTGATCGCCATCCTCGGCGGCCCGGTGCTCTTCCTCGTCGGTCGGGCGACGCTCGAATACCAGGTGTTCGCCCGGGTGTCCCGATCCCGGATCGCTGGCCTGCTGGCCCTCGGCCTGCTGGTGCCGGTGACGCTGCGACTCGATCCGCTGAGCGCGGGGGCCGTCACCGCCGTGGTGTTGCTCGGCGTGGCGGTCGCGGACTCGCGCCGCTCACGGCAGCGCCCACCGGAGACACCCACCCCTCCGCTGTAGTGCCCCGCGGGGCAGCGATGCCGCTGTAGTGCCACCGCGGGGCATCGATGCCGCTGTAGTGCCCCTGCGGGGCAGCGATGCCCGCCGGCCAGGCATGTTGCCCCCTTCGACGCTGCCGGCTCAACGACGCAGGCCGGCCTCGCGCCGCATGTGCGACAACTTCTCGGGGTTACGCACGGCGTAGATCGCGGTGATCAGGCCCTCGTCGAAGCGCAGCGCGATGACCGTGTCGATCCCGCCGTCGAGATGGAAGAGCAGCGCCGGGTGCCCGTTGACCTGGGCCGGTCGCAGCGACATGGCCGCGGCCCTGGCCGGTGTGCTGGCCAGCAGGCGGGCCACCCGGTCGGCCCCCGCGACGGGCCGCAGCACCGCCTGTCTGATTCCGCCGCCATCGCCGAGGAACACCACGTCCGGTGCGAGGACGTCGAGCAACCCCTGCACGTCGCCCGTCTCGACGGCCCGCCGGAACGCGTCGAGCGCACGTCGGGAGTCGGCCGGGGAGATCGCCCCGCGGGGTCGGCGCGCGGCGACATGCGCTCGTGCCCGGTGCGCGATCTGGCGGACCGCCGCCGGACTCTTGTCCACGGCTCCGGCGATCTCGTCGTAGTCCAGCGCGAAGACCTCGCGCAGCACGAACACCGCCCGCTCGGTCGGCGCGAGCGTCTCCAGCACCAGCAGCATCGCCATCGAGACGCTCTCGGCGAACTCCACGTCGTCGGCGACGTCCGGTGCGGTCAGCAGCGGCTCGGGCAACCAGGAGCCCACGTAGGACTCCCTGCGCCGGCCGACCGCGCGCAGCCGGTTGAGCGCCTGGCGGGTGGTGATCCGGACCAGGTACGCCCGCGGATCCCGCACCGTCGCGAGATCCGCGTCCGCCCACCGCAGCCAGGTCTCCTGGAGTACGTCCTCGGCGTCAGCGGCCGAGCCGAGCAACTCGTAGGCGACGGTGAAGAGCAGGTTTCGGTAGGTGACGAACGCGTCGACGGCGGTGCCATGCCCACTCAGCACTGTGCTCAGCTCCAGTCTTCTCGTTCTCGACCGCGTCGCCCACCAGACACCGGTCCCCCGCCCCCTGTGACACCTGGCGTCTGTGTGCCGGATCACCCGCCGACCTGTCACAGCGCGTCGGCCGGTGGTGTCTCCTGTTCGACCCGCAACGGACGGAGGAACCTCATGAACCTGGCTCTGTGGATCGCGGCCGGACTGCTGGCCGCAGTCGCCCTGACCGCCGGCAGCACCAAGACATTCGTACCCAAGGAGAAGTTGGCCGCCGCCAACGGCGGTGGGTGGACCGACGATGCCAGCGTAGGCTTCGTCAAGACCCTCGGGGTCCTCGAACTCCTGGCCGCGGTCGGCCTGATCCTGCCCGCCGTGCTCGACATCGCACCGGTGCTGGTGGCGGTGACCGCCGCCTGCTGGGTCCTGCTGATGGTCGGCGCGATCATCACCCACCTGCGGCACGACGAGGCGAGGTTCGTCGTGCTGAACCTTGCCTATCTCGCCCTGGCCGCCTTCGTGGCCTGGGGCCGGCTCGGCCCCGAGCCCTTCACCGGCTGACCCGGGCGAGACCAGAGCCTCAGTCGTCGGACAGCGTCTTGATGCCATGGGTCTCGAGCAGCGCGGGCATCGGGTCGGCGAGGTGCCGGTGCGCCGGTCGCCAGATGCCTCCCACGTTGACCGACGAGTTGGGCCCCGGCACGTCGTACGGACCGCCTCGGGGATAGACCGTCAGCGTGCTCCCCCACATGCCCCTCCACATCCCCGCGTCCACCCAGCCCATGCGCTCGATGTCAGCCCAGGCGTACGAGCGCCGCAGGCCGGCGCGCCCGCGCACCAGCAGCCCGATGTCGTCCGCGAGGACGGCGTTCCGCCAACGGGTGAACGCGAGGACGATCGAGGCGGTGCCGAGCAACAACCCGGCCCAACTGACCCGATCGAACAGCACCCCGACCAGGACCAGGGTGCCCACGAAAGCACCCGGAATCGCGATGGTGGGCCAGGCCCGGGACTGCCCGAGGACAAGGACCTCACCTACTGGCTCGATCGGCTCCCCCATGGACGTCCACGATAGTGAACGAGACACACATTCGCGTCGATCCACACGCTCTCGCGCCGCCGGCACACCTGGTGGTCGGCCTCTTCGCGCTGCGCGTCCCGGTCGGGGCCCGAACTGGGCCCCGACCGGGACCGCCGGTCAGCCGATCCGGTCGGCGGGCCGCCCGCGCCGGGTCACCAGCACGAGGACCATGCCGGCAAGAGCCAACAGCGCGCCGACCGCCAACGGTACGGCGATCGCGTCACCGGTCACCGGCAGGCTCCGCGGCAGGTAGCGGAAGACGAGCCCACTGGAGACCCCACCATCGGTGCGTACCGTGACCGTGGTGTTCCCGGCCGCGCAGGCCGGCGTACGGAAGGTCAACGAACGCCCGCCCGACGCCACGGTGACCCCGCTCGCCGGGATGGTCTGACCGCAGACGGTGACCACGGTCCGACCGGGAACGAAGCCGGAACCACGGACCGTCACGGTGCTACCGCCGGCTGCCGGCCCCTCGGCCGGGCTCAGCGCGTCGACGACCGGTGGGGCGATCCGGTACGTGAAGCCGTCCGCCCTGACGACGTCGTCACCGGGCACCTGCACTGTCACGTCCACCGGGCCGGGCAGGCCGGGCGGGGTGACCACGGTGATCGTGGTGCCGGCCGGGTTGACGGTGAACCCGGTGCCGGGCACCCCGTCGAAGGTCACGCCCGTTGCGCCGGTGAGGCCGGTCCCGGTGATCGTCACCGTGGTGCCACCCGCGGTCGGCCCGGTCGTCGGGGTCAGCCCCGTCACGGTGTGGTTACCGCCGGCGGCCAGGTACGAGTAGTCCAGCGGCGCGGACGCACCACCGCCGGTGCTCACCACCACGACCGCCGGGCCGACGGCGCCGGGCGGCGTGACCGCCGTCAACGACGTGCCCTGCGGGTCGACAGTGACGTCGGTGGCCGGAGCACCGTCGAACGTGACAGTCGTGCTCCCCGGGACGAAGCCCGTACCGGTGATCGTCACGGTCTGGCCGCCCGCCTGCGGCCCCTGGTTCGGCGCTATCGCCCCGGCGGTCGGCGCGACGGCCACGTAGGTGAAGCCGTCCGGCGCGTCCGCGTTCCCACCCGGGAGGAGCACTGTGACGTCCACCGGGCCGGCCGGCCCCGGCGGTGTGACCACGGTCAGCGACGTGCCGCCCAGGCCGACGACGAGGTTGGTGCCCGGTGTGCCACCGAAGGTCACGGCGGTCGCGCCGGTGAGGCCGGTCCCGGTGATCGTCACCGTCGTGCCACCGATGGTCGGCCCGGAGGTGGGCGAGAGACCGGTGACCACACCCCCACCGGCCAGGTACGTGTAGCCCAGCGGCGGTGCCGTGCCGTTCACCGTGCTGATCACCACCGATGCCGGGCCGATCGCGCCGGCCGGGGTGACCGCCGTGAGGGAGGTGCCGTTCGGCGCGACCGTGACGCCGGTCGCCGGCACGCCGTCGATGGTGACGGTGGTGCCACCCTGGACGAAGCCCGTACCGGTGATCGTCACGGTCTGGCCGCCCGCCTGCGGGCCCTCGTCCGGAGTGATCGTCGCGGCGGTGGGCGCCGCCGGCGGACGCGCGCAGGTGGCCTCGGCCACGATCACGGTCCCGATCGGGATGGTCGTCTGTTCGCCGAGAAGCAGGCCCGACAGGGTGAGGGCGGCCCGCACGGCGACCGCGGCGGCACCGTCGGCGGTCGTCGTCTCGACCCGGGTCAACGAGGCGCTCAGGATCGCACCCACCAGCCCCGGCACCACCACGGGCACGCTTGCCACGACCGGAGGGCCGTTCGGCTCCGGCGTCACCGCCGAGCCGAAGAGCTCCAGCCCGACAAGCGTGGTGCCGGCGCCTGTCGCACCGACCTGCGGGCAGGTCGCGGTAGCGGTGGCCTCGGTCAGGCCCAGCACCTCGACGCCGAGCGCGGCCAGGTTGAAGTCGGTGACGCGGGCGGACGCCGACGAGGAGGCCACCGCCCGGGTGGCGGTCACCTCGACGTTGCCGCTGGCGGTCACGCCGATCGACCCGGGCAGCGAGATGGCCTGGTTGTCGGTGTCGGTGCCACCGGCGGGCGGGGCGGCGGCCGTGCCTACTGTCGCGTCGGCGCTGATCACCGGCGTGCCGAGCACCACCGCGGACAGGTCGACGACCACGCCTCGCGCGCTCGCGTCACCCGGCGCCGCCCAGGCCGGCGTCCCCAGCCCCAGGGTCGCCAGGCCGACGACAAGCATCGCTGTGGATGCGGTAGTGATTCTTCGCAGGACAGAGCTCACCAATTTCCCCCGTTCAGATCGACTGACGGGCGTGCTCGGCGGTCGATACCCGTCAACGACTGAACGATGAAAAACAGGACAAGTTATGGCATTAGGTACATTTCTCCCCCGATCGCACCCCAAGGGAGTGCGCGGCGCGAGCAGATCTTGCGGGCCGGGCGGACGTGGGGATGGTGGTCAGCGGCGGAGGGTGAGGATCAGGTCGGCTACCAGGGCTGTCCAGCCGGTCTGGTGCCAGGCTCCCAGGCCGGCCCCGTTGTCACCGTGGAAGTACTCGGGGAAGGAGATCAGGTCCCGCCAGTCCGGGTGGGTCTGGAACATTTGGGCGGCACCGTAGATCGGCCGTCGACCCCAGTCGTCCTGGGTGAAGAGCGAGATCAGCCGGGCGGAGAGGTCGTCGGCGATCTCGTCGAGCGAGCGCTTCACCCCGGAGCGGGTCGGGTACTCCACCTGGAGGTCGTCGCCGAAGAACGCCGCGTAGTCGCGCAGCGCGCTGACCAGCAGGAAGTTCGTCGGCATCCAGATTGGACCACGCCAGTTGGAGTTGCCGCCGAACAGGCCGCTCGTCGACTCGGCCGGCTCGTAGCCGACGGAGAACTCCTGGCCGCCGAGGGTGACCGAGAACGGCTTGTCCAGGTGCGCACGAGACAGCGTACGCAGGCCGAAGTCGGACAGAAACTCGTCGGGGTCGAGCATCCGGGCGAGCAGTCGGACCACCTGCTCCTGACCGACCATGGACAGCAGTCGCTGCTGCCGGCCGTCCGGGCCCAGCCGGCGGGTGCCGATCACCTGCGCGTACTCCGGGCGGTTGGTGAGGAACCAGCGCAACCGCGCGCCCAACTCCGGTAGGCGGTGCAGGGTCTTCGCGGTGAGCCGGGTGGTCGCGGCCAACGGCAGCAGGCCGACGACGGAACGGACCTTCAACGGCACCTTCGTGCCGTCGACGAGGCGCAGCACGTCGTAGAAGAACGCGTCCTCGTCGTCCCACAACCCCTGTTCGTACGCGGCGGCGGCGATGTAGAGGAAGTGCTCGAAGAACTTGGTGGCGGTGTCCACCCAGGTCCGGTCATGCTCGGCGAGCACGATGGCCATGTCCAGCAGGTTGAGCGCGTACATGGCCATCCAGCCGGTGCCGTCGGACTGCTCCAGCACACCGGCCACCGGCAGCGCCGCCGACCTGTCGAACGGCCCGACGTTGTCCAGCCCGAGGAAACCGCCCTCGAAGACGTTGTTGCCGCCGGTGTCCTTGCGGTTGACCCACCAGGTGAAGTTGAGCAGCAGCTTGTGCATCACCCGGCCCAGGAACTCGTAGTCCCGACCCCCGTCGATCTCGAACACCTTCAGCGCCGCCCACGCGTGCACCGGCGGGTTCACGTCGCCGAACGCCCACTCGTACGCCGGAATCTGTCCGTTGGGATGCAGGTACCACTCGCGCAGCAGGAGCAGCAGTTGTTCCTTGGCGAAGCCCGGGTCGACCCGGGCGATGCTGACGCAGTGGAAGGCCAGGTCCCAGGCCGCGTACCAGGGATATTCCCACGGGTCGGGCATGGAGATGACGTCGAAACTGGTCATGTGCCACCAGGCGCTGTTGCGCCCGTGTCGACGACCGGCCGGCGGTGTCGAACCCGGGTCGCCCTCGAGCCAGCGTTTGACGTCGAAGTGGTAGAACTGCTTGCCCCACATCAGCCCGGCGATGGCCTGCCGGGCCACCAGCGCCTCGTCGGCGGTGGCGGCCGATGGGATGACACCGGCGAAGAAGCGGTTCGCCTCGGCCCGCCGCGCCCACACCACGGCCTCGAAGCCCTCGCTGAGGTCGGCCGGGGGTGGCGGCGCGGCGGCCGGCGGCGACGCGGTGCGGGTCAGCCGCAGCCGGATCTGGCGTTGCCCACCGGCCGGCACGTCCAGCACGTAGTGCAGCGCGCCCTTGGTGCCCTCCCGCGCGGGGTTGACGGTGGCCGCGCCGTTGACGACGTGGTCGTTGATGCCGTCCTTGGGGTACGGCGAGCGGCCGGGCAGACCCCAGAGCCGTTCGGCGTTGGTGTCGTTGTCGCAGAGCAGCGGCACCGGGCCGCCGTCACCCTCCAGCAGCAGTTGGCCGAGCACCCGGTGCTCGCCGACGAGCCGGGTGCCCTGGCCGGTCAGTTTCGGGATGCGGTCACCACCGGGCAGGCCCCACGCCCACGTGTTGCGGAACCACAGGGTGGGCAGCACGTGCAGGGTCGCCGCCCGGTCGCCCCGGTTGGCCACGGTGACGACCATGCACAGGTCGGTCGGGGACGCCTTGGCGTAGTCGACGGTCACCGCCCAGTACCTGTCGTCGTCGAAGATGCCGGTGTCGACAAGCTCGTACTCGGTGTCGTCGCGGCCGCGCAACGCGTTCACCGCGACGAGTTCGTCGTACGGGAAGGCGGCCTGCGGGTAGTGGTAGCGCCAGCGCATCCAGGAGTGCGTTGGAGTCGAGTCGAGATACCACCAGTACTCTTTCGCGTCCTCGCCGTGGTTGCCGGTGTCGCCGCCGAGGCCGAACATCCGTTCCTTGAGGATCGGGTCCTTGCCGTTCCACAGTGCGAGGGCGAACGCGAAGGTCTGTCGTTCGTCGCAGACGCCCGCCATCCCGTCTTCGTTCCACCGGTAAGCTCTGGACCGCGCGTGGTCATGTGGGAAGTAGTCCCAGGCCGTACCGTGCTCGCTGTAGTCCTCCCGTACCGTCCCCCACGCCCGTTCGGACAGATAGGGACCCCATGCGCGCCAGTCCTGCTCCCCCGAGTCCGCCTGGGCGAGCCGGAGCCGCTCGGCGTCGGGTGGCGAGGCGTCGGAGGACGATCGGTCAGTGATCACGTGCATATCTTTGACGTCGCCGCGGTACTTGACCACAGCGGCCATTCTCGTCGTGGCGTGTTACACCCCGCCGCCGGTGGAGGAAAGTTGATTGACATTCACTTCGGCCCGCAGGTCTGCGGCGATCTGACCAGCGCGGCCAGCCGGGAGTGGCTGGTTCCGGACGGTCTCGGCGGCTACGCGATGGGCACCGTCGCCGGGCTGCGGACCCGCCGCTACCACGGTCTGCTGGTGGTTCCCGGCGAAACCCCGGCGTCTCGCCAGGTGGGACTGGTGAGTCTCGATCCGGCGGTCACCCTGCCGTCCGGTGCGCGGGTCCGGCTCGGCGCGCACGAGTGGTCCTCCGGCGACGTGGATCCGCGCGGCTTCGAGCTGTTGGAACGCTTCGACCTGGTCGACGGCCTGCCCCGGTGGCGGTGGCGGATCGGGTCGGTGGTGATCGAACGGGAGGTGGCCATGCTGCCCGGCCGCTCCTGTGTGGCGGTGGTGCACCGGCTGGTCGCCGGCGGTCCCGTCCGGCTGGAGTTGTCCGCCGCCTGCACGTGGCGCGACGCGCACGGCGAGCGGCGGGCCGACGGCCCGACCCCGCAGGTCGAGTCGGTGGCCGGCGGTGCGGTGGTCGAGGGCGCGTACCGGCTGGCCGGGCCGGGCTGGACGCCGGAGGGGCAGTGGTGGCTGGGCGTGCACCACCGCGAGGAGGCCAACCGGGGCCTGCACCCGGACGAGGATCTCTGGTACGCGGGGCGTTTCGTCGGCGAGTTGGACCGCCCCGGCGACACGGTGTCGGTGCGGGCCTGGGCCGATCCGCTCGACCTGGAGCCACCGTCGGCGGAGGAGATCGTGGCGACGGCCCGGCGGCGCAACCGGCAGGTGGTGGCGACGGCGAAGCCGGCCGACGACGTGGAGGCCACCCTGGCGCTGGCCGCCGACGCGTTCGTGGTGCGCACCGGCGACGCGGCGGTGGACGTGGTCGCCGGTTACCCCTGGTTCGGGGCCTGGTCCCGGGACACGATGATCTCGTACGAGGGGTTGTTCCTCTGCACCGGTCGGGCCGACCTGGGCCGGGCGCTGCTGCGGTCGTACGCGGCGACGCTGTCCGAGGGGATGCTGGCCAACACGGCCGACACCGGCCGGGTGGAGTACAACACCGTCGACGGCACCTTGTGGTTCCTGCACGCGGTGAGCCGGCACGTCACGGTCACCGGTGACACCGATCTCGGCGACGAGTTGCTGCCCGCGCTGCGTGCGGTGATCGACGCCCACGTGGCCGGCACCCGCTACGGGATCGCCGTCGACCCGGCCGACGGGCTGCTCGGCCAGGGTGCCGCCGGCACCGCGCTGACCTGGATGGATGCCCGCGTGTACGGGGTGCCGGTCACCCCGCGTACCGGCAAGCCGGTCGAGGTCAACGCGTTGTGGATCAACGGGCTGGCCGGGCTCGCGGAGTTGACCGAGTTGGCCGGGCAGGACGCGGACGAGCTGTGGCGACGGCACGGGCAGGCGACCGCCTCGTTCCGGGAGCGGTTCCCGGCACCGACCGGCTGGCTGCACGACGTGCTGGACGCGCCCGCTCCGGCGTACCCCCTGGGTGGGGCCGCCCTGCACGACGACGACGCGCTGCGTCCCAACCAGTTGCTGGCCTGGTCTCTGCCGTTCGCGCCGCTGGAGCCGGACGAGGCGACGCTGCGCCGCGTCGCGGACGGGTTGCTCACCCCGCTCGGGCCGCGCAGCCTCGCGGAGGATTCGCCCGAGTTCGTGGGCCGGCACCGGGGTGGCCCGGCCGAGCGGGACGGGGGCTACCACCAGGGCACGGTGTGGCCGTGGCTGCTCGGCCCGTACATCGACGCCGCCCGCCGGGGGAAGATGTCAGTCGATGACACATTCGTTGGGATTGAGTCTCATCTGACCGAATATGGATTAGGCTCGGTAAGCGAGACGGCCGACGGCCTCGCGCCGCACGCCGCGACCGGCTGCCCATTCCAGGCGTGGTCGGTGGCCGAGCTGCTGCGGGTGCGCCGGAAGGGCCAGTAGCGCTTTACACGACCGCAACGGTGGTGTCGCCGCCGGTTATCTCGGTCCCGGCAGGATTGGCCCCGATCCAGACGCGACGGCGACATCAATCCGGTGTCGGTCGGCGCGCGCCCGGGGACAACTCAAAGGGGGCCGCATGTCACCCGACGCCCACGTGATCGACATCCACCCCGCCCGGCAGCTGCGCATCCTGATGCTGTCCTGGGAGTACCCGCCGGTGCTCGTCGGCGGCCTCGGCCGCCACGTGCACGCCCTCTCCGTCGCCCTCGCCGCCGCCGGCCACGAGGTCACCGTCGTCACCCGCCACACCGTCGGCGCACCCATGGAGGAGTACGCAGACGGCGTCCGCATCCTGCGCGCCCCCGAAGACCCGGTCACCTTCCCCCTCGCCACCGACTCCCTGCTGGCCTGGACCATGGCCTTCAACCACACCCTCACCCGCACCGCCCTACGCGCCACCCAGGCCGGCGCCTACGACGTCATCCACGCCCACGACTGGCTCGTCGCCCACACCGCGATGACGTTGCGCGACCACCTGGACCTGCCCCTGGTCACCACCATGCACGCCACCGAGGCGGGGCGGCACCAGGGCTGGCTGCCGGAGGAGATGAACCGCACCATCCACGGCGTCGAGCAGTGGCTCAGCAGCGAGTCCAGCCGGGTGATCGTCTGCTCCGGCTACATGCGTGAGCAGGTGAAGGCCCTGTTCGACATCCCGGCCACCCAGGTCGACGTGGTGCCCAACGGGGTCGACGGCCGGGCCTGGCGGGCCCGTCCACGCGCGGTCGCGTCGGCCCGGGCACGGTTCGCCGGGGACGGCCCGTTGGTGGGGTACGCCGGGCGGCTGGTCTACGAGAAGGGCGTCCAGCACCTGGTGCACGCGGTGCCCCGACTGCGCGAGCGGCACCCGGGGCTGCGCGTGGTGATCGCTGGCGACGGCCCGTACCGCGCCGAGTTGGAGGCCCAGGCCCGCCGGCTGGCGCTGTCCTCGACCGTCCGGTTCACCGGCTTCCTCGATGCCACCCAGCTGCCGGCGATGCTCGGCGCCACCGACGCGACAGTGGTGCCCAGCCTCTACGAGCCGTTCGGCATGGTGGCGTTGGAGGCGGCAGCCGCCGGGGCGCCGCTCGCCGTGGCCCGCACCGGCGGCCTCGCCGAGATCGTGGAGTCCGGCGTGACCGGAGTGACGTTCCCCCACAGCGACCCGGACGCGCTCGCCGGCGCGGTCGGTCAACTGCTCGACGACGAGATCTTCGCCCGGAGGGTGGCGCGCCGGGCCCGCACCATGGTCGGCGAACAGTACGGGTGGACCACGATCGCGGCCCGCACCGCCGCCAGCTACACCGCGGCCCGTCGGGAGCACGGCCCGCTACAGGCCCGCCGCGCCACGGCCCGACTGGCAGGTGGACGTGCCCGGATCGCCATCCCGGAGGGAAATCTGCTGGCGCGCGTGGACCACGCCGCGTGCTGAGCCAAGTCGGACTACCGATAGGTGACTCCCGATCCGCTGGTTAGGGTGTAGCCCGGACAGCGGCTGAGGAGGAGCGTGCGCAGGTGCTGATCGCCGGTCGGTACCGGCTGCTCGACCTGGTGGGTCGCGGGGGCATGGGTCGGGTGTGGCTGGCCCGCGACGAGATGCTGCACCGCGAGGTCGCCGTCAAGGAGATCGTGCCGCCGACGTGGCTGGCCGACCACGAGCGCGCCGAGGCACGCTCGCGCACCCTGCGGGAGGCCCGCGCCGCGGCCCGGCTCAACCACCCCGCCGTGGTCCGGCTCTACGACGTCATCTCGGTCGACGACAACCCGTGGCTCGTGATGGAGTACGTCCCGTCCCGCACACTCCAGGACCTGGTGGACGCCGAGGGGCCACTTGAGCCGGCCCACGCCGCCCGGATCGGCCTCGCCATCCTCGACGCGCTGCACGCCGCGCACACCGCCGGGGTGCTGCACCGCGACATCAAGCCACAGAACGTGCTCGTGGCGCACGACGGTCGGGTGATGCTCACCGACTTCGGGCTGGCCACCTTCGACGGCGGCGACGGGGTGACGACCCGCCCCGGCATGGTCCTCGGCTCCCCGCAGTACGTGGCACCGGAGCGGGCCGCCGAGGGGGCGTCCACTGTCGCCGCCGACCTGTGGTCCCTCGGGGCGACCCTGCACGCCGCCGTGGAGGGCCGTTCCCCGTACGCCCGCAGCACCGCGATGGCCACCCTGAGCGCACTGGCCGCCGGCCCGCCGGACCCGGCCCCGCACGCCGGGTCGCTCGCGCCGGTGCTCGCCGGGCTGCTGCGCCGCGACCCGCGCCACCGCCTCGACCACGCCGCGGCCCGCCGGTTGCTGCTCCGGGCCGCGGCCGGCCACACCGACCCGTCCCCGACATCGGGGGCAGCGTCGCCGCCGAGGTCGTCGCCCGGCTCGTCCTCGGGGTCACCGTCCGCGTCCGGGTCCGCGTCAGTGTCCCGGTCGTCGCCGGGGTCGTCCTCGCGGCCAGCGTCAGCGTCCGGGTCATCGTCGGCGTCGGCGTCCGGGGCGGGGTCGGCGGGTCGGCTCGATCCGGCGCCGGGCGACCCGCCCGCCGGGGCCGACGAACTGGCCGGTCAGGAGCCGACCATCCCGCTTCCCCCGCCCGGTCAGGACAACGGACCGGGCGATGCGGTTCCGGTGCCCGACGAACCGAAGGGGCGGCGCACGACACGGCGGGCCGCGCTGGTCGCCGTGTCACTACTCGTGGCCGCGGCCGCCGGCGTCGGCACCACCCTGGCCGTGACCGCCGACCGACCCGCCGACACTGCCCGGACCTCCGACCCACCGCCGTACGCACCGCCGGGCGGCGGCGGCCCGGACGGCCCCGGCCCTGGCCCCGAGCGGCGCCGACCGCCACCGGGCGGGCCCGGCGTGCCCCCGCCACCGTTCGACTGCGTCCGCCCGGACATCGGCGGTGCCCCGGTGCCGGCCCGCGCGCCGGCCCCCGGCGAACGGTTCCGGCCGCCGTCCGGCTGGATCTGGCACGCCGACACCGCCGGCTTCCGGGTCTCCGTGCCGGCAACCTGGTACTACTCGCGCGACGGGGTGACGGCCTGTTTCCAGGACCCGGCGACCGGCCGGGCGTTCAGCGTCGCCGCGGGCGGCGCCACCGATCCGCTGGTCGGGCTGCGGCAGGTCCGCGACGCGGCGGCCGGAGCCGGGGCACTACCCGAGTACGACGAGATCCGACTCGCCGCGCGCGACGGCGGTGCGGAGTGGGAGTGCCGCTGGCGGGCACCGGACGGGCCACTGCTGCACGCCCGACAACTCGTCGTCGGCGCCGCACCCTGGACACTGGGTTGGATCACCGCCGAGGAAGACTGGGCGGCGGCCGACGCCGACTGGGCGGTGGTGCGAAAGAGTTTCCGACCACCCCGCTGACCTGCACCGTACGGCCATGATCCGGACCACCGTCCGGCGTGGATCGAGGCCGCTCAGCGGATGAGAACACCGAGATCGGTGGCTATCGTGTAACCCGGGGTGACCAAGGGGGAGCGACCGTGCATCAGTTGCTGATCGCGGGTCGGTACCGGCTGCTCGACCTGGTCGGCACCGGCGGGATGGGTCGGGTGTGGCTTGCTCGCGACGAGATGCTGCACCGCGACGTCGCGGTGAAGGAGGTCGTGCCGCCGTCCTGGCTGGCCGAGGCCGAACGCGAGGAGTTGCGGCTGCGGACCCTGCGCGAGGCACGCACCGCCGCCCGGCTCAATCACCCCAATGTGGTCCGCATCTACGACGTGGTGCACGACCGGGAGAGCCCGTGGATCGTGATGGAGTACGTGCCGTCCCGGTCGGTGCAGCAGATCATCAGTGCCGACGGGCCGCTGAGCCCGCAGCGCACCGCCCGGATCGGGCTGGCGGTGCTCGCCGCGCTGCGGGCCGCGCACGCCGCCGGGGTGCTGCACCGCGACGTGAAGCCGCACAACGTGCTGGTCGCCGACGACGGGCGGGTGGTGCTCACCGACTTCGGGCTGGCCACCTTCGACGGTGGTGAGGGTGCGATGACCGGCCCGGGCACCGTGCTCGGTTCGCCGCAGTTCGTCGCGCCGGAGCGGGCCCGCGAAGGGGTGTCGGATCCGCGTACCGACCTGTGGTCGCTGGGCGCGACGCTCTACGCGACGGTCGAGGGGCAGTCCCCGTACGCCCGGTCGAGTGCCATGGCCACGCTCAGCGCACTGGCCACCGACCCACCGGACCCGATGCGCCGCGCCGGCCCGATGCGCCCCGCGCTCACCGGCCTGCTGCAACGCGACCCCTGGCGGCGGTTGACCGCCACCGAGGTGGAGCCACTGTTACGCGCTGTCGCGGCGGACCCCGACCAGCCCGTCGCGCCGGAGCGGTCCTCGGCGGTGGCCGCGGTACGCAGCGCGAGCCGAGCCGTCCAGCCCGACCCGGTCGAGCCGCAGGCCCCGCCCGACGAACCGCCGACGCCGGCTCGCCCGACGGGCAACCGGCCCGGCAGACGGCGTCGTCTGATCGTTCTGGGCGGAGCGACAACCGCCCTCCTCGTCGCCGCGGGTGTGACGTTGACACTTGCCGGCCGCCACGTCGAGCGGACACCACCGTCCGGCTCCGGAGGCGGCACGCCGACCTCCCGGCCGGCCGCGTTCTCCTGCGCGGCACCACCGCCACCGCCGTCGACGGCCACGCCGGTGGCCTCGGTGTCGCGCCCGGCCGACGCGCCCTACCGGCTGCGCGACGGCTGGACCTGGCACGTCGACCCGACCGGGTTCCGGATCGCCGTGCCGGTGGGCTGGACACGCTGGACCGAGGGGGCGGTGACCTGTTTCCGGGAGCACGACGGCGCCCGGGTGCTCAGTGTCGAGGCGGGGCCCGTGCGGGCCGACCCGGTGGCGTACTGGAAGGCCGAGGAGACGCGGCTCACCACCGGCGAGGCGCTGCTGACCGGCTACCGCAGGGTGGACATCTCCGCGATGGACATCTTCGAGGGCGGCGCGGTCTGGGAGTGCGGCTGGGTGAACGCCGCCGGTGACGAGCTGCACAGCTTCCGGTTGCTGGCCAACACCTCGGCCGACCGTTCCTACACCGTCTCGTGGTTGACAAAAGAGTTCGACTGGCAGGTCAACGCGGCATACTTGCCGATGATCCGGCAGAGCTTCAGCCCCGCGGCGTGATCCCGTCCGATGTGGACCTTCCGGGTGATGCCCCTGCGGCGCCGACGCTGACTACAGTGGCGTAGTTTTGGCGCTCAAGATCCCTGGGGAGGGTGAGCCGAGATGATGGGACCGCAACACGCGCTGTCCGGCGCGGCGGCGTGGTTGGCCGGGTCCTGGGCACTGGACCAGTTCGCCGACTACCACCAGTCGCCGCTCGCGTTGGCGGTGGGCACCGCGGTGTGCGCCGGCGGCGCCCTCTTTCCCGACCTCGACATGTCGGGCAAGGTGACCAAGAACCAGGGTGGGGCCACGGTGGCCCGCACCTTCGGCGTCTTCTCGCTCTTCGCCGCCGAGGTGATGGAGAAGATCTCACTCGGGGTCTACTACGCCACGAAGCTCAGCAGGGACCCGCGCCGCAACAACGGGCACCGGACACTGACCCACACCCTGCCGTTCACCGTGCTGGTCGGCTGGGGCACCACCGCGCTCTGTGCCGCGTACGGCAAGTGGGCGGTGATCACCATCCTGTTCTTCATGTTCGGCCTCGCCCTGCGCGGGCTGTTCGACGAGTGGGCCGAGCGGGCCGGCTGGGTGATCATCACGCTGGCGTCGGCCGGGGCCGCCTGGTTCACCTTCGCCAACCTTCCGGGTGGGCGCGGCTATCCGCTGATCGGCACCGCCCTGGGGGTGGGCTGCTTCGTGCACATCCTCGGCGACATGATCACCCGAGCCGGTGTGCCGATCCTCTGGCCGATCCCGATCAAACGACGCATGTGGATGATGATCGGCCTGCCGAACCGCATCGCCCTGCGGGTCGGCAGCAAGGCCGAGGTGGTCGGCATGCGCATCGCGCTGACCGTCGTCTCGGCGCTGGCCACCGTCGGCCTGATCGCGCCCTCGGTGCTGAGCCGGTTCGACATCGAGATGTGACTGGTCCGGCGCTCGGGTCACCGCCGACGGCCGACGACCGGGTGCCGGCGTTCTGGCACGCGCTGGGGCTGCCCGGCCTGGCCGACGTACACGTGCACTTCCTACCACCACGGCTGATGCGCCGGGTGTGGGCGTACTTCGACGCGCCCGGGCCGCTGGTCGGCACCGAGTGGCCGATCCGGTACCGGTGGAGCGATGCCGACCGGGTCGCGCACCTGCGCCGCCTCGGGGTGCGGGCGTTCAGCGCCCTCGCGTACGCGCACCGGCCGGGCATGGCGGCCGACCTCAACCGCTGGACGCTGGAGTTCGCCCGCGACACCCCGGGTTGCCTGCCCTCGGCCACGTTCTTCCCCGAACCGGACGCCCCCGGATACGTCGCGGCGGCACTGGCCGGCGGGGCCCGGGTGTTCAAGGTGCACGTGCAGGTCGGTGGTTTCGCGCCGACCGACCCGGCGTTGGACCAGGTGTGGGGGATGCTGTCCGACGCGGATGTGCCGGTGGTCGTACACGCCGGGCACGCCCCGGTGGGAACGGCACACACCGGCCCCGACTCGTTCGCCGCCCTGCTCGCCCGGCACCCTCGCCTGCCCGCGGTGGTGGCGCACCTCGGCGCACCGGACTATCGGGAGTTCATGGACCTCGCCGTTGCGTACGAGCGGGTCCGCCTGGACACCACGATGGCGTTCACCCCGTTCCTGGACCAGTTCGTCCCCTTCCCCCGCGACGAGTTGCCCCGGCTGCGCGAGTTGGGGTTGGCCGGCAAAGTGCTGCTCGGCAGCGACTTCCCGAACATCCCCCACCCGTACGCCGACCAACTGACCGGGTTGGCCCGACTGGACCTCGGCGACGACTGGCTGCGCGCGGTCTGCTGGGACAACGCCGCCAGGCTGTTCGATCTGACCTGACCGGGGCATCCCGCCCCACTCCGCCGCGCCCTCGCACCCCCGCGCACGGCAGGACGAGCGCAAGCCCAGCGTGGCGGGCCCAGCGCGCAAGATCCGCGCAACAGGGATGTTGCTGCCCCAGCCCAGCCCAGCCCAGCCCAGCCCAGCCCTCAAGATCGTGCTCGATCCTCGTTGTCAACACCGTTGCGTTAGGGCTGTAGCCGGCGGGTCAACCCGGGACAGGAAGTGCCCGATCGGGGAGCGGGTTGGCCCCGGCTTGGCGATCATGGAGTTGTGGTGCCGACTTTGGGGGTTTTACGGGCGTTCTGTTACCCACCACAACTCCATGATCGGCGAGGCAAGTGCTGGTTGACGAACAGCCATTCCACCTAACGCAACGGCGTTGACAACCAGGATCGAGCGCGATCTTGAGTAGGGCTCCTCCGGGACGCACGCGGAAGCGCTCGGCACGCTGCGGGCACGACGGGCGGGCAGGACGGGCGGGCAGGACGGGCGGGCAGGACGGGATCGCGCTGCTCCGAATTCTCTTCGACATCGGCTATTGACGTCGCCGTAACAGGTGGCCTAGCGTCTGTCGAACCGCTTCGTCGAAGCGTTTCGACGATCATGCGGGAGCGATCCCACGCCTGGCCAGAGGAGGTGCGCGGTGGCCACCATGCACGACGTCGCCCGCCTCGCGGGCGTCTCGGTCAGCACCGTCTCGTACGTGCTCACCGGCGCCCGACCGATCTCGCAGGCCACCCGGGGCAAGGTGCTCGCCGCGATGGCCGAGCTCGACTACCAGCCCAACGCGATGGCCCGTGGCCTGGCCAGTCGCCGCAGTCGGATCCTCGGCCTGCTGATGCCGATGGACGAGCGCGGCCTCGGTGCCACCGAAACCGCCTTCGTCACCGGCGCCGCGGCGGCGGCCAGCGCGGCCGGCTACCACCTGGTGCTCTCGCCGGTCGGTGGTGGTGACCTCGACGACCTGCGTCGGCTGGCCACCCAGCGGATGCTCGACGGTGTCGTGCTGATGGAGGTCCAGCTCGCCGACGAGCGGGTCACCGTGCTCCAGGAGGCCGGCGTACCGCTGGTCCTGATCGGCCGCACCGGCGACACCAGCGCGCTCTCCTACGTCGACATCGACTTCGACCAGACCGTCCGGGAGGCCGTCGCGCACCTGGTCGGTCTCGGGCACCGGCGGATCGTCTACGTCAACCACTCGGCCGCGACGGTGGCCAGCGGTTACGGGCCCGCGCTGCGTACCCGGGACGCCTTTGTCGCGGCGATGACCGGGCACGGCCTCGACCCGCTGATGATCACGGCCGAGGACAGCGCCGCCGGCGGTCGCGCGGCCCTGGCCGCCGCGTTCGCGCAGGCCCCGGAGCTGACCGCCGTGCTGGCCATGAACGAGACCGCGATCTTCGGCATCCTCGGCGAGCTGACCGGGCGCGGGTTGTCGGTGCCCGAGGACGTCTCCGTCGTCTCGATGGTCACCTCGACGCAGGTGGCCGAGTTGGCGACCCCGGCGCTGACCGCGATGACGTCACCCGGGTCGGCGCTGGGTCGGATCGCGATCGAGGCGCTGGTGCGCCACCTGGACGGCCCCGGCGATCAACGCCACCAGCAGTTGCTGCCCTGCGCATTAGAGATCCGGGGATCGACAGCCGCACCACGAAGCCGCCACCTCATGGGGGCTGACCAGTAGGAACGGCCCGCCGCCGCGCTGCAACGCGACGACGGGCCCCGTGCAGTACCGCTAGATACTCAACGAGGAGGATTGTAATGCAGCGACTCCGCCGGATCGTCGCCGCGATCGCCCTGGCGGCGACCGCGACGACCACCGTGGCCGCCTGCGGCGGTGGCGACAACGGGGACGACAGCGACGCCAAGGTTCTCAAGCTCTGGCACTACGAGAGCGAGAACAGCGCCATGGGGGTCGGCTGGAACAAGGCCATCGAGATCTTCAAGACCGAGCACCCGGGCGTCGAGGTGCGCTTCGAGCGCAAGGCGTTCGAGCAGATCCAGCAGAACGCCGGCATGATCATCAACTCGTCCGAGGGCCCGGACATCATGGAGTACAACAAGGGCAACGCGACCGCCGGTCTGCTCTCCACCCAGGGCCTGCTCTCCGACCTGAGCGCCGAGGCCGACAAGCGCGGCTGGGCCGGCAAGCTCAGCCCCAGCCTGCAGACCACCGCCCGCTACAGCGACAAGGGTGTGATGGGCTCGGGCAAGTGGTTCGGCGTGCCGAACTACGGCGAGTACGTCACGGTCTACTACAACAAGGACCTGTTCCAGCGCAACGGCGTCAAGGTGCCGACCAGCATGGCCGAGATGACCGCCGCGATGGACACCTTCGTCGGCAAGGGCGTCACCCCACTGGGCATGGCCGGCGCCGAGTACCCGGCCGGGCAGCTCTTCTACCAGCTCGCCCTGTCCAAGGGTGACCGGCAGTTCGTCGACAACTACCAGCTCTACAAGAACCCGGTCGACTTCAAGGCCGACCCCCTCAAGTACGGCGCGGACACCTTCGCCGAGTGGGTGCGCAAGGGCTACGTCGCCAAGAACTCGGCAAGCCTCAAGGCCGAGGACATGGGCACCGCCTTCATCGGTGGCAAGGTTCCGATGATCGTCTCGGGTAGCTGGTGGTTCGGCCGGTTCAAGACCGAGATGAAGGCCAACTGGGACACCTTCCTCTTCCCCGGCAACACCCTGCAGGCCGGCTCCTCCGGCAACCTCTGGGTCGTCCCGGAGAACAGCAAGGCCAAGAGCCTGGCGTACGACTTCATCGACATCACCCTGCGTCCGGAGATCCAGGACCTGATCGGCAACAACGGTGGTGTGCCGATCGCCGCCGACGCGTCGAAGATCAGCGACCCGAAGGACCGCAAGCTGATCGAGGACTTCAACACGGTCAGCAAGTCCGACGGGCTCGCCTTCTACCCGGACTGGCCGGTCCCCGGCTACTACGACGTGCTGGTCTCCGGCTTCCAGGGCCTGATCAACGGCTCCAAGTCCCCCGACCAGGTTCTCGACGCGATCGCCAAGCCGTACGCCGACGGCGTCAAGGAGATCACCGGCAAGTGACACGGCGAGCGGCGGGCGCGACCGGTACGACCGGCGCGCCCGCCCGCCCCGCCGGGAAGGATCTTCCATGGCAGTCTCCGAGACCGTCGCCGCCACACCATCAGCCGCGACGCCCACCCCGCCCGCGCCCAGCCGCAGACGCCGCGGCCGCGACGCGGCGTACTGGCTCTACCTGCTCCCCGGAGCGGTGCTCTTCCTCCTGGTGATCGGCGCACCCCTGGTCGGCACCCTCTACCTGTCGTTGACCAAGTGGTCCGGCATCGGTGACCCCAGGTGGGTCGGCCTGGACAACTACCAGCAGTTGATGCAGGACGACGTGTTCTGGGCGTCGTTCCGCAACACCGTCTGGATGATCGTCGCGATGGTGGTGGTGCCCACCCTGCTCGGGCTGTTGCTCGCCGCGGTGCTCTTCGACGTGATCGGCCGGCGGTTCAAGCCTCGCACCGCCGCCGCGCTGCGGGCCGCGTTCTACCTCCCGCAGGTGCTGCCCGTCGTGGTGGCGGGCATCGTCTGGGGCTGGATCCTGCGCCCCGACGGCGCGTTCAACAGCCTGCTCGACGCGATCGGTCTGGGCGCGCTGCGCCACGACTGGCTCGGCGACCCGGGCACCGCCCTGCCGGCCGTGATGGCGGTGATGATCTGGGTGCAGATCGGCTACCCCGTGGTCGTCTTCATGGCGGCGCTGCAGCGGGTCGATCCGGAGCTGTACGAGGCGGCCGAGGTCGACGGCGCGAACTGGGTCCACCGGTTCCGCGCGATCACCCTCCCGCAGATCCGGCCGGAAACCTTCGTGGTGGCCCTGACCTGCACCATCGCCGCGCTGAAGGTGTTCGGGCCGATCTTCGCCCTGACCCGGGGCGGCCCGGACAACGCCACGAACGTGCCGAGCTACTTCGCGTACTACACGTTCTTCAAGAAGTTGCAGGTCGGCTACGGCTCCGCGATCTCCACCGTGCTTACCCTGATCATCGTTCTGGTGGCCGTGGTCTTCATCTGGATGCAGGCGCGCAGCGAGCGCCGGGACCGGGGGAACTGAAATGGCCGTCATCACTCCGCTGCCCGTCCGGGGCCCCGTACCCGATCGGCACCACCGCGGCGTCAGCCGCTGGATCGTGCTCGCCCTGGTCGTCCTCGGCGCGCTGGTCATGCTCGTGCCGTTCGCGTTCATGCTGCTCAACGCGTTCAAGTCGCCAGGTGACTACTCGTCGAGTGGCCCGTTGAGCTGGCCGAGCGAGTTCTACACCAAGGGTCTGCGCACGTACTGGACCGAGGTGAACTTCCCGCTCAAGCTCTGGAACTCGGCGTTCATCGCCGGCTCCGTGGCCGTGCTCGGCGTCGCCGTGTCACTGCTCAACGCGTACGCCCTGGGCATCGGCCGGGTCCGTGGTCGGCTCTGGATCGTCGGGCTGTTCCTGCTGGCCAACATGCTGCCGCAGGAGGCACTGATCTACCCGCTGTACTACGTGGCGAAGCAGATCGGCCTCTACAACACCCAGCTTTCGGTGATCATCATCTTCACCGTCATCCAGAGCGCGTTCGGCACCTACCTGCTCGCCTCGGTGCTGGGGACGTTCCCGCGTTCGCTGCTGGAGGCCGCCGCGCTCGACGGCGCCGGCAAGTGGACGGTGCTGTGGCGGGTGGTCTTCCCCAACCTGCGGCCCACCCTCTCGGTGCTGCTCATCTTCTTCTTCATCTGGACGTGGAACGAGTTCCTCATCCCGCTGGTCATGCTGATCGACAACCAGACGCAGACGATCCCGGTCGCGCTCGCGTCGCTGCAGGGTGACCGGCTGATGGACGCTCCGACCACGAACGCCGGCGCCCTGATCAGCCTGGTGCCGGCGATCCTCTTCTTCCTCATCTTCCAGCGCACCCTGGCGCGCGGCATCACGGCAGGAGCCGAGAAGTGAAGTTCACCGACGGGTACTGGCAACTACGCCCCGGTGTCAGCGTCCTACGCCCCGGCGTGGTGGAGTCGGTCGAGCCGGACGAGCGCGGCTTCACCGTCTTCGCGCCGACGGCCCCGATCACCGGTCGCGGCGACACCCTGAACCGTGCCCTGGTCACCGTCCGGTTCTTCTCCCCCGCCCCCGGCGTCATCGGGGTGACCATCGCCCACCACACCGGCGGGCTGCCCCGCGAGCCGCACTTCGGGCTGAGCACCGACGAGACGCACCCGGTCACCGTCGACGTCACCGGGATCAGCGCGACGCTGACCACCGGTGAGCTGACCGCGCGGGTCGCGCTCGTCGACGGGTGGCGGGTCGAGTTCCGGCACGGCGACCGGCTGGTCACCGCGTCCACCGGGCGCAGCATCGGCGTCGTCACCGACGCCGAGGGCCGCCGGCACGTGCACGAGCGGCTCGCGCTCGGTGTCGGCGAGACGGTGTACGGGTTGGGCGAGCGCTTCGGCCCGTTCGTCAAGAACGGGCAGACCGTCGACATCTGGAACGCCGACGGTGGCACCGCCAGCGAGCAGGCGTACAAGAACGTGCCGTTCTACCTCAGCAGCGCCGGCTACGGGGTGTTCGTCGACCACCCGGAGCACGTGTCGTTCGAGGTCGGCTCCGAGGTCGTCGCGCAGAACCAGTTCAGCGTCGAGGGGCAGTCGCTCACCTACCACGTCATCGACGGGCCCGACCCGAAGGACGTGCTGCGCCGCTACACCGCCCTCACCGGCCGACCGGCCCGCATCCCCGCCTGGTCGTACGGGCTGTGGCTGTCCACCTCGTTCACCACCTCGTACGACGAGAAGACGGTGACCGAGTTCGTCGACGGGATGGCCGAGCGCGGGCTGCCGCTGTCGGTGTTCCACTTCGACTGCTTCTGGATGCGCCAGTTCCACTGGGTCGACTTCGTCTGGGATCCGGCGACCTTCCCCGACCCGGAGGGGATGCTGCGCCGGCTGCACGAGCGGGACCTGAAGGTGTGCGTCTGGATCAACCCGTACATCGCGCAGCGCTCGTACCTGTTCGAGGAGGGCCGCGAGGCCGGCTACCTGGTCCGCAACCCGGACGGGTCGGTCTGGCAGTGGGACAAGTGGCAGGCCGGCATGGCGCTCGTGGACTTCACCAACCCGGACGCGGTGCGCTGGTTCACCGGCAAGCTCAAAGCCCTGCTGGACATGGGCGTCGACTGCTTCAAGACCGACTTCGGTGAGCGCATCCCGACCGACGTGGTGTGGCACGACGGCTCGGACCCGCAGCGGATGCACAACTACTACTCCTACCTCTACAACAAGGCGGTCTTCGAGCTGTTGGAGACCGAGCGCGGCAAGGGCGAGGCGGTGCTGTTCGCCCGTTCGGCCACCGCCGGGGGGCAGCAGTTCCCGGTGCACTGGGGCGGCGACTGCGAGTCGACGTTCGTCGCGATGGCCGAGTCGCTGCGCGGCGGGTTGTCGCTGGCCGCGTCCGGCTTCGGCTACTGGAGCCACGACATCGGCGGCTTCGAGGGCACCCCCGATCCGGCCGTGTTCAAGCGGTGGGTCGCGTTCGGGCTGCTCTCCTCACACTCGCGGCTGCACGGCTCCGGCTCGTACCGGGTGCCGTGGGCGTTCGACGACGAGGCCGTGGACGTGCTGCGGCACTTCACCCGGCTCAAGCTCGGCCTGATGCCGTACCTCGCGGCCGCCGCCCAGGAGGCGCACCGCGACGGTACGCCAGTGATGCGCCCGATGTTCCTGGAGTTCCCGGACGACCCGGCCACGGCGCACCTGGACCGCCAGTACATGCTCGGCCCGGACGTGCTTGTCGCGCCGGTGTTCAGCGCCGACGGCGACGTCACCTACTACGTGCCCGCCGGCACCTGGACGCACCTGGTCAGCGGCGCGCAGGTCACCGGCCCGGCGTGGGTCACCGAGAAGCACGCGTTCGACAGCCTGCCGGTGCTGGCCCGGCCCGGCGCGGTCATCCCGTTCGGCTCCCGCACCGACCGACCGGACTACGAGTGGGCCGACGATGTGCGGCTGCGGCTGTACGCACCGGCCGAGGGGCAGCGGACCCGGGTCCGGGTACCGTCACCCGGGGACGGGCCGGGCGCCGAGTTCGACGTGCGCTACGAGGGCGGGACGGCCAGTGCGGAACTGGTCGCCGGTGCCTCGACGGGCTACAGCTGCGAGATCCAGGGGACGGAACGATGACGCGACACCACTTCCCGGAGAGCTTCGTCTGGGGGTCGGCGACAGCCTCGTACCAGATCGAGGGTGCGGCCACCGAGGACGGCCGCGGACCGTCCATCTGGGACACCTACAGCCACACGCCTGGTCGGACGCTCAACGGCGACACCGGCGACGTGGCCGCTGACCACTACCACCGGTGGGCCGACGACCTGGGGCACATCGCCGATCTCGGGCTCAGCGCGTACCGGTTCTCCATCGCCTGGCCGCGGGTGCAGCCGGGCGGCTCGGGCCGCTTCAACCAGGCCGGCGTCGACTTCTACTCGCGGCTGGTGGACGGTCTGCTGGAGCGGGGCATCCATCCGGTGGCCACCATGTACCACTGGGACCTGCCGCAGGAGTTGGAGGACGCCGGCGGCTGGGCGGCACGGGAGACCGCGTTGCGCTTCCAGGAGTACGCGGCCGGCATCGTCGGTGCGCTGGGCGACCGGGTGCACACCTGGACGACGCTCAACGAGCCGTGGTGCTCGGCGTACCTGGGCTACGCCTCCGGCGTGCACGCCCCGGGTCGGACCGAGCCGGCGGCGGCGCTGGCCGCGGTGCACCACCTCAACCTCGCGCACGGCCTGGCCGGTCGGGTGGTCCGGGAGCTGGCGCCGGCCGCCGAGTTGTCGGTGACGCTCAACCTGCACGTCATCCGGGGCGCCTCCGACTCGGCAGCCGACTCCGACGCGGTGCGGCGGATCGACGCCCTGGCCAACCGGGCGTTCCTCGGGCCGATGCTGGACGGTGAATACCCGGCCGACCTGCTGGCCGACACGGCGTCGGTCACCGACTGGTCGTTCGTCCGTGCGGGCGACGAGAAGCTGATCGCGGTGCCGTTGGACGTGCTGGGGGTCAACTACTACTCCAGCACCCTGGTCCGGGCCTGGGACGGGGTGTCGGCCCGCTCCGACGCCGACGGGCACGGTGCGTCGACGTCGACGCCGTGGGTCGCCGCCGACAACGTCGACTTCCTGCCGCAGCCCGGCCCGTACACGGCGATGGGGTGGAACATCGACCCGCCGGCCCTGACCGAGCTGCTGCTGCGCCTGCACCGGGAATACCCCAGCCAGCCGATGATGATCACCGAGAACGGCGCGGCGTTCGACGACGTGGTGTCGGCCGACGGCCGGATCCACGACGACCGGCGGATCGACTACCTGCGCCGGCACATCGGTGCGATGGCCGACGCCCGCGCGCAGGGTGCCGACGTCCGTGGCTACTTCGTCTGGTCGCTGCTGGACAACTTCGAGTGGGGCTACGGCTACGACCGCCGCTTCGGGATCATCCGCGTCGACTACGACACGCAGGTCCGCACCTGGAAGGACAGCGCGCACTGGTACCAGCGGCTGGCCGCCACCGGCGAGCTGGACTCGGCGCAGGACTGAGGTCTGCCACGCCCGCTCCGATCACCACCGGTCGGGCGGCCATGCCCTGACGAGCGTGATGCCGGTGAGTCATCTTGATGACTCACCGGCATCACACGTTCTGGGATGCGCGACGCGACGCCTCCCGCGGCTCGCGATTGACGACGTGCGCCACTGCCTCTCAGGTGCCTGACCTGGCGTCGGTGGGTCCAGGACCCTGTCCTGGACCCACCATCACCGGTCTTAGTTCTCGTTACGTCGCAGTCTCAGTCGGGCCAGCAGTAGCAGGGCCACACCGAGGCCGACTCCGGCGCTCCCTATCCCCAGCATCGGCCAGGTCGAGGTGCCGGTGACCGGCAACGGGTGCTTGGTCGGGTAGCCCGTCGGGTTCACCGGCGGCTGGGTCGTCGGTGCGGAGGTCGGCCCGGTCGGTGTCGGCGTGGGCAGCGTCGGTGTGGGTGTCGGCCCGGTCGGTGTGGGCGTCGGCCCGGTCGGTGTGGGCGTCGGCCCCGTCGGTGTGGGGGTCGGTGTCGTCGGTGTGGGGGTCGGCGTCGTCGGTGTGGGGGTCGGCGTCGACGCTGTTGGCGTCGGCGTCGGTTGGGAGCAGTTCAGCAGCGTCGAGAACGGGAAGTCGTGGATCTCCCCGCCGTCGTGCGTCAGCGTCCGGCTGATGATGCTTCCCTCGATGTTGCCGTTCGTCGCGGCATTCAGGGCGGCGTTGGGCGCGTAGATCGTGCCCTCCAGCGTCGCGCTGTCGTCGGTGAGGGTGATCGAGGTGGCGGTCGGGAGGTTGAACAGGATGTATCTGGCCTGGTCTCCACCGATCCCGGCGAAGTTCGGCACCCGCCAGACGAACGCGTCACCGACGTCGCTGGTGTCCACGTTGACCAGCAGTGGCGTTTCGGCGGTGGGCTGGTCGGCGAAGGTGAGCACCGAGATGTTGGCAAGATCGCTGGCGGACAGGTTGAGCACGTTCGTGACACCGGGGGCGAGGTTGACCACCGCGTTGCTGCCCGGCGGAACGGGCCGGGGCAACGGGGCACCCTCCGGAGTGGTCAGCACGACGTTCTGCTGACAGGTGGCCAGGCTGGTGGCGGTCGCGCGGAAACCCTCGAACGCGCTGCCGAAATCCAGCGGCGAGGAGGGGCCGACACTCGCCACGGGTTGCCGGGTCACGAGCTCGACCCGGGGTGCTGCCTCGTAGTCGTCCACCGGCAGGACCCGGGTGTTGACCAGGGCACCGTTGTTGTCGGTGTCGCGGACGAAGGTGCCGGTCAGGTCGCCGACCTTCACGTAGCCGCTCCCCAACACCTGCAACCGCGACCCGGGGACACTGGCGGCGAAGTCGACCCGGCCGCCCACCAGCAGGGCCGTCGGATTACTGTCCGGCGGCACCACAAAAGACCCGGCGCTGCTCCCGGCGACCTGATAGTTGCCGAAGCTGAGGTTGCCCCCGACCGCGATGGTCCCCTCGTTCTCGGCACCGATCAGCCGCGCGTCTCCGGCGGTCATGACCAGGAAGCCCTGCGTGCCGGCCACCGGATCGACGGCTAGCCGGGGCTGGGCCTCGGAGGTGGTCGCCAGCATCGCCAGCAGGACGGCGGTCGCCCCGCCCACCAGGGGCAGAAGCAGGCGTCGAGTGCCCACCCTGGTAGTCGCTCTCATCTGCACTGTCTCAGCAAAGGTCACGAACCGGTAACGAGCCCCCTCGCGGCAAGGGGTGCCCGGTCCAGGAAATCACCCAAAAGGTGATGCATCGCCCAAACCACCCCATCAACGGCTCGGCCCGGAGTCACCGGAGAGGGGCTGGCCCCGATCAGGGGGTGGGCAGGTCGGCGCAGAGCTTGCTCGGGAAGGCCGGCTCGGTGGCGCGGACGCGTCCGCAGCCGGCCTCCGTCGAGCTGGCGATCCTCTTCCAGCCGCCCTGGCCGGCCCACCGCAGGAAGTAGCGACGCACGTTGACCGACGAGTCGCAGCCGGGCCGCGCCTCGACACCGCACGGCACCGGATCGAACGGCACCGTCATCACCAACCAGATGCCGTCGCAGCCCTCGACCGATCCGGTGGAGTGCCGGGACACGTCCATGCCGCGGACCACGACGCCGACCCACGCCTGGTCACAGTGGTCCTTCGGCATCGGACCGCACCCGAACGTCGGGTCGCAGCGGTGGTACGCCGCGCCGTCGACCTTCCACGGCTCCTGGTTGAGCACGACGGTCCGGCCGGCGATCGGCCCCGACGCTGTCAACGTCACCTCGGCCGGTGTGTGGGTGGGGCAGGCCCCGACCACCGCGGACAGGCGCGATTCCTGCACCACGTCGGCGTGGACGCGGTTGTTCTCCTCGACGAGGTTGGTGATTCGCGGGTTCCGGGAGCAACCGTCCGCGTCACCCGGCAGCGCCACGGTCAGCACGAGCGAGCGCAGGTCCGTGCCGACCCGGACGGCCGTGACGTCAGCCTGGTAGGTGGCCCAACCGGCGTCTGCGGTCGGGCCGTCCCGCACCGGCGTTTCGCCCGGCCTGGCGCAGCTGACGAGCGCGGCCAGGCACAGCAGGGGGGTGGCGAGTCGACGCATGGCACCGAGTATCGCCGCTGGGCGGCCCGGCACATCAGCACGGATACTCAGGCCACCTCAGACCCCGACCCGCTGCGGCGGGACGGTCAGGCCGTAGAGCGCCATCAGCTCCGGGGTGTCGACGCGGCTGCCGTCGGCCACCGAGTCGCAGGCGATGTCGACGATCTGGTCCTTGTGCGCCAGCAGGTACGGTCGGGCGCCCACGTCGGCGCTGGCCAGGGTGGCGATGCCGGGCCAGTGCCGGCGGCCGAACAGCATCGGGTAGCCGCGCAGCCCGTCGTAGGTGGCGCAGACCAACACATCGGGGTACGGCAGTGCGGCCACCCGGCGAACCGCGACGGCGGTCAACCCCGGCATGTCGACGGGGACCACCACCACCGCCTCGATCCCCTCGTCGTCCAGGGCGGCCAGACCGGCCCGGATGGACGAGCCGACCCCGGTGCCCCACGCCTTGTTGATGACGACTGTGGCCCGGCCCAGGTCGGCGGTTTCCCGGACCTGCTCGGCGGCGGCACCCAGCACGACCACGATGCGTTCGCAGCCCGCCTCGGTCATCGTGTCGATCATCTGGTTGACCAGTGGCTTCTCGCCCTGGTGCAGCAGCGCCTCGGGACCACCGATCCGTCGTCCCCCGCCCGCGGCGATGATCATTCCTGCGATCCCGTTCAGCTGCGCCCCCTCCAGCGTGGGACCGACCGTGACCGGTCCGCCCCTCCTACGGACACTGCAACGAGGACGGCCAGCCGAGAGTAGCGGGGCGAAAAGGAGAAATAGTGCAATCGTTATACACCACTCCGCTGATTCGACGATCAGGACGACAAACGTGCGGCGGCGAGCGCGACCGGCATCGCGTCCCGCGGCGGCCGACCCAGCAACCCGGCGAGGTCCGCGTGCCCGCCAGCGAGGAAACCGGCCGCCGTCGCCGAGTAGATCGACATCAGCATGGCTGGCTGGAAGGGCAGCAGGTTCAGATCGTCCAGGGCGCGCCGCTGCGCACCCAGCGACACCGGGCGATAGGGCACCTCCAGCGCCCCGGCAAGTGCGGCCGCCGTCAGCGCGACCGGGCCGGTCAGCTCGTACACCCGGCCACGGTGCACGGTCGGGTCGTGGGCCACCCGCACGGCGGCGTCGGCGAGATCCTGCCGGGTCACCGCAGCCAACCCTCCCGTCCCGAACGGAGCCGCCACCACACCGCCGACCGGCGCCGCCAACTGACCGAACAACTCGGCGTAGATCCCGTTGCGCAAGATGGTCCACCCCAGGGCGCTCTCCTGAAGGCGGCGCTCGGTCCACCGGTGCGCCAGCGCGAACGCCAGGTGGTCACCACCGCCGGCCAGGCTCGTGTAGACGACATGTTCCACCCCGTACCGCTCGGCGGCCGCGATGACCCGGCCGTGGCGGGCGATGACGACGTCGTCCTCGCCGTAGCCGGCGGAGACCAGCACCAGCACGCGAACCCCCGCCAGGTCCGGGCCCGCCGGGTCGTCGAAGTCCATGGCGCGACCAGAGTCGCCGTACGGGGCGGGACTCCGGGAGCCAGCCAACGGCGACATTCCCCGGGCGAACAGCCCGGCGTGGATGAGTGAACCCAGGTGCCCGGAGGCACCGGTGACCAGCAGCATGGCGATCCTTCCAGTGGTACTGATCAGGAACTAACCTCATCGTTGGGAACCACCGGACCGGGCACAAGGAGGCACTTCCGTGTCAGTAGGCCACACCGCGGTAACCGCCGCCCTCGAACCCTGCGGGCTGCCCGAGCACCCGGACTGCGGGATCCGCGACGTGCTCGACCGCATCGGCGACAAGTGGTCGGTGCTGGCGATCGTCGAGCTGTCCGTCGGCACCAGGCGTTTCCGCGAGCTGCAACGCGCCATCCACGGCATCTCGCAGCGGATGCTCACCCTCACCCTGCGCCGCCTGGAACGGGACGGCCTGGTGCTGCGGACGGTCTTCCCGACCGTCCCGGCGACGGTGACCTACGAGCTGACCGACCGCGGCCGAAGCCTTACCCACCTGGTTCGGCAGTTGACCGACTGGTCACTGGCGCACAAGGACGCGATTGCCGAATCCCGCCAGGCGTGGGACGCGGCGAACCCGGGGTCAGCCGTCTCCTGACCCGATCGGCCGCCGGGCGGGCCACCCAGGTCAGGCCGCGTCGGCGTAGCAGTCCACGATGGACAGGTCGAGCGGAAACCGGACCGGCGTGGCACCGAAGAGCAGCGTGGAGGCCCGCTCGCCGCACCGGGTGACGGCCGCGGCGACCGCATCCGCCTGCGCGGCCGGCGCGTGCACGACCACCTCGTCGTGCTGGAAGAAGACCAACTCCGCGTCGGTGTCGGCCAACTCCGTGCGCAGCGTGGCAAGCAACGTGGAGGCCCACTCGGCAGCGGTGGCCTGGATGACGAAGTTACGTGTGAAACGACCCCTCGACCGCGCGGCCCGCGCCCGGGGACCCTGCGGATCGGCCGCCGCGTCCGGGTCGGAGGGCGCGTCGTCCGGATCGCCGAACCCCACCGAGCCGGGCGGGCACGTCCGCCCCAGCCAGGACCGCACCAGCCCACCCGCCTCGCCGGTGCGCGCCGCCGCCTCGACGAAGGCGAACGCCGTCGGGTAACTACGCTTCAGCACCGCCAACGCGGGCACCGCCGCGCCGCCGGTCTGCCCGTACATCGCGCCGAGCAGCGCCACCTTGGCCTTGGCCCGGTCGCCGCCGAACGAGTCGCGGGCCAGCGCGGCGTAGAGGTCGCCGGCCCCGCCCGCCGCCGCCAGCCGGGCGTCGCCGGAGACCGCCGCCAGCACCCGTGGCTCCAACTGGCCGGCGTCGGCGACCACCAACCGCCAGCCCGGATCGGCCACCACCGCCCGGCGGATCACCTTCGGGATCTGCAACGCGCCACCGCCCCGGGTCGCCCAGCGGCCGGAGACGACCCCGGCGGGCACGTACTCCGGTCGGAACCGCCCGTCGCGCACCCACTGCTCAAGCCAGGACCAGCCGTGCGCCGTCCAGATCCGGTAGAGCTCCTTGTATTCCAACAGCAGCGGCACCGCCGGATGGTCGACCCCGCGCAGCACCCAGGCCCGGGTGTTGGGCAGCTCCACCCCGACCCGGGCGAACGCCTTCAGCAGCTCCGCCGGGGAGTCGGCGTGCAGGCGGCGTACGCCGAACGCGTCGGCCATCCGTGCGGCCAGCTCGGCGAGTCGGCGTGGTGGGCCACCGACCGGGGACGCCTCGCCGAGCAGCTCGTGCAGGATCTCGTCGTGCACGTCGGCACGCCACGGCAACCCGGCGGCACCCATCTCCACCGCGATCAGCGCGCCAGCCGACTCGGCGGCCACCAGCAACCGGAACCGGCCCGGGTGCTCGGTCGCGGCGACGCGGGCGAGCTGGTCGGCGTACACCTGGATCAGTGCGTCGATGCCCGGCCCCGACGGGCCGGGCAGCGTGTCGAAGAGCGCGCCCTGGCCGTGCCCGGGAGGCGCGGCGGCGCGCGGTGGTGGGTCGGGCGGCACCGGCGCACCGGTCAGGCGGGCCCAGGCCGCGGCCAGCGCGCGGGGCTCGCCCCAGCGGCCCGCCTGCCCGAGCAGCAACGCCTCGGTCAACTCCACGTCGTGGCACCTGTCGACCCGGACGCCGGCACGCAGCAGCGGCGGGTAGACGGAGGTGGCGGCGGACCAGACCCAACGCGGATGCTCGGCGGCCTCGCGGGCGGCGACCGCGGCGACCAGGTCGACGACGGGCTCGGTCGGACCGAGCGGCCGGCCGGCCGAGTCCAGTGGGCAGAGCACTCCCCCACCTCGCTCGTCGGACACCACCGCCACCAGCACGAACGTGATTCTGCCTCTCCCGTGCGACAGAACCGGAGGCGGACCTCACCGGCGTCGGGTCCCTGCGGTGTCGGGGACGGTCGGTAGCGTGGTCGGGTGCCCCCAGAGATCCCGCATTCCGATCCCGGCACTCCCGACACCCGGGGTCCGATGCGATACCTGTGGTGGCTGGTCCGCTGCCAACCCTGGCGGGTGCTGCGCGGCAGCCTGATCGGCACGGCCTGGATGGTCGGGCTCTCCGCCCGGCCCTACCTGATCTACCGCGCCGTCGACGACGGGCTGCGCCCGGGAGACACGCGCGCCCTGGTGTTCTGGGTCGCGGCGATCGTCGTCGCGGGGGTGGCCCTGTCCTACCTCGGCATCATGCGGCACCGCACGATGACCTTCATCCGGGAGGACGCCAAGGCCCGCTCGGCGGAGGTGCTGCTGCGCCACCTGTCCCGCATCGGCGCGGTGCTGCCCCGCCGGGTCGGCGCGGGTGAGGTGTCCACCATCGGCGGCTCCGACATCGACTGGACCGCGCAGGTGCTGACGCTGACCGGGCCGGGCGTCGGCGCGGTCGTCGCGTACGCGATCATCGCCGTGGTGCTCTGGTCGATCTCCCCGCTGCTGGCGCTCTGCGTGCTGGTGGGAGTGCCGGCGGTCGGCCTGGTCGTCGGGCCGCTGCTGCGCCGCCTGGAGCGGGTCGAGTCGGTCTACCGCCGGCAGCAGGGCGCGCTCACCGCCCGCTCCGGCGACATCGTGGCGGGGCTGCGGGTGCTCGCCGGGGTGGGCGGCCGGGACCTGTTCGCCCGGCGGTACGCGGCCAGGTCCCAGGAGCTACGCGCGGAGGGCTACCGGGTCGGCGCGGTCTACAGCTGGATCGACGCGGCGACTGTCGCCATCCCCGGGTTGTTCCTGGCGGCGGTGGTGTGGCTGACGGCTCGGATGGCGGTGACCGGTGCCGTCACGATCGGCGAGTTGGTGGCCGTCTACGGCTACGTGGCGACCCTGATCGTGCCGGTGTGGTTCCTGCTGGAGGGCAGTCACCAGCTGATCCGGGGGCGGGTCGCGGCCCGGCGGATCGCCGACCTGCTCAACGTGGCCCCGGACGAGGTCGGTGGCCCGGGTCGCCGGTGGTCGGGCGCGGTGCCCGACGCACGCCGGCCGGGTGCCCTGGCCGCACCGGCCGGCCCCGCCGACCTGCACGACCCCCAGAGCGGCCTGACCGTGCCCGCCGGCCGGCTGACCGGGGTGGCCGCCGACGACCCGGCGGTGGCCGTGGCGCTGGCCGACCGGCTCGGCCGGTACGTCGTCAGCGACACCACCTGGGGCGGTGTGCCGTTGACCGCTGTCGCCCTGGACGAGGTCCGTTCCCGGATCGTGGTCGCCGACCACGACTCGTACCTCTTCGCCGGGACACTGCGCGACGTGCTGCGCCCCGGGGCCGACGACGACCGGATCCGGGCGGCTCTGCGGACCGCCTCGGCGGACGACATCGTCGACGCCCTGCCCGCCGGGCTGGACACCCCGCTGGACGCGCGCGCCCGGACGCTCTCCGGCGGTCAACGCCAACGGGTCCGCCTGGCCCGGGCTCTCCTCGCCGAGCCGGAGGTGCTGATCCTCGTCGACCCGACCTCGGCGGTGGACGCGCACACCGAGGCGCGGATCGCCGAACGGCTGCGTGCCGCGCGGGCCGGGCGGACGACCGTGGTGATCGCCACGTCGCCGCTGCTGCTCGGCCGCGCCGACGTGGTCGCGTTCCTGAGCGCCGGCCGGATCACCGCCACCGGCAGCCACGCCGACCTGCTCGACGCCGACGCCGCCTACCGGCACCTGGTGGCCCGGGGCAGTGCCGACCTCGACCAGCCCACCGACACCGAGGTCTACCGGTGAACCGGCTGCCGGTGGCCGACCGCCGCACCGTACGTCGCGCCCTGCGCGACATGATCGGTCGGCATCGCCGGGCGGTCGGCGTCGTGCTGGCGCTGCACTGCGCCGCCGCGGTCGCCGGCCTCGCCCCGCCGTGGCTGCTGGGCACCATCGTCGACCGGGTCACCGCCGGCACGGGTGTGGCCACCGTGGACCGGCTGGCGCTGGCCATCACCGGCTGTGTCCTGGTCAGCGCGCTGCTCTCCCGCTACGCCCAGTACGCCGGCCACCGCTTCGGTGAGCGGGCCGTCGCCGAGCTGCGCGAGGAGTTCGTCTCCCGCACCCTCGGCCTGCCGGTGTCGGTCGTCGAGCGCGCCGGCTCCGGCGACCTGGCCACCCGCAGCTCGGTCGACGTGGCGACGGTCGGGACCACCGTGCGCAACGTGGTGCCCACCATCGTCATCGCGTCCGTGCAGTTGACGTTGCTGTTCGGGGCGATCTTCCTGCTGCATCCGCTGCTCGGCCTGGCGGCGCTGGCCGGGCTCCCGTCGATCGTGGCGACCACCAGGTGGTATCTGCGGCGGGCCAGCCCCGCGTACCTCACCGAGGGCGCGGCGGCCGCCGAGTTGACCGAGACGCTCACCACCACCGCCGAGGGCGCCCGCACGGTGGAGGCGCTGCGGCTGACCGACGACCGGGTCCGGCACGGCACCAGCCGGATCGCGCGGCTGTGGCAGGCCCGACGGGTGACCCTGGCGCTGCGTACGGTGTACTTCTCGGTCGTCGAGGCCAGCTATCCGCTGCCGATCGCCGTGGTCCTGCTCGTCGGCGGTTACCTGCTCTCCCGGGAGGTGGTCTCGCTCGGCGCGGTGGTCGCCGCCGCGCTCTACCTGCAACAGGCGATCGACCCGATGGACCGGCTGTTGCAGTGGACCGAGCAGGCGCAGCGCGGCTTCGCGTCGTACGCCCGGGTGCTCGGCGTCGGCATGGTCCCGCCGGAGGCGCCCGGTCGGGCGGCCACCTCGCGGGGCGAGCGGGTCGTCGTCCGCGGGGCGCGGTTCTCCTACTCCGGAGGGCCGGACGTGCTGCACGGCATCGACCTGGAGGTGCAGCCGGGTGAGCGGCTGGCCGTCGTCGGTCCGTCGGGTGCCGGCAAGTCCACCCTGGCCCGGTTGCTGGCCGGGATCGACGCGCCACGCCACGGCGTGGTCAGCATCGGTGGCTGCCCAGTCACCGACCTCGACCCCGCGGAACGTCGGCGGCGGATCGCCCTGGTCACGCAGGAGCACCACGTCTTCATCGGCTCGGTGCGCGACAACCTCTCCTTCGCCGCGCCGGACGCGTCGGACGAGCAGATGCACGCCGCGCTGGTCACCGTGGGCGCCGACTGGTATGTGGGGCTGCCCGACGGTCTGGACACCCAGCTCGGCGACGGGGCCCGGCAGCTCGGCGCGGCCGAGGCACAGCAGCTCGCGCTGGCCCGGCTGGTGCTCGCCGACCCGCACACGCTGATCCTCGACGAGGCGACCGCCGCGCTCGACCCGAGCACCGCCCGTCGTACCGAACGGGCGCTGGCCGCCGTGCTGGTCGGGCGGACGGTCATCGCGATCGCGCACCGGCTCAACACCGCGCACGACGCCGACCGGGTCGCCGTGCTGGCCGACGGCCGGATCACCGAGATCGGCAGCCACGACGACCTGGTGGCCGCCGACGGGGCGTACGCCGCGCTCTGGCACTCGTGGCACAGCCAGGCCGACGAGCGCCCGAGGTGATCTGCTACTTGACGGCGCCGGAGGTGAGGCCGGCCTGGATCTGGCGTTGGAAGACCGCGTACACGATGATCATCGGGAGGATGGCGAGGGTCAGCGCGGCGAACAATCCGGACCAGTCCGCCTCATAGCCGGCGTTCACCGAGATCTCCGCGATGCCCTGGGTGAGCACCCACTTGTCCTTGTTGGAGAGCAGCACCAGGGGCAGCTGGTACTGCGCCCACTGACCGATGATGTTGAAGATCGCCACGCTGATCAGGCCCGGCTTCGCCATCGGCATCATCACCTGGAAGAACAGCCGGGTGTGCCCACAGCCGTCGATCATGCCCGCCTCGGCGACCGACGTCGGCAGCGTCTTGAAGAACGCGGCCAGGAAGAACACCGTGAACGGCAACGAGTACGCGGTGTAGACCAGCACCACCCCGAGGTGGCTGTCCAACAGGTGCAGCTGTTTCACCACGAAGAAGAGCGGCACCAGGGCCAGGAAGACCGGGAAGGCCAGCCCGGAGACGAACAGGTAGTAGACCGCCCGGTTGCCCCAGAACCGGTAGCGGGCCAGCACGTACGCGGCCATCGAGCCGAGCAGCATGGTGAGGAACGTGCCACCCCCAACCACGATGACGCTGTTGAGGAAGTACCGGCCGACGTTCGCCTTGGTCCAGGCCCGGCCGAAGTTCTCCCAGCGCAGCTCCGCCGGGAGCGTCCACGGACTGCTGAAGATCTCGCTGGTGTTCTTGAACGCGGCGAGGAAGGTCCACAGGATCGGCACGATGACGATCACCGCCCACACGGCGAGCGCGATGTGCCCCAGGCCCGCGAAGAGCCGCACCTCCGAGCGGGGGCTGCGGCCTCCTCGCCCACCGGTGGTCTTCGGGTCGCCGGTCTTCGGCGGTAGCGCCGCCGGTGTCGGCGGCAGCGTCGACTGCGGGTTCATCAGTACTCCACGCTTTCCCGCTTGGTGAGCCGCAGCGTCAGCGCCGCGAACGTGAGGGTGAGGAAGAACAGCGCCACGCCCATCGCCGAGGCGTAACCGTACTTCGAGTAGACGAACGCGTTGCGGTAGATCTCCATCGCCAGGACGGTGGTGGCGCCGTCCGGGCCGCCACCGTCCACCGAGAGCACCGCCACGATGGCGAACGCGTCGAACGCCGCGATACCGAGGTACACCCAGGCCACCTGGAGGGTGTCCCAGAGCAGCGGCAGGGTGACCCGGAAGAACAGCGTCACCCTGCTCGCCCCGTCCATCTCGGCGGCCTCGTAGATCTCACCCGGGATGGAGGCCATCCCGGCCGAGAACAGCACCACGTAGAAGCCGACCGCCTGCCAGACCAGCACCGCGATGATCGACCAGAGGGCCAGGCTCGGCTTGACCAGGAAGAACACCGGGTCCAGGCCGAACTTCATCAACACGCCGTTGATCAGGCCGGACTCGTTCGGCCGGTACACCATCTGGAACAGCACCGCGATGATGGCCACCGCCAGGACCTGGGGGAAGAAGAACACCACCCGGTAGAACTTCGCCCCCCAGACCCCCTGACGTTGGCCGCCACTGCTCTTGCCGCCCACGTTGAGCAGGAAGGCGAAGAACAGCGCGATCGCGATGGTGATCAGCGGCAGGGCAAGCAGCAGTACGCCGTGGTGCTGGACCGCCTTCCAGAAGGTGCCGTCGTCGAGCAACCTCCGGTAGTTGTCGAAGCCCACCCACTGCGGGGTCGACAGCCCCCGCCAGTTGGTCATCGAGATCTGGAACGCCTGCGCGTACGGCCAGATCACGAAGGTCACGTACAGCGTGACCGGGAGGAAGAGGAACCCGATCACGAATGGATACTTGCCGTGCCGCATGACCCCTACGCTCCGATCAGCGCTTGAACTTGGTGACGGAGGAATCCTTCTTGATGGCGTCGGCGCGCTTCTGGATCCGCTCCACGAAGGCGTCCGCGTTGATCCGGCCGAACATCAGCTCGTTGGTGGCGGACCGCGCCTCCGTGTCGAGCTCCTTGTACCAGCCGTCGAAGTACAGGTTGAACACGTCCTGGCCGGCGGCCTTGAGCGCGGCCTGCGAGCTGGCCACACCGGGCGGGAAGGCGAAGCCCTCCGAGCCGGCGGTGACCACGGTCGGGGCCTTGACCACCTCGGTGAAGCCCTTCGCGCCCGCCTTGGACAGCATCTGACGCATGTACTCCAGGCCGCCCTTGGGGTTCTTGCTCTTCGCCGAGACGAAGTAGCCCTCACCCGCGGTGGCCCGCAGCGCGGTGGCCGGCAGCTTGTCCGACGCGGTCAGGCTCGGCACCGGCATGAGCTGGTACTCGAAGCCGGCCGGGGTGTCCTGCTTCTGCTCGCCCTCCAGCCAGTCACCGCTGGGGTACAGGGCGACCTTGTTCTGGTTCTGGCGCAGCTGCACGTCGGTGTGCTTGAGGCCCTCGAAGCTCTTGTCGCTGAACTTCGCCCCGACCTCGGCCCACGCCGTGGCGGCCTGCTTGATCGCGTCCTGCTTCCAGGCGCCGTCCTCCAGGTTGTCGATGTTCTTCAGCACATCGGTGCCGCCGATCTTGGCAGCCTGGGTGAGGATGACGTTCCACTGGTAGTAGGCCGCGTTCGCCCCGGCGTAGCCGTACGGGGTGATGCCCTTGGCCTTGATCTTGGTGAGCAGGGCGATGAACTCGTCCCAGGTCTTCGCCGGCGCCCAGCCGTTGTCCTTGAACAGCTTGCCCGAGTACCAGATGCCGAAGACGGTGGAGACGTAGTACAGGACGTACGGCTTGCCGTTGAACGAGCCCGCCTCGATGGTGCCCGGCACGACGGTGTCGCGGACCCTCTTGGCCGGGTCGTCGACCGACGGGGCGTCCCACAACTCGGTGAGGTCCTGGAGCTGGCCGTCGGCGACGAGCGCACCGAAGTCCATCAGCTTCTCGCCCGAGTTGTTCACGAACTCCGGCGGGTTGCCGGACGCGAACCGCGGCTGGAGCACGGTGGAGACGGCCTGCGTGGCCTGGTGCTTGACCTCCGCCTTGGGGAACGCGGTCTTGTAGAGCGGCTCGTGCACGTCGGTGGCGTACTTCTCGCCGTAACCACCGTTGAAGATGATCACCTCGATCGCGGCGTCCTCCTTGACGCCGAGCGGGTTCTTCTCGCTCTTGGTGCCACCGGCGACCTGCTCGGTCTCCTTGTCGCCGCTGCTCGTCGCGCAGGCGCTGAGCAGGCCGATGGCCGGAGTGGCGAGCACGCCCACGGCGGCGGCGCGACGCAGCACCGTGCGACGGTCGAGTGCGGCCGGGTGTTCGGGGGTAATCGACATCGTCGTCTCTCCTTGGGAAATTCGGGTCAGGCGGTACGCCGGAGACGCCCGGCGTACCGCGACTCGAGGGCGATGTTGTGCTCGTCCCCGCCGGGGACGTTGGCGGAGAGGTAGATAGGGGGCACCTCTCCGGCCTGGTGGAACCGTCGTACGACCTCCGCGGTCAGCAACTGCGCCAGCAGCGCCGTGGTGACCGAGGAGACCGCACAGACCGCGCCGCCGCCCTCGAGCGGCAGCAGTGCATCGCCGTACGGCGCGCCGTTGTCCAGCACGACGTCGGCGAGGTCGGCGAGCCGCTGACCGGACGGGTGCCGAGGAACGACCCGTGCCGTGTGCTCGACCGAGGTGACCGCGATCAACGGATGACCGCGCTCGGTGACCAGCGCCGCCAGCTCGACCACCGAGCCGTTGATGCCGGACTGGGACGCCACCACGAACACGTCGCGCGGCTGGGGCGCCGCGAGCGCGTAGATCTGGTGGGCGATGGAGGGGTCGCGTTCCAGCTTCGGGTCGGCGAGCACGTCACGCGGGGCGTCACCGTGCAGCACCAGGTCCCGTACCGAGAGCCGGTTGGTGGGGACCAGCCCGCCGGCCCGGGCCACCAGCTCGGCGGCGAACGCCTCGGAGTGCCCGGCGCCGAACGCCTGGAGCACGCCGCCGTCGCGCAGGCTGTCGGCGATCAGGTCGGCGGCGCGGGTGATCCCGTCGGCCTCCGAGTCGAGCAGTCGGTCGAGCACCGGGCGGACGGCGTCCGCGTACCCCTGGGCACTGATCATGACAGGACCCCCTTCGCGGCCTTGTGCCCGTCGACGGCCTGCGCGGTGCGCCGGAAGGCCGCGTGGGCGCGGTCGTGCGTACGTTGGGCGACGGCGATGTAGAGCAGGTCGAGCACCACCAACTGGGGGTGTCGGGCGGAGAGCGCGTCCGGCCGGAAGGTGGTCGCCTGACTGGCCGTGAGCAGCACGATGTCGGCCAGCTCGGCCAGCGGCGAGCGCGGGAAACCGGTGAGCGCGAGCGTGGTCGCGCCCCGGCTGCCCGCCTCGGCGAGCATCTCGATCGTCTCCCGGGTCTGCCCGGTGTGCGAGATGCCGAGCGCCACGTCCCCGGCGCGCAGCAACGCGGCGCTGGCCAGCCCCTCGTGCACGTCGTTCCACGCCCACGCGGCCACGCCGATGCGGTGCAGGCTGAACTGCATCTCCTCGCCGACGAGCGCGCTGCCGCTGGCGCCGAAGATGTTCACCCGGCTGGCCCCGGCGATCGCCACGGCCGCGCGCTCCACCTCGCCGAGGTCGAGCAGGGTTGCGGTGTCGTGCATGGCCCGGGTGTCGGCGGCCATGATCTGGTCGAGCACCCGGGCGAGCGGGTCGCTCGGCTGGATTTCGCGTCCGATGTCGACGGTCCACCCGGCGGAGCGGGCCCGACCGGTCTCGGAGGCGATGCCCAGCCGCAGGTCGGCGTACCCCTCGAAGCCCATCGCCCGACAGAAGCGGGTGATGGTCGCCGGTGAGGTGCCGCTGCGCTCGGCCAGCTCGACGATTGTGGATCGGGCAGCGGCCTCCGGGTCGCTCAGCACGTGCTCGGCGACCCGCCGCAGGGCGCCGGTCAACTCGCCGAGCCCGTTGCGGACCCGGGCCAGCACCCCGTCGGAGGCGGAGATCCGTCGATCGATCGCGTCGGCGTCGACCACCGCGGTCCCCGCGGCGGTGTCCACCTCGTGATCAACCATGTGTCGGCTCACCTTTCCGAAAAGCTTGTTAACTGTTAGTGGTAAAAGTTCTTACTGAACGGCCCTCCGTGTCAAGACTGTGGGCGAAGTTTTCAAACTGTTACCTGGCGCACAACCCGCCGCAGCCGCCGAAACTTGCCCTCCAACACGCCGCCCACCAGCATGAACAGGCCCGATCGCCACACCAACCAAGGAGGCCCCGTGCCGATGCCCGACACCCTCGTGATCGGTCTCGATGTGGGCGGCACGTCCACCCGGGCGACCGCCCTGACCCTCACCGGGGACCGTGTCGGCAGCGGCCGCGCCGGCGGTGGCAACCCCACGAGCCACGGCGCCGAACGGGCCGCCGCCGAACTGTTGACCGCGCTCCGCGAGACGCTCGCCGACCTCGACCCGGCACGCGTCGTCGCCGGCACCATCGGGCTGGCCGGAGCCGGCCGACTGCTCGCCGACCCCGCCGGCCGCGCCGCCTTCGACCGGGCCTGGCACGACGCCGGCCTACGCTGCCCGTACGCGGTGCACGGCGACGCCCTGGTCGCGTACGCCTCCGGCAGCGCCGCACCGGACGGCACCGTGCTCATCGCCGGCACCGGCGCGATCACCGCACAGGTCCACGACCTGCGACTCGACCGGATCGCCGACGGCCACGGCTGGCTCCTCGGCGACACCGGCTCAGGCTTCTGGCTCGGTCGCGAGGCGGTACGCCGACTACTCGCCGACCTGGACATCGGACGCCCGCCCGGGGCACTGGCCACGGCGGTGCTCACCAACCTGCTGGGCAGCGCCGAGATCGCCACCCGCCCCCGAGACACCGTGGACGCCGTCATCCAGACCGTCACCCGGCGAGCACCCATCGAGCTGGCCCAACTCGCACCACTCGTCGTCACCGCCGCCGGCCAGGGCGAACCCGTCGCCGTCGCCCTGATCGGCGAGGCCGCGACCCACCTCGCCGAGAGCGTGGGCCGAATCCGCCCCGCCGACGCGGCGACACCCCTCGTGCTCGGCGGCGGACTCCTCACCGCGGACACCCCGCTGGCCACCGCCGTCCGGGCCGAGGTCGCCCGCCACTGGCCGGACGCGCCCCTGCGCACCGCCGGCGACGGTGCCGCCGCCGCGGCCTGGCTCGCCGCCCGCGACCTACCCGAGGTCACCGACCCGGCGGCCCTGCACGCCCGCCTGTTCCCCACCACCTGACCGCCGACGCCCGCCACCAAGCCCGGCAAGGCAAACCCGGGACGCCGGGACATGATCACGCTAGATCGTGGATTTCAACGCCGTTGCGTTAGGTGGAACGGCTGTTCGTCAACCAGCACTGCCTCGCCGATCATGGAGTTGTGGTGGGTAACAGAACGCCCGTAAAACCCCCAAAGTCGGCACCACAACTCCATGATCGCCAAG
>NZ_JBEZDJ010000022.1:0-157577 GCF_040648275.1 Micromonospora sp. NPDC049171
CACCAGGAACTCGGCTACACCCCCAGCATCACCCTCGACGCCGGCCTCGCCGACACCGTCACCTGGTACCGCGACAACCGCACCTGGTGGGAACCCCTCAAGACCACACCCACCGCATGACCCGACTACTCGTCACCGGCGCCGGCGGGATGCTCGGCCGGGACCTGGTCTCCGTGCTGCACACCCGGTCCGACCTCAAGGTGACCGCGGCCGGCCGCGCCGACCTGGACATCACCGATCCCGCCGCCGTCCGCGAGGCGGTCGTCGAGCACGACATCGTGATCAACACGGCGGCGTGGACCAACGTTGACGGCGCCGAAGCCAACGAGGCGGCAGCCACCGCCGTCAACGGCAACGGCGTGGCGAATCTCGCGTCGGCGTGTGCCGCCAGCGGCGCGCGGCTGATCCAGGTTTCCACCGACTACGTCTTCTCCGGCGACGCGAAGACCCCCTACCCGGAGGACGCCCCCACCGCGCCGATCAACGCCTACGGCCGGGGCAAGCTGGTCGGCGAGCAGGCCGTCGCCCGGCTGCTGCCCGACACCGGGTACGTGGTCCGCACCGCCTGGCTGTACGGCGCGCACGGGCCGAACTTCGTGGCCACCATGCTCCGGCTCGCCGCCCAGCGGGAGCACATCACCGTCGTCGACGACCAGCACGGCCAGCCCACCTGGTCCTACCCGCTCGCCGAGCGGCTCGTCGCACTCGCCGACGCAGCCCTGGAGGGCCGGGCGGCTCCCGGTGTCTACCACAGCACCTGCGCCGGCCAGACAACCAAGTACGGGCTGGCCCGCGCCACGTTCACGTTGGCCGGTCTGGACCCGGACCGGATCCGACCCACCACCAGCGACCGGTATCCTCTTCCTGCTCTCCGTCCGGCGTACAGTGTGCTAGCGCACAGCCGCTGGGCGGCCGCAGGTCTGCCGTCGCTCCCCGACTGGCATGCCACCCTCGTCGACGCGTTCGACTCCCCCGCTCCGCCCGCTCCGTGGAAGGTCGCATGAAGCTCACCCTCGTCACCGGCTTGACCGGCCTGATACTGCTGGCCACGATCGTCGAGCTGCTGCGCCGCCGGCAGCTCCGCGAAAAATACGGCATGCTCTGGCTCGGCGTCCTGGTGATCGTCATCCCCCTGTCGCTCTTCCCCCGCCTGCTGGACAACGTCGCCGAGCTGCTCGGCGTCGCCTCCGGCGTGAGCCTCGTGCTCTTCCTCGGCATCGTCTTCCTGCTGCTGGTGTGCGTGCACCTCAGTTGGGAGGTCAGCGCCCTGGAAGAAGAGACCCGCACGTTGGCCGAAGACTTCGCTCTGCTCCGCACCGAGATCGACGCGGACCGGGCGGCCCGAGACGAACTGGTGCGCACCGATGGTTAACGGCAAGCGGGTTCTGATCATCATCCCGGCGCTCAACGAGTCCGGCTCGATCGCCGACGTGGTCGGCGAGGTCCGCGGTGAGCTGCCCGGCGTGGACGTGATCGTCATCGACGACGGTTCCACCGACCGCACCGCGGCGGTCGCCGCCGCCGCCGGCGCCCTCGTCGCGAAACTGCCCTACAACCTCGGCGTCGGCGGCGCCATGCGGGTGGGCTACCGGTACGCGCGCGACCACGACTACGACGTCGCCATCCAGATCGACGCGGACGGCCAGCACGACCCCCGGTACGTGCCGAAACTCGTCGACCTGCTCGACGAGACCGACCTGGTGATCGGCGCCCGGTTCGCCGGCGAGGGTGACTACAACGTCCGCGGCCCCCGCCGCTGGGCCATGGTCATGCTCTCCGGCGTGCTGTCCCGCGTCGCCCGCACGAAGCTCACCGACACCACCTCCGGGTTCCGGGCGGCCAACCGTCGGGTGATCGAGATGTTCGCCGCCTGGTACCCGGTGGAATACCTGGGTGACACCGTGGAGACGCTCGTGCACACCGCCCGACGCGGCTACACCATCCGCCAGGTGCCGGTGGCCATGCGCAAGCGGATGGCGGGCACCCCCAGCCACTCCCCCGCCAAGGCCATGATCTACCTCGGCCGCGCGTTCGCCGTCCTCACGTTGGCGCTCATTCGCCGGTGATCCGCCGGCTCCTGAGTCTGGTCCCACCGGGCACCGTCGCTGTTGGCGCCGGGCTGGCCCTGCTGGGGCTCGCCTCCTACGTCCACCTGGCGGTCGCCGGGCACAGCCTCAGCGGAGCGGACTACAACTCTCTCTCCGTACTCTGGTCGATCGTCTTCACCCTCGGCATCGGCCTGTTCATGCCGGTCGAGCAGGAGATCGCCCGACTCGTCGCCGCCCGGCACAGCCAGGGCCTTCCCCCCGGGCCGGTACTGGCCCGGGGGGCGGCCCTGGCCGCCGGCCTGCTCGCCGCCGTCGTCGCCCTGATCATCGCCGCCCGGGAGACCCTCGCCGACCGGCTCTTCGCCGGCGACAGCGCCATGGTCACCGTCCTGATCGGCTCGCTGGCCGGGCTCGCCGTCGCGCACACCACCCGCGGCGTCCTCTCCGGCCTGCAACTGTTCCCCTGGTACGGCGCCCAACTCGGCATCGACGGCGGCCTGCGCATCGCACTCGTCGCCGTCCTCGGCCTCAACGGCGTCAGCAACCCCGTCTGGTACGGCGCGGTGCTGGTCATCGCGCCCGTCGCCGGTGCCATCCTCACCGCGCCACCGGTCCTGCGGGCCATCGGCGGCGGCGCCCCCGTGGCCTGGGCGGCCCTCCTGCGCGGCCTCGGCCTCCTCACCGCCTCCAGCCTGCTCGCCCAGGTCGTGGTCAACATCGGCGTGATCAACGTGAAGGTGCTCGACCCGTCCGACGTGGCAACCGCCGGCGCGCTGCTCTCCGCGCTGGTGCTGGTCCGGATCCCCCTGTTCGTCTTCGCCTCGCTGCAGGCATCGCTGCTACCCGGCCTCGCCACCTCGGCCAGCACCGGCGACCTCAGCGGCTTCCACAACCTGCTCCGCCGCGCCCTGGGCATCGTCAGCGCCCTCGGCCTCAGCGGCGCCATCCTCGCCGTGCTCCTCGGCCCCTGGCTGGTGCAGACCCTCTTCGACGCGCCCGGCGTCCTCGGCCACGCCGACTTCGCCTGGCTCGCCGTCGCCACCCTCGCCTACCTCTGGGCGATGGTCCTCGGCCAGGCACTGCTCGCCCTCAACCGGCACCGGGCCCAAGCCCTCGCCTGGGCCATCGGCGTGGCCGCACTCGTCGTCGCGACGCTCGCCCCGGTCTCCACCGCGCTGCGCGTCGAGCTCGGCTACGCCATCGGCTCCGTCGTGGTCGCCGCCGTCATGGCCGTGCTGCTGCGCACCCGCGCCACCACCCCGGCACCCACCCACACCCCGGCCTTCGAGGCCGCCACGCCTGGCGGGGTCTGATCGGTCTCACACTCCGAGCACCCAGGTCACGCTGACCTGCGGTGCTCGGGGTGCCGCGGCCGCAGCCCGGTGCTGGACATGCCGCGGCGGGCGGCCATGACACCCAGCCGCCCGCCGCGTCGACCGCTGCTACTTGCCGTCCGCCGGCTTGTCCTCCAGGTCGGCGGACGCCGCCGACGTCGTCGGCTTGTGCGACTCAGTGGTGGGCTGCGCCGGAGTGTCCGGCCCACCCGCCTCCGCCGGCTGCTCGCCGGCGGACACATCGCCGTCCAACAACGCGGTCAGCGCCGCACCGGTGATCCGGCGGAACGTACGCCCCACGCGGTGGCGGTCCAACACCGCCACCTCCAACTGGTTGGCGGCGATCGTCCGGGCGGCACCGCCCTCACCGCCAACCGTGCTCAACGCCTGCACCGCAACCCGGGCCGCCTCGCCGAGAGACATGTCCGCGCGGTGCTGCGACTTCAGCACCCCGGTGATCGCCTCGGCCTGGCCACCCATGGCCATCCGCCCCGGCTCGTCGTTGACCGAGCCGTCGTACGTCAGCCGGTACAACTCGTCGTCCTCCGCGGTCGCCCCGACCTCCGCCACGCAGATCTCCACCTCGAACGGCTTCGACTGCTCGGTGAAGATCGCACCCAGCGTCTGCGCGAACGCGTTGGCCAGGGCCCGCCCGGTGACGTCACGCCGGTCGTAGCTGAGCCCGTTCAGGTCGGCCATCCGCACACCGGCACGGCGCAGATTCTCGAACTCGTTGTACCGACCGACCGCGGCGAACCCGATCCGGTCGTAGATCTCGCTGACCTTGTGCAGGGCGCTGGAGAGGTTCTCCGCGACGAAGAGCACCCCGCCGGAATAGCTGAGGACCACCGCGCTGCGACCCCGAGCGATGCCCTTGCGGGCCAACTCGGAGCGGTCGCGCATGATCTGTTCGGGCGAGGCGTAGAACTGCATGGCCACGGCGGCGGTTCTCCTTACGGCGCGGTGCTGACGACAGCTGACTGGTGGGGGTGGACGGGGCTCACCCGCCCGGGTTCTCCATCCGACCGGCGACCACGCCCTCGGCGATCGCCGCCGTCTCGGCGTCGGTCAACCGGCGGGTGCCCTCGGCGGTAGCGGTCATCACCACCGGATAGATCCGACGGGTCAGGTCCGGGCCGCCGGTCGCGGTGTCATCGTCCGCCGCGTCGTAGAGCGCCTCGACCGCGAGGCGGGTGGCGTCGTCGACCGACACACCGCTGCGGAAACGCTTCTTCAGCGCCGACTTCGCGAAGAGCGAGCCGGAACCGATGGCGTCGTAGCCGGTCTCCTCGTACGGACCGCCGGTCACGTCGAAACTGAAGATCCGACCGGCCCTCGCCGGGTCGGCGGCCGCCAGGTCGAACCCGGCGAACAACGGCACCACGGCCAGGCCCTGCATGGCCGCACCCAGGTTGCCCCGGATCATCGACGCCAACCGGTTGGCCTTGCCGTCGAGCGAGAGCATCGCGCCCTCGATCTTCTCGTAGTGCTCCAGCTCCACCTGGAACAGTCGCATCAGCTCGATGCCGATGCCCGCCGTGCCCGCGATCCCCACCAGGGAGTACGCATCGGCCGGGTGCACCTTCTCGATGTCGCGCTGGGCGATCAGGTTGCCCATGGTGGCCCGCCGGTCGCCGGCCATCACCACGCCACCGGCGGCCGAGATGGCCACGATGGTGGTCGCGTGCGGCGCCAGGTCCGCTGCCATGCCCGGCGGCAGCGGCCGCCGACCGGGCAGCATCTCGGGGGCCGCCCGACTCAGGAACGTCGTGAAGGAGGACGTCCCCGCGTTGGTGAACACATCTGGTAGACGCCCGGATGGATCAAAGCCCGCTGCCACGTGGTTCCTCTCAGATACGTGATTGCCCTGGCCAGCCTCATGGGACTGTCACGGAACTGGCCAAGACCACCGTTGCAGTTGAAGCAGAGTATCCCGCGCACCCAACCGGTGCGATGATCGTGGTCCAGATGTTGCGGGTCCGTGCCGCCACAGATCGCGCAGACCCCGCCCTGCTCGGCCAGGAGCTCCTGAAACTCCTTCTCCCCGACGCCGTACCGCCGCCGCAGGTGGTATTCGCGGTTACCTCCGTACAGCCGCTCTTTCGTCTCTCTGGTCCTGGTGTTGTGGCAGGGCTCGCAGTAGGTGCCATAACCGGAGGTGTCCGCCCGGTTACGGGGGAAGGCATCGAACGGCTTGACCGCATCGCAGGTCGGGCAGAACTTGTGACCCTCGGGCACGACGCGACCTTCGCGCACCTCGCGGTCGAACTTTGCCTTCACCCGACGCGCGTAACTTGCCTTGGACCGCTCGTTGAAGCAGGGCTTGCAGTAGCTGCCCCGCCCACCCGGCCGCTTGGAGCTCGCACAGAACTGATCGAGCGTCTTCCATTCGCTGCAATCTCGGCAGCGACGAAGTCCGTCTCGATCGTCGTTCGCTCTAGGCATGTCCGAATTGACCCTATATGCTCACTGACCTCCTTTTTGCACGTAGCCCCTCACGAACTCCTCTGCGTTTTCTTCGAGGACGGAGTCGATCTCGTCGAGGAGGTCGTCGACGTCCTCGGTGATCTCGGCGTGCCGCTCGGCCACCTCGGGGTTGGCCTCGGTGGTGACGTCCTCGATTTCCTCGCCCTGACGGGACTTGCCGGACTGCGACTGGCCGCCGCTGTCATGAGTGGCCACTGCTGCCTCCTCCACGATCGTCTGCGATGAACTTACCTCGCGCGGGCGACGAAAAGCCCGCCGCGCGCCGGCTTACGGCACGCGACGGGCATAAGGACGTGCGTTCAGCCGCCGGTCAACGTCTCCAGCAGATCCTTGGCGCTGGCGCAACGGTCGAACAGCGCCCCCACGTGCGCGCGCGTGCCGCGCTCCGGCTCCATCATCGGCACCCGGACCAGCGACTCGCGGCCCACGTCGAAGATCACCGAGTCCCAGCTCGCGGCGACGACCTCGGAGGCGTACTGGGCCAGACAGCGGCCCCGGAAGTAGGCCCGGGTGTCCTCCGGCGGCTCGGTCATCGCGGTGCGTGTCTCGTCGTCGGTGAGCAGCGTCTTCATCGCCTTCCGGGTGACCAGGCGGTGGTAGAGGCCCTTCTCCGGCCGGACGTCGGAATACTGTAGGTCGACGAGCTGGAGCTTGTGCGAGCCCCAGCCGAGCTTCTCCCGCTCGCGGTAACCCTCGAGCAGCCGCAGCTTGGCCACCCAGTCCAGCTCGTCGACGCAGAGCATCGGGTCGCGGCCGAGCCGGTCAAGGACGCTCTCCCAGCGGTCGAGCACGTCGACGGTCTGCTCGTCGGCGTCGGTGCCGTAGCGGTCGTCGACAAAGGACCGGGCCCGTTCCAGGTACGCCCATTGCAGGTCCAGTGCGGTGAGCCGGCGACCGTCGCGCAGTCGCATGAGGTGCGACAGGCCGGGGTCGTGGCTGACCGCGCGCAACTCGCTGACCGGGTCGGCGATGCCGAGGTCGGGACCGAGCGCCTTCTCCTCGATCATGTTGAGGATCAGCGCGGTGGTGCCGACCTTGAGGTAGGTGGAGATTTCGGAGAGGTTGGCGTCGCCGATGATGACGTGCAGCCGGCGGTATTTGTCGGCGTCGGCGTGTGGCTCGTCGCGGGTGTTGATGATCGGCCGCTTGAGTGTGGTCTCCAGTCCCACCTCGACCTCGAAGAAGTCGGCGCGCTGGGAGATCTGGAAGCCGCTCTGCCCACCGTCCTGGCCGATGCCGACCCGGCCGGCGCCGCAGACGATCTGGCGGGTGACGAAGAACGGCGTCAGGTACGCCACGATGTCGGCGAACGGGGTCTGCCGACGCATCAGGTAGTTTTCGTGGGCGCCGTAGCTGGCGCCCTTGTTGTCGGTGTTGTTCTTGTAGAGGTGGATCGGCTGGCTGCCCGGGATGGTGGCGGCGCGGCGGGACGCCTCGGCCATCACCCGCTCGCCGGCCTTGTCCCACCGCACGATGTCGCGTGGGGTGGTGACCTCCGGGGTGGAGTATTCGGGGTGGGCGTGGTCGACGTAGAGACGTGCACCGTTGGTGAGTATCACGTTGGCCAGGCCGAGATCCTCGTCGGCCAGTGCCTCGGCGGGGTCGTAGGCGGCCCCGGAGTAGGTGAAACCGCGGGCGTCGCGCAGCGGCGACTCTTCCTCGTAGTCCCAGCGGGCTCGACCGCCCCGGTTGAGCTCGGGGCGTGCCCCGTAGGCGTTGACCACCTGTGATGAGGTGACCATCGGGTTGGCTCCGGCCTGTCCGGGCACGGAGATACCGTACTCGACCTCGGTGCCCATGATCCGTCTTACGCTCATCGATCTACCCGCTTCGCTCGCCCGACCCGGTCCCCCGTCATGTCGAGCGTAGTCCGACTGTTCGGGGACGGGGGCACGCCGGTGCGAGCGGGTTACGGGTGTCGTCGCGGTGGCGGCGCGCTCAGTACTTGATGATCAGCGGCACGGTGGTGACGCGTGACCGCAGTTCGGGGTATCTGGTGAGCAGACTGTCGACACGTCCCTGCGCGGCCGGGTCGCTGACCAGCAGTCGGATCGGACCGGACGTTTCGCGCATTATCCTGCGGGTGCGCTCGGGTTCCTCGAACACGGGCAGGTAGATGGCCTGTTCGGTCTGCGCGGTGCTGGCCTGCAGAGCGGACAGGCAGATCGATTCGGCGTAACCGCGGTAGGCGGTGCGATCCAGCACGACGGTGACGGTGCCCTGCTGGACGGGGTGACGGCGGTATGCGGCCGCGCAGACCCGAGCCACCCTCGACGGCTTGTCGACGTTGTGCTGGACCAGGAGCCAGGTCCAGCTCTGCTTGTCGACCACGAGCAGGCTGCCGCGCCAACCGGTCAGTCCGCAGAGCGTCACGACGGTGAGCACGGCCAGGGCGGCGGCGAGCACGGCTGGGGCGGCGGCGCGGATCCGGTCGCGGCGGTCGGCGCCGGACGGCACGGGCAGCAGCCGGACCAGGGCGGCGGTGCCGACGATGAGCAGGCCGGTGGCGAGGTGGGTGCCCTTCATGAAGTAGTAGGCGGGCTGGACGCCGGTGAGGACGTTGGCCAAGGCGATGGCGAGGGCGAACCCGACCGCCACCAGCACGGCGGCGAGGTGGCGGCGCCAGGCCCGGTCGGCGCGGCGGGCCTGGATCACGAGGGCGATCAGCACGATCGGGGTGAGGCCGAGCAGCGCGCGCCACGCCTCGGCGAGTTCGGGGCCGGCCTTGGCGTCGAGCGCTTCGGTCTGGCTGTCGCCGAGGACGCCGACCAGCAGGGGCAGCGGGGCGAGCAGTGCGGTGACCAGGCCGACGGCGAGCAGCGTCCGGCGGATCTGGGACAGCTCGCGGCGGTGGGCGATGAGCCAGCCGAGGACGAGCAGCCCGGCCGGTGGGAGGAAGAGGTAGTAGGTGAAGCCGATGCCGATGAGCAGGGCGGCCAGCAGCACGAGTTGTTCGCGGTTGCCGGCCAGGGGGCGGACGACCAGGGCGGCCAGCGCGACGGCCAGGGCGAGGCCGAGCACCTCGCTGGGGTAGCCGGCGATCAGCAGGCGGGGCATCTGGCTGCCGAGGACGAGCGCCCCGACGACGATGGTCAGGACGCCGCGGTGCAACGGGTGCAGGGGGCCGGGCAGTCGCTGGGCGGCCCAGAAGAGGGTGAGCGTGAGCAGGCCGAAGGTGGCGAGGCACCACCACCCGTAGTGGGTGAGGCTGCTGACCCCACTGGGCGTGCCGGTGGCCGAGCGCAGCTGCGTGTCGAGGAGCGCGGTGGTGAGGTGCCATCCCTGCGGATAGCGGGCGAGCAACGAGACGATGTGGTCGCGGGAGCCGGCCGGGTCGAGGAAGGCGTACCCGCCGAGCCGGCCGATGGCGTCGACGAGGGCGACGTGGCGGAAGTTGTCCTCGCCGAGGGCGAGCAGGCTGAGACGCCCGGCGAGGGTGCCGGCGCGCAGCCAGGGCTGGGCGAGATAGCCGACGGTGGCGGCGGTGGCGATGATCGGCAGCAGGTCGGTCCAGCCCGGACGCGGCAGGGTGGGACGTCGGCCGGTGGCCGCCGCGATGAGGGTGAGCGCCGTCAGCGCGGCGCCGTTGACCGCGACCGGGTGCAGCCCCCATGGCCAGACCGTGAAGAGCAGGCCGGCGACGGTGGTGGTGCCGACGAGCAGCAGAGCGCCGAGCAGCAGGCGGTCGAGCAGGGTCCGGCCACCGCGCAGCAGGCTGGCCGTGGCCAGCAGCACGAGCGGGGGCAGCAGCCAGGTCAGGTGCAGGGGGTACGCCGCGGCGGGGATCAGCCAGGCTGCCGCGAGTGCGATGAGCAGCGAACGGTGGGTGCGGGCGGGCGGCGGGGTGCCCGGGTCGACCGCGGCGCGTGCCGGCGGGACGGTGACGGTGAGCTCGGACGGCACGCGGATCCTCGACGGGTCGATTGAGGGGGGCGCAACAGCGTATCCGGTGCGGTCGAGCGTGTGTGGGGGGCCGGTGTGATCGGCGGGCCCGGGACGCGTCGCGTCCCGGGCCCGCCGGTGTCACCGTTTACTCAGAGGTACTGGCCGGTGTTGCTGGCGGTCTCGATGGACCGCCCGGCCTCGGCGCCCTTGCCGCCGGAGACGAGCGTGCGAATGTAGACGATTCGCTCGCCCTTCTTGCCGGAGATGCGGGCCCAGTCGTCGGGGTTGGTGGTGTTGGGGAGGTCCTCGTTCTCGCGGAACTCGTCGACGCAGGAGTCGAGCAGGTGCTGCAGGCGCAGACCCTTGCGACCGGAGGTGAGGAACTCCTTGATGGCCATCTTCTTGGCCCGGTCGACGATGTTCTGGATCATCGCGCCGGAGTTGAAGTCCTTGAAGTAGAGGACTTCCTTGTCACCGTTGGCGTAGGTGACCTCGAGGAAGCGGTTCTCCTCGGTTTCGGAGTACATCCGCAGCACCACGGCGTCGATCATCGCCGCGACGGTGGCCTGGGGGTCGGCCGCGTGCTCGGCCAGGTCATCCGGGTGCAGGGGCAGCCCGGCGAGGATGTACTTGGAGAAGATGTCCTTGGCCGCTTCGGCGTCCGGTCGCTCGATCTTGATCTTCACGTCGAGCCGACCGGGGCGCAGGATGGCCGGGTCGATCATGTCTTCCCGGTTGGAGGCGCCGATGACGATGACGTTCTCCAGCCCCTCCACGCCGTCGATCTCGCTGAGCAGCTGCGGGACGATGGTGTTCTCCACGTCGGAGGAGACACCGGAGCCGCGGGTCCGGAAGATCGAGTCCATCTCGTCGAAGAACACGATCACCGGGGTGCCCTCGCCGGCCTTCTCCCGTGCACGCTGGAAGATCAGCCGGATGTGCCGCTCGGTCTCGCCGACGTACTTGTTGAGCAGCTCGGGGCCCTTGATGTTGAGGAAGAAGCTGGTGTGCTTCTCCTTGCCCTGCCGTTCGGCGATCTTCTTGGCCAGCGAGTTGGCCACCGCCTTGGCGATGAGCGTCTTGCCACAGCCGGGCGGGCCGTAGAGCAGGATGCCCTTGGGCGGGCGGAGCTGGTGCTCACGGAACAGGTCCGCGTGCAGGAACGGCAGCTCCACCGCGTCGCGGATCTGCTCGATCTGCGACTGGAGGCCACCGATGTCGCCGTAGTCGACGTCGGGCACCTCCTCCAGGACCAGCTCCTCGACCTCGCTCTTCGGGATCCGCTCGTACGCGTACGCCGAGCGGGGCTCGATCATGAGCGAGTCGCCGGCTCGGATCGCCGAGCCGATGAGGGTCTCGGCGAGGTGCACGATGCGTTCCTCGTCGGAGTGCGAGACCACGAGCGCCCGGTCACCCGGCCCGCCGCCTGGTCCCTCCAGGATCTCCTTGAGCATCACGACCTCACCGACCCGCTCGTAGCCGAACGCGTCGACGATGTTGAGCGCGTCGTTGAGCAGGACCTCCTGGCCACGGCGCAGGTCACCCACGTCGAGCGAGGGTGAGACCGCGACCCGTAGTTTGCGACCGCCGGTGAAGACGTCCACCGAGCCGTCGTCGTGCTTGGCCAGGAAGACACCGTAGCCACTCGGCGGTTGCGCGAGCCGGTCGATCTCTTCCTTGAGCGTCACGATCTGCGTGCGAGCCTCCTTGAGGGTGCTCACCAGCCGGTCGTTGTTCTCGGTCAGCCGCGCCAACTGTGCCTGGGTGGCCGCCAGCCGCTCTTCGAGCTGCCGGACGTGTCGGGGGCTCTCGGTCAACTTACGCCGCACCAGAGCGAGTTCCTCCTGCAGGAACGCGACCTGCGTGGAGAGATCGTGGGCTTCCTTCTCCCACCGTGCGGCGCGCGAGTCCGCGTCGTCGCTGCGTGCTGCCACGTCCCACCTCCCCGGGGGGCTTGAACGTTCTGCCCTAACACTAGCCGCTATGAGGCCGATTCGGTCCCACGCAACACCCTCGTCACCGAACCTTGATCGCCAAGGGTGGCCTGACGGGCCGTTACTGGCGTTCGGGTACCGTCGAAGCGTAGGACGGGAGAACATGGGGGGTGCGCCGGTGACCGAGGTCGCGACCGATCAGCTGCAGGTCTGGGTGGACCAGGATCTGTGCACGGGCGATGGGCTCTGCGTGCAGTACGCGCCGGAGGTTTTCGAGTTCGACATCGACGGCCTGGCGTATGTCAAGGGTGCCGACGGTGAGCTGCGGACGACGCCGGGCAGCCGCGTCGACGTGCCCGAGCACCTGCGGCTCGAGGTGATCGACTCCGCGAAGGAGTGCCCGGGCGACTGCATCCACGTGGTGCGCGGCGACGGTGTCGAGGTCGCCGGTCCGGACGCCGAGGACGGCTGAGCCACCCACCGGCCGGGCCGCGCGGCCCGGCCGGGTCCGGATGGGGTACGCCTCAGAGCATCGGTCGGCCGACCACCGAGGCGACCAGCCGCGCGAATTCCTCCAACCGGGCGATCTGCCCGGCCCCGCCGTCGTCGAGGGTTTTACCGAAGCGCAGCGCGTCGTGTCGTGGTGTGCCGACCATCTCCTCGCTCGGCGGCGCCTCGTCCAGTGAGGTGAGTAGCAGGTAGACGTCGATGCTGTCGACCCGGATCTCGCCGTTCTCGGAACGGTTGAGCCGCCGCCGGCAGCCGACCTCGGTGACGGTGGAGACCGGCACGACCCGCAGCGACGACGTCATCGAGCCCGGTGGGCCCTCCTCCGGCGGCACGTCCTCGCCGTGCCACAGGATCAGCCGGCTGCCGTCGCAGACGACGACCTCCTGCCACACGCCGTTGACCTCGTTGACGAAGCGTTCCAGGGTGAAGCCGAGCACCGATGCGCCGCGCAGCACGCCGCCCAGAGCCTCCAGTGCGACGTCGGGGTCGCGCAGGTAGGCCCGTGCCGCCGATTCCAGATCCTGGTAGGGCGACCAGTCGGGAAAGACCGCGGGGAGGTCACCGCCGCCGTAGCCCGGTCGGCTCATGCCAGCGCCTCCCCCTGCTCGACGGTGCCGGCAGCCAGCTCGATGGTCACGGCCTGCCCATCTCCCCCGTACCGTCGGACTGGGCGTCTGCCGCCACGGCGGCGGCCTGTCGGGCTGCCTCTGCCGCGCGCAGGTCCTGGCGGCGCTGCGCGTACGCCTCGGTGCCCTTGCTGGGCTTGCGGCGGCGCGGCGGCGCGGTGACCCCGGGGGCCAGTTTGCGCGCGGACACCAGGAACGCGGTGTGCGCGATCATCCGGTGGTCCGGCCGGACGGCGAGGCCCTCGGCGTGCCAGTCGCGCACCAGCGACTCCCAGGCGCGCGGCTCGGTCCAGCCGCCGCGCTCGCGCAGCGCCTCCACCAGCTCGGACAGCTGCGGTGTGGTGGCGACGTAGCCGATGAACACCCCGCCGGGGACCAGCGCCCGCTCGACCATGTCGAGAGTTTCCCAGGGGGTCAGCATGTCCAGGATGATCCGGTCGAAGCCGGTCTCCTGACACTGGGCGACGTCACCGACGTGCAGGTGCCACGACGGGTGCGGCCCGTTGAAGAACGCCTCGACGTTGCGCTTGGCGATCTGGGCGAAGTCGTCGCGCAGCTCGAAGGAGTGCAGCTCACCCTCGGTGCCGACGGCCCGCAGCAGGGAGCAGCTCAGCGCGCCGGAGCCGGCGCCGGCCTCGAGGACCTTCGCGCCGGGGAAGATGTCACCCATGGCGACGATCTGCGCCGAGTCCTTCGGGTAGATCACCTGGGCGCCGCGGGGCATGGACAGCACGTAGTCCGACAGGAGCGGCCGCAGGGCGAGGAACGCGGTGCCGCCACCGGCGGTGGTCACCACGCTGCCGTCGGGGAGCCCGATCAGCGTGTCGTGCGCCAGGATGCCGCGGTGGGTGTGGAACTCCTTGCCGGGCTCCAGCGTCACGGTGTGCATCCGCCCCTTGGGGTCGGTCAGCTGGACCCGGTCGCCGGGCCGGAACGGCCCACGGTGCACGGGTGTCAGCGCCGGGGTGGTGGGGTCGGCTCCGACGGTGGAGGGAGTTGCGGTCACGGTGTCATCTTCCGGTTGGGTTCGAGGAGCTGTGCCAGGTCCGCGATGTGCAGAATGCCGACGACATCTTCGCCTGACGTCACCACGTACTGCGCGCCCGGGTGGGCCTGTACGGCCTCCATCACCCGCTCGCCGTCCAGGCCGACCGGCAGCGCGGGAAGTGAGCCCAGCGCGTGGGCGACGGAGTCCACCGCCAACCACGGTCGGCGGTCGACGGGCACCGCGTCGGCGGCGGCCGGGTCGACGAGCGCCACCGGCCGGCCGGTGGAGTCGGTGACCAGCAGGGCCGAGGCGGGCTGCCCACCTTCGGCGCGTCGGCGCTGGGCCTCGGCCAGGGGCGTACCGGTGGCCACCGGCCAGACCGGGCGGGCCAGCCGGGACAGGTCGATCAGCGGGAACCGGCGGCTGACCCGGGCGGCCCGGATGGACTGCCCGGCGCCGCGCCAGAGGGTGATGGCGACCAGCAGCATCAGCGGCAGCGCGAGCGGCGCCAGGTAGTCGGCCACGGTGAGCAGCCCGACCAGGGCGGCGGTGCCGACCGCGACGACCCGGCCGGCCCACCCGGCGACCTCGGTGCCGAGGTGCCGGTCGTGGGTCAGCCCCCACACCGCGGCGCGCAGCGCCCGGCCGCCGTCGAGGGGCAGCCCGGGCAGGCTGTTGAACAGGGCGACGATGACGTTGCTGACGGCGAGTTGGAAGGCGAGTTGGTGCGCCACCGTCCGTTCGGGCAGGGCGAGGGTGGCGGCGACCGCGAGGACGCCGAGCACCGCGGAGACCGCCGGGCCGGCCAGCGAGACCAGCAGGTCGACGCGGGGCGACGGGGCGTCCCGGTCCATCTCGGTGTAGCCGCCGAGCAGTTCCAGGGTGATTCCGCGCACACCGATGCCGTAGCGCCGGGCGGTGAGGGCGTGGCCCAGCTCGTGCAGGAGCACCGAGCCGAGCAGCGACACGACGAACCCGAAGCCGATCAGGTAGCCGCTGATCTGCGGCAGGTCCAGCTGTCGGCGGGCGAACTCGGCGTACAGCACGGCGATGAACACCGCGAGCAGGACCATGGAGCCGTTGAGGTGCAGCGGCACCCCGAACACGCGGCCGACGTTCAGGCCGAGACGCCGATCGGGTCGGCGCGGCGGCCGGGGTGTCTGCTCCATCGCCCAGATGCTACGGACCGTCGCCGTGCGGGGCGGGCGGCGGTCGGTGTCACACCGGTGCCCTAACCTTTGCCGACATGACGGCGGAACCGGTCACCACCTCCCAGCCCTCCTCTCCGGCGCAGGCGCCGCCGACGGTGCGGGCCTCGCTGTCGCCGTCGCGGGCGGCGGATTTCAAGACCTGCCCACTGCTCTACCGGTTCCGTAGCATCGACCGGCTGCCCGAGCGCACCACGATCGAGCAGGCCCGGGGCACGCTTGTGCACGCGGTGCTGGAGCGCCTGTTCGACCTGCCCGCGCAGGGCCGCACACCAGCGGCGGCCGGCGATCTGGTGGCCCCCCAGTGGGACCGGCTGGTCACCGAGCAGCCGGAGCTGGCCGCGATCTTCGACGGGGCGGAGCCGGCCGGTCCGGTGGAGTTCCTCCGCTCGGCCGCGGGGCTGTTGGAGGGCTACTTCGCGGTGGAGGACCCAACCCGGCTGGAGCCGGCCGAACGGGAGAGCCTGATCTCGGCGGTGGTCGACGAGGAGTTGCTGATCCGGGGCTATCTCGACCGGCTCGATGTCGCTCCGGACGGCGCGCTGCGGGTGGTCGACTACAAGACCGGGGGCGCGCCACGGGAGGCGTTCGAGGCGCGGGCGCTGTTCCAGCTGAAGTTCTACGCGCTGGTGTTGTGGCGCACCCGGGGGGTGGTGCCCCGGGTGCTGCGGCTGCTCTACCTGCGCGACGCGGAGGTGTTGGACTACACGCCGGACGCCGACGAGTTGCTCCGCTTCGAGCGCACGGTGGTGGCGTTGTGGCGGGCGATCGAGCAGGCCACCGCCCGGCAGGATTTCCGCCCCCGGCCGAGCCGGCTCTGCGACTGGTGCAGCCACCAGGCGCTGTGCCCGAGTTTCGGCGGCACCCCGCCGCCGTTTCCGGTCGCCGCGGCGACCGCCGATCCGCTGCGCGACGCCCGCTCCGCCCCGGTGGTGCCCGGCGCCGACGAGTGAGCGCCTCGCGGCGGGCCGCCCGTGCCCCCGCCGCAAGGTGGGCGGCCGGCCGCCGACCGCGCCCTCGCCGCGAGGCACCGCGAACCCGCGCGCGAACCCGCGCGCGACACTGCGGCCCGCCCCCGCCGCGAGGCACCGCGGCCCGGCCGATGGGCCCGATCGAAGCGGTGCCGCGTCGGTGGGGACACCGCGGCGGGGTGGCCTCTACCGTGGTCCGCGACGCACCGTCCGGGGTACGCGAGGATGAGCGGTGCGGGCACGGCGTCGGCGGAACGGGAGACGAGATGACGGATCGGGGGGCCTCGGCGCGGCCGGTACGGATCCTGCTCGCCGACGACCAACCGCTGCTGCGCACCGGCTTCCGGATGGTCCTCGGGGCCGAGGGTGACCTGGACGTGGTCGCCGAGGCCGGCGACGGTGTGGAGGCGGTGGAGCTGTCCCGGCGGCTGCTGCCCGACGTCGTGCTGATGGACATCCGGATGCCCCGCATGGACGGGGTGGCCGCGACCCGGGCGATCGTCGACGCCCGGTTGCCGGTGCGGGTGCTGGTGCTCACCACGTTCGACCTGGACGAGTACGTGGTGGGGGCGCTGCGCGCGGGTGCCAGCGGGTTCCTGGCCAAGGACGTGCCCGCCGAGGAGTTGATCGCGGCGATCCGCACGGTGGCCGGCGGGGACGCGGTGGTCGCGCCGCGGATCCTGCGGCGGCTGCTGGAGCGCTTCGCCGACCTGCTGCCCGACCCGGCGGCGACACCCTCGCCGGTGCTCAGCGCGCTGACCGACCGGGAACGCGAGGTGCTGGTGCAGGTGGCGCGGGGGTTGTCCAACGCCGAGATCGCGGCGGTGCTGTCGGTCAGCGAGACCACCGTGAAGACCCACGTCGGGCGCCTGCTGACGAAGCTACGACTGCGGGACCGGGTGCAGGCCGTGGTGCTGGCGTACGAGTCGGGTCTGATCCGCCCACGGGCGTAGCCGGCGTTCGGCGACTACCCCACCGGGCGTACTCGGGAATCCCTCCGTGGGGGGACGGCCTCGTTGCCGTCGTCACCTACCGTGACCGGAGACGGCGCGGCGCTGTTGACCCTCCTGTGACGTGAGGGACCAGAGTCGGGTTCGGCGGCGGCGCCGGTCGTGGGAAAGAGGTCGACCGGCCGTCGGGTCAGGGGCAACCCTGAGCCGGCATCGGGGGCCACCCGCAGCGGGAAATCCGCGCCGGGTCCCCCCGTGGGCGGACGGAACGGGCGTGATCAGCGCCGATGATGGAACAGTCACGCCGGACCATCGGGGGGCGGCGTGAACATACGGACAGACGGAAGAGGTAGATGACGTGACCGCGACGGTAGGCCAGCAGGCGCAGGCCGCGGCCCGGGCGAACGACGTGTGGAAGGTGTACGGCAGCGGCGAGGCTCAGGTCATCGCGCTACGGGGGGTCAGCGCCGAGTTCGAACGTGGCCGGTTCACCGCGATCATGGGGCCGTCCGGTTCGGGTAAGTCGACGCTGATGCACTGCCTCGCCGGCCTGGACTCGGTGACCCGGGGGACGGTGGCGATCGGTGAGACGACAGTCACCGGGCTGGGTGACGCGGGGCTGACGAAGCTGCGCCGCGACAAGGTGGGCTTCATCTTCCAGCAGTTCAACCTGCTGCCCACGCTGACCGCCAAGGAGAACATCCTGCTGCCGCTCTCGATCGCCGGGCGCAAGCCGGACCCGACCTGGTACGACACGGTGATCACCACGGTCGGTCTGAAGGACCGGCTGGACCACCGGCCGGCTCAGCTCTCCGGCGGGCAGCAACAGCGTGTGGCCTGCGCGCGGGCGCTCGTCTCCCGCCCCGAGGTGATCTTCGCGGACGAGCCGACCGGTAACCTGGACTCGCGCTCCGGCGCGGAGGTGCTCAACTTCCTGCGCAACTCGGTCCGCGAGCACGGTCAGACGATCGTGATGGTCACCCACGACCCGACCGCCGCGGCGTACGCCGACCGGGTGGTCTTCCTCGCCGACGGGCAGATCGTCTCGGAGCTGATCGAGCCGACCGCCGAGACGGTGTTGGACACCATGAAGAAGCTGGACACTCCGGCCGAGGTGGGCAACTGATGTTCCGGGCGACAATGAAGAGTCTGCTGGCCCGCAAGGTCCGGCTGATCCTGTCCGGTCTGGCGGTGGTGCTCGGGGTGATGTTCGTCTCCGGTGCCTTCGTGTTGACCGACACGCTGGGTCGCTCGTTCGACTCGGTCTTCGCCGACGGCTACTCCGAGATCGACGTGAACGTCGCGGCGAAGCCGAAGGTGGAGCTCAGCGAGATGGAGGGCGAGCAGACCAACGCCCCGCTGCCCGCCGCCGTGGTGGAACGGGTCAAGCAGGCGCCGGGGGTGGCGTCGGCGACCGGCATCGTCAACGCCGACGGCGCCCGCGTGATCGGCAGCAACGGCAAGGTGGTCACCTCGTTCGGCCCGCCGCAGTTGGGCGAGAACTGGATCGGCGAGACCGAGCTGATGCAGTTGCGGGAGGGCCGCGCGCCGCAGGCCGAGGACGAGATCGTGCTCAACAAGGCGTTGGCCACGACGGCGAAGGTGCAGGTGGGCCAGAAGGTCGGCGTGCTCACCGCGTTCGAGTCGAAGAAGCGCGACTTCACCCTGGTCGGCATCATGGGTTACAGCGGCGACCGGGACTCGATCGGCGGGGTCAACGAGGTCTTCTTCACCACGCCGGTGGCGCAGCGGCTGATGCTCGGCCAGCCGGACACGTTCAGCAGCATCACCGTCAACGCCGCCAGTGGGGTCTCCGACAAGACGCTGCGCGACGACGTGGCCCGCACCCTGGGCCCGGACTTCGAGGTGAAGACCGGTGAGCAGCTGGCCGCGGACGCGGCGGCCAGCCTGAAGGAGGGGCTGTCCTTCTTCAACAAGATCCTGCTCGGCTTCGCCGCGGTGGCGTTGCTGGTCGGCACGTTCCTGATCCTCAACACCTTCTCGATCATCGTCGCGCAGCGCACCCGGGAGTTGGCGCTGATGCGCGCCATCGGGGCCAGCGGCCGGCAGATCATCGGCTCGGTGGTGTTGGAGGCCATCGCGGTGGGCCTGATCGCCTCGGTGCTCGGCCTCGCCGCCGGCATTGGGGTGGGGGCGCTGCTGGCGTTCCTGTTCGGCAAGCTGGCCGGTGGGCTCACCCTGGCCGGGATCGGTGTGCCGGCGGCCGCGGTGATCGGCTCGTTCGCGGTCGGTCTGGTCATCACCGTGGTGGCGGCCCTGCTGCCGGCGCTGCGGGCATCCCGGATCCCGCCGATCGCGGCCATGCAGGACGTGGCCACCCCGGACCGGCCGTTGACCAAGATCACCGTGGCCGGGTCGGTGGTCACCGCCATCGGCGCGGTGCTGCTCTTCCTGGGGCTCAGCGGCAACGCCCGCGGCAGCACGCTGCCCACCATCCTGGGTGGGGTGCTGTTCGCCTTCATCGGTGTGGCGCTGCTGACCCCGTTGATCAGCCGGCCGGTGGTGGGCCTGCTCGGTGCGATCTTCTCCTGGTCGGTGCCGGGCAAGCTGGGCCGGCTCAACTCCGGGCGCAACCCGCGCCGCACGGCGATCACCGCCGCCGCGCTGATGGTCGGCATCGCGCTGGTCACCGGCGTCACGGTGATCCTCGACTCGGCCAAGGGCAGCATCAGCGCCCTCGCCCAGGACACCATCAAGGCCGAGTTGGTGATCTCCGGTCAGCAGGGTGGTCCGCGTCCGCCGAGCTTCGACCCGGGTGTGCTGGACAAGGCCAAGACCCTGCCCGGTGTGCAGTTGGTCGACGGCGAGTACGGCGACATGGCGAAGCTCGACGGCAAGAGCACCTGGGTCGCGGCCAGCAGTGACATCACGTCGCTGCGGCAGATCTTCGGGGCGAAGGCCACCGCCGGTGACATCGACCGGCTCGGGCCGACGCAGATGCTGGCCAGTTCCGACACGGCCACCTCGCGTGGCTGGTCGGTGGGCTCGACGGTCAAGGTGCAGCTGACCCGCGGTGAGGCCCGCACGTACACCGTCAGCGGCATCTACGAGTCGTCCCAGTTGACCAACCCGGTGACGTTGCCGGTGCAGGCCGCGACGGACTTCACCATCCCGCAGCCGATCCAGGGCTTCATCCAGCTCGCCCCCGGTGCCCGGGTCGCCGACGTGCAGCCCCAGGTGGAGACGCTGCTGGCGGACAGCCCCGAGGTGTCGGTGGCCGACCGGGACGCGTTCATCAAGCAGCAGACCGGTCAGCTCGACGGGCTGCTCACGATGATCCAGATCCTGCTGGCCCTGGCCATCGTGATCGCCGTACTCGGCATCATCAACACCCTGGCGCTCTCGGTGCTGGAGCGGACCCGGGAGTTGGGTCTGTTGCGGGCGATCGGCCTGCGCCGGTCGCAGACCATGGGCATGATCACCGTGGAGGCGGTGGTGATCTCCGTGTTCGGCGCGCTGCTAGGCGTGGCGGTCGGCACCGGCCTCGGCGCCGCCGTGGTCGAGGCACTCAAGGACGAGGGGATCACCGACCTGATCCTGCCCTGGGGGCAGATGGGTGTCTTCCTCGGCCTGGCCGCGATCATCGGGGTGGTGGCCGCGGTGCTCCCGGCCATCCGGGCGGCTCGGATCAACGTCCTGGGCGCGATCGCCCACGACTGAGCAGGAAGGAAAAGGGGGCCTCGGCGGACGCCGGGGCCCCCTTTTCCTCGCTAGGCCGCGGCCCGGTCGGCCAGCAGCGCCGCGAGCAGCGCCAGGTCCACGCCGGTCAGGCTCTGCACCTGGTGTACGCCGGCAGTGGGCGCGAGCGCCACCTCCGCCGGTACGGCCAGCACCGCCGCACCCGAGGCGCGTGCGCTGGCCACCCCGGTCGGCGAGTCCTCGATCGCCACGCACCGCTCGATCGGCACACCCAGCAGGCGGGCCGCGGTCAGGTAGGGCTCGGGGTGCGGTTTGGCCGCCACGACCTCGTCGCCCGCGACCACCACGTCGAAGTTGTCCCGGCCCAGGGTGTCCAGGGCGATCTCGACGAGCGCCCGGGGGCTGGAGGTGACAAGCGCGGTGGGGATCCGCGCCGCGCGGACGGCACGCAGCAGCTCGAACGCGCCGGGCTGCCAGGGCAGGCCGCCGCGGAACAACTCCAGGATCCGGGCGTAGATCCACGCTCCGCTGATCTCCGGGTCCCGTTCGGGCTGCCCCAGGTCGTCGTGCAGGAGCCGCATCGACTCCGCCATGCTGGTGCCGATGATCGCCCGGCGGGCGTCCTCGGACAGCTCCCCGCCGTACTCCCGGGCGAGTTCCTCCAACGCGACGTCCCACAGCTTCTCGCTGTCGACAAGCGTGCCGTCCATGTCGAAGAGCACGGCGGCAAGGTGGTGGCTGCTCAGCGGATCCTCCAGGGTCGTGGGCGACACCGGCGATCCTGCCAGGCCCGGGCACCGCCGGTGACCGTGCTGGGCACCGACGTGATCCGGGCAACCCGCTCAGCCCAGGTCGCAGGCCTGCAGGGAACGCTCGTAGCCACGGAAGAACGAGTCGGTGCGCTGCTGCGCGGTGCCGTGCGAGCCCTCCGCGAACCACGGCTGGTCCGGGTCGTCGCCCACGGCCGCCAGCCCTTCGCGGAACTCGTCCAGGTCACCGTCGGCCAGGGTCAGGGCCTTGGCGCGCACCGAGTCGCCGAGGTACGCGCCGGCCATGCAGTCGGCCTGCAACTCCTGCTGGATGGTGAAGCTGTAGTTGATGCCGAGCCGCACCTGGATGCCGTGGGCGTACTCGTGGCCGAGCAGGTAGAACACGAACGCGTCACCGACCTGGCGGAACGCCGCCACCGACCAGGCGACGTCGTACGCGATGAAGTCGCCCCGCGAGCAGTAGACGGCGTTGTTGCGGGGCAGCGGCTCGCCCCCGCAGGACACCTCGCCCGCCCGCTGGTACGGGGTGATCCGCCGGATCGGTTGGAACCGCTGCCCGGACTCCTTGAACTGGGCCGCCCAGTACCGTTCGGCGATCGTCTGCGCGTCGGCGACGTCCTGCTTGAACTCGGCGACGCTCGTGGTGCCGTCGGCCCGGGTGGTGGTCGGCCCCGGGGAGGCCTGCGAACCGGCCGGTGCGGGGCGCTCGCCCTCCGGCTCGGCCAACCCGCCGCCCGCGCAGGCGAGCGACAGCAGGGCCGCGGTCAGCAGGGCCGCCACCGGGCCCCGGGCATCGCGTCCGGACCGTGTGCCCACTGTGCCTCCCCAGACATCCGTGCTCGCGTTGCGCAGTACCCCGACGATACGACCGCCACGCCCACGCACCGGATTCACGCGCGCCGGCTGCGGATGGTTCACCTTGCCGTACAACCATAAGGAGACGGGGCGGGTGAGGAGGATCGTCATGCACGAGCTGGGCAGCCGCCTTCGCCGTCAGCCGGCCCCTCCACACGTCGTGTGGCGTTCGCTGCGCGACCCGTACGAGGTCGGTAGCCGGCCCTGGCTGGAGCTACGTGACGACGAGGTGCCGCCGCGGGTGCTGGCCGGCTACGCCCCCGTACTGCTGATCTGGTCGTCGCTGTGGCCGCACCGGCCGCTGGACCGGGTCCGTTTCGACCTGGCCGCCCACCCGCCCGGCCCGGAGTGCGCGCTGCGGTGGACGCTCACCACCGACGGGGAGGTGCCGAGCGAGAGCACCCTCGGGTACCTGCGGCACCGGCTCAACTACCTGATCAATGACCGGCTCCGCCGTTCCTACGGCCAGTGACTCGTCAGCCGCCGGGCTCCCGGCCGCGCTGCCAGGTGTCGCCCTGGTCGCCGTGCCGCCCGCCCCTCCCCCGTTGATCATGGAGTTATTGCCTTCGTTGTCGGCGTGTCGGAGCTATAACCTCATGATCAACGGATCGAATCGGGGGTGGGTGGGGTGGGTGGGGGTGGGGTGGGGTGGTGTCTGGGTGGGGGGTTGGGCTTCGACGTTTCTGGTGAGCGGTGCCGCGGCGGCACCAGAGACAGGAGGGGACACCCGTGAAGTACATGATTTTGCTGTACGGCTCCCAGCAGGACTACGACGTGTTGTCGGGGCGGGCTTCCGACCGGCCGGCGATGTCGGCCGAACAGGTCGCGGCGATGCACAAGCACATGGAGACGTTCCACCAGGCGCTGGCCGAGTCCGGGGAGTTGGTGGACGCCCAGGGCTTGACCGAGCCCGTGCACGCGCGCCGGGTGCAGGTACGCGAGGGCGCACCCGTGGTCACCGACGGCCCGTACCCGGAGACGCAGGAGGTCCTGGCGGGTTACACGATCGTGGAGTGCGCCAGCTTCGACCGGGCCACCGAGATCGCCGCCGGACTTGTCGACCCCACCGCCCCCGACGGGTACGTGGACGTGCGGCCGGTACTGGAGGGCATCGAGGACCTGGCCGGCTGACCGATGCCGCAGACACGCGTCGAGGACCTGCTGCGCGAGCTGGCGCCGCAGGTCCTCGGCGCGCTGGTACGTCGCTACGGGCACTTCGACACCGCTGAGGACGCGGTGCAGGAGGCGCTGATCGCGGCGGTGCGCGGGTGGCCGCGCGACGGCGTACCGGACAACCCGCGCGGCTGGTTGATCACCGTCGCGTCCCGCCGGCTGACCGACCTGCTGCGCTCCGAACAGGCCCGGATGCGGCGGGAGGACACGGTGGCGCGGTGGGTGTTGCCGGAGCAGTGGCGCGCTCCGGCGGCTGACCATTCGCCGGCGGACGCGGACGACACGCTCATCCTGCTCTTCCTGTGCTGCCACCCGGCGCTGTCGCCGGCGTCGCAGATCGCGCTCACGCTGCGCGCCGTGGGCGGGCTGAGCACCGCCGAGGTGGCGCGTGCGTTCCTGGTGCCGGAGGCGACGATGACCCGGCGGATCAGCCGGGGCAAGCAACGGATCCGGGACAGTGGACTGCGGTTCGCGCCGCCGACCGGCCCGGAGCGCGCCGACCGGCTCGCCGCCGTGCTGCACGTGCTCTACCTGATCTTCACCGAGGGGTATGCCCGCACGGCCGGTCCCGGGTTGCTGCGCGCCGACCTGACCACCGAGGCGATCCGGCTGACCCGCCTGGTGCACCGGCTGCTGCCCGAGGATCCCGAGGTCACCGGGCTGCTCGCGTTGATGCTGCTCACCGATGCGCGGGCTCCGGCGCGGCTCGGCCCGCACGGCGAGTTGGTGCCGATGGCCGAGCAGGACCGGGGCAGGTGGCGGGCCGACCAGATCGCCGAGGGGGTCGAGCTGATCACCGGGGCGCTGCCGCGCGGGGTCGTCGGGGCGTACCAGGTGCAGGCGGCCATCGCGGCACTGCACGACGAGGCGCCCAGCGCGCGGGAGACCGACTGGGCGCAGATCACCGCCCTGTACGAGGTGCTGCTGGGCATCTCCGACAACCCGGTGGTGGCGCTCAACCACGCGGTGGCGGTGGCGATGAGTCGGGGCACCTCGGCAGGGTTGGCGCTGCTCGCCGACCTGGCCGACGACGCGCGGCTGGCCGACGACCCCCGACTGCCGGCCGCCCGCGCGCACCTGTGGGAGCTGGAAGGTGAGCGGGGCGCGGCGCGTGAGGCGTACCGGAGGGCGGCGGCGCGCTCGACGAACCTGGCGCAGCAGCGCTACCTGAACGCCCGCGCGGACCGCCTCGCGGGCGACCCGCCGCCTGCCGGCTGAGCCGGCGGCGGACGGTCAGGGACTCGCGGCCAGGAAGACGAACGCGGCCAGCAACACCAGGTGTACGCCACCCTGCAGCACGTTGGCCCGGCCCGGCACGACGGTCAGCACCGCGGTGACGGCGGTCAGCGCGAGCAGGGCGAGTTGGGTGCCGCCGAGGCCGAGCAGGAGGGGGCCGTCCAGCCAGATCGAGGCGATCGCGATGGCCGGGATGGTCAGGCCGATGCTGGCCATCGCGGAGCCAAGGGCGAGGTTCAGGCTGATCTGGACGCGGTCGCGGCGCGCGGCGCGGGCGGCGGCGAGGGTCTCCGGCAGCAGCACCAGCAGGGCGATGATCACACCGACGAACGCGTGCGGCAGGTTCGCGGCCGCGACACCCGCCTCGATGGTCGGTGAGACGGTCTTCGCGTCACCCACCACCGCGATCAACGCCACCAGCAGCAGCCCCAGGCTGATCAGCGCGGCGCGGGTCGTCGGCGGTTTGGCGTGCTCCTCGGCGTCGATCACCCGGCCCTGGCTGTCGACCGGCAGGAAGTAGTCGCGGTGCCGGCCGGTCTGCACCAGCACGAACAGCCCGTACAGGGCCAGCGAGGCGACGGCGGCGAAGGTGAGTTGGGCCGGGCTGAACTCCGGGCCGGGCCGGGCCGTGGTGAAGGTCGGGATGACCAGACTCAGCGTGGCCAGGGTGATCACGGTGGCCAGCGCGCCACCGGTGCCCTCCGGGTTGAACACGGCGACGCGTCGGCGGAGCGCCCCGAGCAGCAGGGACAGGCCGAGGATGCCATTGCAGGTGATCATGACGGCGGCGAAGACGGTGTCGCGGGCGAGCGACTGGGTCTTCTCCGGCCCGCTGATCATCAGCGTGACGATGAGGGCGACCTCGATCACGGTGACCGCGACGGCGAGCACCAGCGATCCGTACGGCTCCCCCACCCGGTGGGCGACCACCTCCGCGTGGTGCACGGCCGCCAGCACCGCACCTCCCAGCAGCACCGCGACCACCACGATGATCGGCCCGGGCAGGTCCCGCCCCCAGGTGGCGAGCAGCACCAGCACGGCGAGCACGGGTACGGCAACGGTCCAGTCGGTCATCCGGGAGCGAAGCAGGGTGGCCATGCCGTACAGCGTGCCAGGCCAGCTGATCATGTGCCCACCATCGACGCGGCCGCCTCCCCGAACCCGTAACCCATGGGTTACGCTTCCGGAGTGGACGAGGTGGCCACCGCAATCGCGGACCCGGTGCGACGGCACATCCTGACCATGCTGCGCGACGAACCCCTCTCCGCCGGCGACATCGCCCAACGCTTCGCGATCAGCCGACCCGCGATCAGCCGCCACCTGCGGGTGCTGCGCGAGAGTGGGCTGGTCCGCGACGAGTTGGTCGGCCGACAGCGGATCTACCGCCTCGACCCCGGCCCACTCGCCCCGCTTGCCGACTGGCTCGCCGGGCTCGCCGGCGCCGACCGGTGGGAGCGGCACCTCGACGCGCTGGAGACCGAGATCTATCGCACCCGCCGAGAGCGCCGCAGCAGCGGCCCGGCGGAGCATCGAAGGGAGCACACCGCATGACCCGTACGCCCGCCGGACGCCTGTTCCGCACCGCCACCGGCCACGATCTCGTCCTCACCCGGACCTTCCGCGCCCCGGCGGCGGACGTCTGGGCCAGCCTGACCGAGCCGGAACGCACAGCCCGCTGGTACGGGCCCTGGGAGGGCGACGCCGCGCCCGGACGGACCGTCCGGATCCAGATGGCGTACGAGGAGGAGCAGCCCTGGAGTGAGGTCCACATCGACGCGTGCGAGCCACAGCGACGCCTCGCCGTGTCGCTGATCGACAGCTACGGCACCTGGCGGCTGGAGCTGGCGCTGACCGAAACCGACGGCGTCACCGAGCTGCGGTTCGTCCAGCACCTGACGAGCCTGGAGGGCATCGCCGAGGTCGGCGCCGGCTGGGAGTACTACCTGGACCTGCTCGTCGCCTCCCGGGACGGCTCACCCCGGCCCGAGTTCGACGAGTACCACCCCGCCATGCAGCCCTACTACCAGGGGCTCGCCGGGCTGCTGGTGGACAAGGGGTGAACGCGACGCACACCGACCGTTGCGCCGAGTGCGGAGGGGCGTTGCCGGCCAGCGGCGACTGCTGGACGCGGCTGCACGAGCTGCTCGAGATCGAGACCCGCGTGCTGCCCACTCTCGAACCGCAGGTGGGGATGCGGGCGCACTTCTTCGCCGTGGCCACGTACCAGCTCCAGCATCCGTCCCGGCTCACCCGTGCGACGCTCGACCGCCTGCACGCCGCGGTCGACGAGATGACCGGTCCCGCAGCACCTCCGCTCGCGCGCCTGCGCCGCGACATGGGCCGTTTCGCGGCCGGCTCGCGCAAGGTCACCCGATCGGCGCCGCCAACCGATCGTTCACACATCGACAGGCGCTGGCCGGTGTCGTGGTCGGTCACGGCCCACGACGTGACGGAGGGACAGGAGTCGGAGTACCCGGACGCCGTCGGCCGCTGGGCGGTCGCGACGCTCGCCGACCTTCGTGCCGCGCTGGCCGCCACACCACGCTACGGGGGCTAGGGGTCGAGCTCGCGCCGCAGCTTGGCGAACTCGGCGGCCAGCGCCGGCAGCGGAAAGTGCGCGTTCAGGCCGCTGGGGTTGGGCAGCACCCAGACCCGGGCCGGGCCCAGCCGATCCGGCTGCGGCCCCAGCCCGGCCCGGGGCCGGACAAAGGCGATCCGGTACGCGGTCACCCCGAGGATGGCCACCCACCGCGGCCGGTACCGCTCGGCCTTCACCGCCAACCCCGTCACCCCGGCCACCAGCTCCTCCGACGTCAGCTCGGCGGCGCGGGCGGTGGCCCGGTTGCTCAGGCTGGTGATGCCCAGGCCCTGACGCAGCAACTCGTCAGATTCCCACGGGTGCAACTCCCGGTCGGTGAAACCGCCGCGGTGCAGGGCCGGCCAGAACCGGCTGCTCCTGCGGGCGAAGGGCAACCCCACGGCGGCGGAGTAGAGACCCGGGTTGAAGCCGCAGAACAGCACCCGCAGGCCGGGCCCGATCACGTCGGCCAGGCCCCGCCCGGCCGCCGCCGCCACCTCCTGCGGGGTCGGCCGCCGAAACGGCCCCGACCGCTGCGCGTCCACCAGACCGATCCTGCCGTACGCGCGGGCACCGGACACGGCGCACGCCGATGATCACGACGTGGCACCCTCAGCGGATGCAGTCAGCCGACCACCTCGCCGCCAGCCGTTACGCGCGGATGCGCTGGAACACGCCGCTCTCACCGGAGCACGCCGCCCTGCTGCTGCAACGACTCGACGTCCGCCCCGGCGCGCGCGTCCTCGATCTCGGTTGCGGTTGGGGTGAGCTGCTGCTGCGCGCGGTCGCCGCCGGGGGCGTGTCCGGCCCGGTGGCGACGCGGGGCGTCGGCGTCGACACCGATGGCGACGCCCTGGATCGGGGACGGCGGCTGGCCGCGGACCGGTCGCTGCACCGACACGTCACCTTCGTCATGGGCGAGGTGGCGGCCTGGCAGGAGCCGGCCGACCGGGTCCTGTGCATCGGGTCGGCACACGCCTTCGGCGGCACCGGGGCCGCCCTCGACGCCCTCGCCGACCTGGTCCGCCCCGGCGGGCGGCTGCTGTTCGGTGACGCGTACTGGGAAGTGTCACCCACGGCGGAGATCGCCGAGGTCTTCGGCCCGGAGGTCGCACCCCTGCCCGGGTTGGTCGAGGCCGCCCGCGAGCGCGGTTGGCGGGTGCTGCACCTGAGCACCGCCGACCAACGGGAGTGGGACGACTTCGAGTCCACCTGGCTCGCGGGCCGCCAGGAGTGGCTACTGACGTACCCGGAGGATCCCCGCGCGGCCGACGTCCGCGCGGAACTCGACGAGCGGTTGCGCGAGTACGTCGGTGGCTACCGAGGCGTCCTCGGCCTCGCCTACCTCGTCCTCGGTCGCTGAGCGGCCCACGTTGACGCCGCTGGCTACGCTGCCGGCGGTGAGCGCCAGACGTCGCGTCGCCCTGCCCGCGCGGATCCTCGTGGTCTGCACGGGCGCCGTGCTGGTGTGGCTGGCGCTGGAGGCTCTTCTCGACCGCGACTACGACCGCCCGACCCATGCCGTCGGGGCAGTCCTCACGACGGCGCTCGTCGTACCCCTGGTCGTGGTTGCCCGCCGAGGGCTGGACCGACGTCCCTGGGCCGGTCTCGGCCTGCCCTCGCTGCGGGCCGGTTGGCGACGCCTGCTGCTCGGCATGGCCTGCTGGCTCCTCCCCGCCGCCCTCGGGTTCGCGCTCTGCCTCGGTCTCGACTGGGTCGAGATCAGTGTTCGGACGTCCGCCGGGGACGCCCTGCGGGTGGCGGCGTTGCTGGTCGTGCTCGTCGCGCTGAAGGAGGCGCTGCCGGAGGAGCTGGTCTTCCGTGGCTACCTGCAGCACAACCTCGCCACCCGGTTGCCGGCGTGGCAGGCCGTCATCGGGCAGGCGGTGGTGTTCACCCTGTTCGGGTTTCTCATCGGGGCCGCCCGGTCCGTCGACCGGCTCGCCCTGTTCTTCGTCTTCGCGCTTCTCCTGGGTGCCTTCCGTGCCGCCACCGGCGACATCTGGGCGGGCATCGGCTTCCACCTCGCCTTCCAGACGGTCGCCCAGCTGTTCGGTGACGTCGGAGCGGTCTTCGACGTGACCGGGTCCGCCGTCCTGGGAGTCGTGGCCATGGGCGCCGTCCCGTTCTCGGTCGGCTGGCTGGTCGTGCGCCGCCTCTACCGGGACCGCCTCGACTGGCGGGCGCGCGAACCGGACCCGTGCGCCGGGGCACCGCTCGACCGGCACGGGAGCGGTGCCTCGCCGAGCGGGTGAACGCGGCGAATCGTCGCATCTTGCCATGATCAACTGGCTGGTGCCGATCGCCGCCCTGATCCGCGTGACGGGCCGCGGCAGGCGCGGTCTCGCGACCGTCGCGCACCGGGCGTGGCGGGTCAGAACGGCAGCGCCACGAGGTGCCCGGCGAGAAGTTCCCCATCTTAGTCGGTGCACCCGCAGCCGGCCACACGTCGCGCGCGGCACCGGCGCCAGCCGCGCCAGCAGGGAGCCGGGCCGGTGAACGTGGGCTTGACGGGGCGCAGACATCGGAGGTTTACTGCGTCAGCGATGTCAGTCGATACAATTCGACCGTCCACAAGTGTCGGTCGGCGTGATCTGCTGGTCGCGCGCCCCATCCCCCCACCACCCCGCACCACCTCAGCCGAGCATCGGCGGCCCGGCTTCCGCACCACCGCCACTGTGGCCTCCGGCCTGCCCGCGTGCACAGCCTGAGGTCGCCGCTCAGCAGAGGAGCAAGACCATGCGTTCCCGTCCCCGCCTGTTGGCCCTCGTCACCGGCCTGGCCGTGTTGATGGCCGGCCTGGTAGCCCTGCCCACGCAGGCCTCGGCCGCACCGCTGACCAAGGTCCTGGTGTTCAGCAAGACCGCCGGCTTCCGCCACTCGGCCATCCCCAACGGCATCGCCGCGATCCAGCAGCTCGGCTCGGCCAACGGCTTCACCGTGACCGCGACCGAGGATGCCGGCCAGTTCACCACCTCCAACCTGGCCCAGTACCAGGCGGTGGTCTTCATGTCGACGACCGGCGACGTCCTCAACGCCAGCCAGCAGACGGCCTTCGAGTCGTACATCGCCGCCGGCGGCGGGTACGTCGGCGTGCACGCCGCCGCCGACACCGAGTACAGCTGGCCGTGGTACGGCGCGCTGGTCGGGGCGTACTTCGACTCGCACCCGGCGATCCAGACGGCGACCGTGAAGATCGAGGACCAGACCAACCCGTCGACGGCGCACCTGCCCGCCACCTGGTCCCGCTCCGACGAGTGGTACAACTACCGCACCAACCCCCGGTCCACCGCGCGGGTCCTGGCCAGCCTCGACGAGTCGTCGTACAGCGGCGGCAACATGAGCGGCGACCACCCGATCACCTGGTGCAAGGCGTACGGCGGCGGCCGGGCCTGGTACACGGGCCTCGGGCACACCGAGGCGTCGTACACCGACCCGAACTTCACCAAGATGCTGCTCGGCGGTCTCCAGGTCGCCGCGGGTTCGGTGAGCGCCGACTGCTCGCCGCGCACGACGACTCCGCCGACGACCCCGCCGCCCACCGCCGCCGGCTCGACCCTGAAGGCCCGCGCCAACGGCAAGTTCGTGAGCGCGCCGAACGCCACCACCGCGCTGATCGCCAACAAGACCTCCGTCGGGACGACCGAGCGGTTCGACCTGGTCAACCTCGCCAACGGCAACGTGGGGGTGCGCGCCAAGAGCAACGGGCAGTTCGTCGCCGCGGAGAACTCCGGTAACTCCCCGCTGATCGCCAACCGGGCCACCGCCGGCTCCTGGGAGACGTTCCAGCTCGTGCGCAACTCCGACGGCACGGTGAGCCTGCGGGCCACGGTGAACAACCGTTACGTCTCCGCTGACAACGGGGGCAACTCCCCGCTGATCGCCAACCGGACCTCCATCGGTCAGTGGGAGAAGTTCGACCTCGTCACCACCAACTGACCTGGTCCCCAGCTCGTTCTCCACCACACCCCCACCTGGTCGTGGCGCGCCCCCGCGCGCCCGTCCCCCGGTCGTCGAGAAAGGACGATCATGTTCTCGTTCTCCCGGCGCTGGCCCCGGGTCCTCGTCGCGGCGGTCACCACCGTCGCGAGCGTGACCCTGGCCGTGGCCGCCGCACCGTCCACCGCGCAGGCGGTGGTCATCCCCGCCAGCGACTACCAGCAGGTCAAACTCGCCACCGGCTCGGCCGAGCTGGGTGAGGCCATGTCCCTGGCGGTGCTGCCCAACCGCTCGGTGCTGCACACCGCCCGCAACGGCGTTCTGCGGGTCACCGACGTGAACGGCAACACCAAGACCTCCGGCACCCTGTCGGTCTACACGCACGACGAGGAGGGGTTGCAGGGCGTCGCCGTCGACCCCAACTTCGCCACCAACCGGTGGATCTACCTGTACTACTCGCCGACGTTGAGCACCCCGTCCGGGGACGCCCCGACGACCGGCTCGCAGTCGGACTGGGACCGGTGGAAGGGGCACCTGCGGCTGTCCCGGTTCACCCTCAACAGCGACGACACGCTCAACCTGGGCAGCGAGAAGATCGTGCTCCAGGTCGCCAACGACCGTGGGCAGTGCTGCCACGTCGGCGGTGACCTGGACTTCGACGCCGCCGGCAACCTGTACCTGACCACCGGCGACGACACCAACCCGTTCGAGTCGTCCGGCTACGCGCCGCTGGACGAGCGGACCAACCGCAACCCGCAGTTCGACGCGCAGCGCTCGGCGGGCAACACCAACGACCTGCGGGGCAAGGTGCTGCGGATCAAGCCGCAGGCCGACGGCACGTACACCATTCCGTCGGGCAACCTGTTCGCACCCGGCACGGCCAACACCCGTCCGGAGATCTACGCGATGGGTCTGCGCAACCCGTTCCGGATGAGCGTCGACAAGGCCACCGGCGTCGTCTACGTCGGCGACTACGGGCCCGACTCGGGAAGCACCAACTCCAGCCGGGGCCCGTCGGGTCAGGTCGAGTTCAACCGGATCACGGCGCCCGGCAACTTCGGCTGGCCGTACTGCACCGGCAGCAACAGCAGCACCGAAACGTACAACGAGTACACCTTCCCGTCCGGGCCGTCGCAGTCCAAGTACAACTGCACGGGCGGGCCGACGAACAACTCGTTCCGCAACACCGGCCTCGGCACGCTGCCCGCGGCGAAGCCGGCCTGGATCAAGTACGCCGGCGACTCCGGTTCGCCGTCGGAGTTCGGCAGCGGCTCGGAGTCGCCGATGGCCGGGCCGGTGTACCGGTACGACGCCTCGCTCAACTCCAGCGTCAAGTTCCCGCAGTCGCTCAACGGCCTGTTCTTCGCCGGCGAGTACGGCCGCCGCTGGATCAAGCCCATCGCGATCAACGCCGACGGCTCGCGCGGGGAGATCTCCAACTTCCCCTGGTCCGGCACGCAGGTCATGGACATGGCCTTCGGCCCGGACGGCGCCCTCTACGTGCTGGACTACGGCACGGGCTCGAACAACCAGGCGCTGTTCCGGGTCGAGTACATCGGCGCCGGCAACCGCAACCCGATCGCGGTCGCCGCGGCGAACCCGACGTCGGGGGCCAACCCGCTGACCGTGAACTTCTCGTCGGCCGGCAGCTCCGACCCCGAGGGTGGCGCGCTGAGCTACCTGTGGACGTTCGGGGACGGCACCACGTCGACGGCGGCCAACCCGACGAAGACGTACACCACCAACGGCACGTACTCCCCGACGTTGAAGGTCACCGACCCGACCGGCCTGTCCGGCACGGCGAGCCTGGTCATCACCGTGGGCAACACGGCACCGACGGTGACGCTGACCTCGCCCGCCGACGGGCAGCTGTTCAACTTCGGTGACACCATCTCGTACCAGATCTCGGTGAGCGACCCGCAGGACGGCACGATCGACTGCACCAAGGTGAGCCTGACCTACGCGCTGGGCCACGACAGCCACGCGCACCAGATCACCTCGAAGACCGGGTGCAGCGGCTCGATCACCGTCCCGACCGACGGTGAGCACGACTCGGCGGCCAACATCTACGGCGTGTTCGACGCCGCCTACACCGACAACGGTGGGCTCACCACGCACAGCATCAGGACCCTGCAACCGAAGCACCGCCAGGGTGAGCACTTCGGTGCCACCTCCGGTGTCCAGGCGACCGATCACACCAACGCCGAGGGTGGTCGCACCGCCGGGTTCATCGAGAACAACGATTGGATCTCGTACCAGCCGTACAACCTGGCCAACGCCAACCGCATCACCGTGCGGGCGTCGTCGGCCGGCGCCGGTGGCACCATCGAGGTCCGGGCCGGGTCGGCCACCGGCACCCTGCTGGGCACCGTCACGGTGCCGGTGACCGGCAACTGGGAGACCTTCGTCGAGTCGTCCGGCACGATCAGCAACCCGCCGAGCGCGTCGACCACGCTGTACCTGGTGTTCAAGGGCGGGTCCGGCTACCTGTTCGATGTCGACGCGTTCACCTTCACCACCGGCACAGGTGGTAGCACGCCGGTGAGCACCCTACGGGCGCAGGTCAACAACCAGTACGTGTCGGCGGTCGGCACCACCGCGTTGATCGCCAACAAGGCCAGCGTCAGCAGCACCGAGCAGTTCGACCGGGTGGACGCCGGCAACGGCAACATCGCGCTGCGGTCGCGCGCCAACGGGCTCTACGTCTCGGCCGCGAACGCGGGCGCCAACCCGTTGGTCGCCAACGCCACAGCGATCGGTTCGTGGGAGACGTTCCAGCTCATCACCAACTCGGATGGGACGGTGAGCCTGCGCGCCACGGTCAACAACCAGATCGTGTGCGCCGAGAACGCCGGGGCCGGATCCCTGATCGCCAACCGTACGTCGGTTGGCGCCTGGGAGAGGTTCATCCTGACCACCGGCTAAGCAGCGGTGCCCGGCCTGGTCGGCGGCCGGGCCGGCGAACGTCGGGAGAGTCCGGGGCGGGCGGTGAACACACCGTCCGCCCCGGTGCTCGTTGTCGTGGCCGTCGACCCGGGCTCCTAGGAGCCCGCGGGCACCCCGGCGTCGAGCTGGCCGATCATCGGGGCGAGAAGGTCGTTGAGCTCCCGGGCCAGCACCACCATGGCGCGGCGCGCCGTGGTGGCGACGTCGTCGTCCGGACCGTCCGGAGCCGGTGGCAGTTGGTCCAGCGGCACCGGCGCCTCGACCTGGAGCATCGCCCGCAGGTGCGGGCTGCGGGTCTGGTCCTGCTCCGTCGGGGTCGTGTACTGGCCGAACAGCTGGGGCCAGTCCCGCCAGCCGCGGTCGCGCTGCCACTGCCTGGTCCAGGTGAGCTCTGCCGGCCAGCGGGACACCACCGTCACGGCGCAGACCATGCTGCCGTCCCACGGGCTTCTCGCGCAGGTCGCCGAGACGATCCGCCGGTGCCAGCGGACGAAGCCGGGCGACAGGGCGGTGGCGACTCGCCAGGCTGTCGCCGCGAACTCGACGGGCGAGATGTCGCCCCAGGTGTCGGCGAAGTCGTCGATCCGCCGCCGCACCTCGGCCTCGTAGCGGCCACCGGTGTCGGTGCCGTGCTCGCGGTCGAACTGCTCGTCCAGCCAGAAGGCGCGCGGCTCGGACATCCCCACCCCCGGATTCGTGAAGGTTTCTCAGACACGACGCGGTGCGTTCCGCAGTCAGGCAACCGTCACCGACCGTACACGACAGGACCACTGTGGATCGCCCGTCCGACCCTAGCGTGGGCGATGCGACGTCGGAGCGTGCTGACTCCGACCGTCAACCTCAGGGGGTCTCGTGCGCAGGAAACTCGGATTCGTCGCGGTGGGCATCATGCTGCTGACCACACTCACCGTCGCCCAGACGCCGGCCCAGGCGGGTGCCGCTACGGCGGGCACGCCCAGCGCCTCCGCGACCGTGGCCGAGGCGCGCGCCACCATCCACGGGCGGGTGCCCACCGACGCGGACAGCGCGGCGGCGGCGGGACACGCCTACTGGACGCCGGAACGCATGCGGGCGGCCCGCCCCGCTACCCCGCCGGACGGGGTCGACACCTTCGACGGGGAGGCCACCGACCGTCCCGGCCGCATCGGTGCCGCACGAGACGTGGCGACACCGGCGGCACCACGTTCCTCGGCGGCCGGCGTGCGCGCGGCCGTGGGGGGCGGCAGCCAGGCAACCCAGGCGGTGAACGCCTCACCCGGGGTCGGTCGCGTCTTCTACACCCACAACGACGAGGACTTCTTCTGCTCCGGCGGGACCATCAACAACCCGCAGGCGAACATGGTCTCCACCGCCGGGCACTGCGTACACCCCGGTAACGGCGGATCCGTCTGGTACGACAACTGGGCGTACGCGCCGGAGTACACCGACGGTGTCGCACTGCACGGCCTCTGGTTCGCCAAGGAGTTCACCTCCGTCGAGGGTTGGGTCGACTGGGGTTACCTCTGGTGGGACTTCGCCTTCGTCACCATGCACCCGCTCAACGGTGACCGGCTCGTGCACGTCACCGGCGGGCAGGGGCTCAGCGTCAACAAGTCCAAGACGCTCACGGCGATGCTGCTCGGCTATCCGGGCGAAGCCCCGTACGACGGCCTGTCGCAGTACTACGCGCAGGGTGCCCTCAAGGCCGCCGGGGCGCAGCGGATCAAGCTGAAGAACTGCCCGCTCAACCATGGCTCCAGCGGCGGCCCGTTCCTGCGGGCCTGGGACAACGACCTCCGATTCGGGTACGTCAACTCGGTGATGTCGTACAAGTACTCCGACAACATGTACGGCCCCTACTTCGACGACGACGTCCTGGACATCTACAACGTCGCGAAGAACAAGCAGTAACCGGCACCGGTCCGGCGGCTTGACAAGCACCCCGGTCCAGAGTGGACCATGCACCGTGCGAATTCTCGTGGTGGGTGGCAGTGGCCTGATCGGCGCTCATGTCGTGGACGTGCTGCGCGAGCGCGGCCACGCCACCACCACTGTGGCACGGACCGCCCAGCCGGGGGTCGACCACCTGCTCGACCTCGGGTCCGCCTCGATCGAGGACCTGCGGCCGCTGCTCGCCGGTCACGACGGCGTCGTGTACGCCACCCGCACCGACGAGCAGCGGCCGCTGCCCAAGCCGATCTACCCGCAGTTCCGCCGCGACAACGTCGACCCGGTGGTGCGCCTGTGCACCGCCGCCCGCCTGGAGGGTCTCACCCGCGGTGCCGTGATGGGCTCGTACTACACCTATTTCGACCGGCTGCATCCGCAGTGGCGGCTCGCCGAGCGGCACACGTACATCCGGTGTCGGGTCGAGCAGGCCCGCGAGGGACGGGCGGCGGCCGGCCCGGATCTGCCCGTCGCCGTCCTCGAACTGCCCTTCGTGTTCGGTCGGGTCGGTGACCGGCTGCCGAACTGGGCCGGGCCGCTGGACCGGTGGGCGCGTTCCCGTACCCCCCTTGCCGTGCCGACCGGCGGAAGCGCCGCGGTGTCGGCGCGCAGCGTCGCCGAGATCACGGCGGACGCCCTGGAACAGGCCAGCGGCGCGGACATCCCGGTCGCCGACGAGAACCTGACCTGGGGCGACATGATCGGACGGATCGCCGAGGCGGTCGGCCGCCGCCGCCGGGTCGGCCGGCTGCCGGCCGGCGCGGCGAAGGCCGCGTTCCGCCTCGGCGGCGCGTTACAGGGCCTCGGCGGCAAGGAGTCGGGCATCAACGTGACCCACCTCGCGGACCTCCTGCTCGTCGAGCTGTTCGTCGAGCCGACGACCGGCCGGTCACTGGACTCCGCGCTCCGCGAGACCTTCCCGACGACGGCGCCGACCGGTGCCGCGACGGCGGGGTAGCCGTTCGTCGATCGAGACGCGTGGCGGGGATGCCTGGCCGCGCCTTCGTGTCAGGAGGCGGCAGGCGACGGGTCGCCCGCGCTCGACGGGGGTGCGGCTGGTCGTGCGAGGTACGCGGTCTTGACGTCCGCCGAGAACCCGCAGGCTCGGTAGAAGGCGTGGGTCGCGGGGCTACGCGAGCCCGTCATCAGCATCGCCTTGTAGCAGCCGGCGTCCCACGCCGCCCGGAGCGTGCCCGCCATGATCTGCCTGCCGAGGCCCGTACCGCGCCGCGACTCGTCGACGACGACGTTCTCGATGACCGCGTAGGGCGCAGCCGACCGGCTGAGGTTGGGGATCACGTTGAGGTACGTCGTGGCGACGACGGTCCCGTCCAGTTCGAGGACGAACAGGTGCAGCCCCGGTGAGCTGACGATCTGCTGGAAGGCCGCCTCGTCGGAGCCATCCTCCAGCACCGGATCGTCCGCGTTCAGTTGCCGATAGAGTCGGATGATCTGCTCGAAGTCGTCAGGCCGCGCCGCACGGAACATGCCCCGAAGCGTAGCCAGGACCCCGGCGCCGCCTCGTGCCGCGCCGCTTCCGGTGCTTGTTCTCTCCCACGCACGGAACTGGTCCTGTGGCAGAGTGTGGCGGTGCAGAACGTCGACATCCGTGCGGCCACCCCGACCGATCGCGAGTTTCTGGTCGACATGCTGGTGGAGGCGGTGAACTGGCTGCCGGAGCGCAACTGGTCACGCGAGCAGATCCTGGCGAATCCCGCGTTCGCGCACTACGTCACCGGGTGGATGCGGCCCGACGACGTCGGGGTGGTCGCGACGCAGCCGGCTGGCCGGCCGGTCGGCGCGGCCTGGTTGCGGCACCTGACCGCCGCCGATCCGGGATACGGGTACGTGAGTGACGACGTGCCGGAGCTGACCATCGGCGTGCGGCAGTCGTGGCGGGGCCGAGGTGTGGGTCGGGTGTTGCTGCGCGCCGTCCTGGACGTCGCGCGTGCACGCGGCACCGGCCGGGTGTCGCTGAGCGTGGAGCGGGCAAACTTCGCCGCCGGGTTGTACGCCGCCGAGGGGTTCCGCACGGTCGAGTCGTTCGAGAACGCGGACACCATGGTCGCCGACATTCGGGCGTGACCCTTCGGCGGCCCTCAGCCGAGCTGTTCGGCCAGTCCGACGATGATGCCCTCGGGGCCGCGGACGTAGCAGAGCCGGTAGCTGTCCTCGTACTGGGCCAGCTCACCGACGAGCTCGGCCCCGTGCGTACGGAGGCGGGCGATGACGTCCTCGACGTCGTCGACGGCGAACATGATGCGACGAATGCCCAGCGTGTTCGTGGGGGCGTCGGTCGGCTCGGTACGGATCGCCTTCGGCGTGTGGAACATCGCCAGCTCGACCTTGCCGTGGCCGTCCGGGGTCCGCAGCATCGCGACCTCCTGCCGGGCGTCGTCGATCCCGATCACACGCTCCACCCAACGTCCCTCGACCGGCCCTCTGCCCTCCACCTCCATGCCGAGTTCGACGAAGAACGCGATGACCGCGTCGAGGTCGTCGACGACGATGAGGACGTTGTCCATCCGTTGGATCGCCATGGCGGGTCTGCCTTTCTGTCGTGCGGCCACACCGGCCGCTCACCACTGAGAGACGGAACCGCCCGGCCGTTCTCGACACTCCTGGACGGGCGGGCTATCCGGGCTTCCGCGCATTCGCTGACCGGTGCGCGTGTGCCAGCGGCAGGAGCACAGTGTCCACGATGGACTCGATCTGCTGGTCGGTGCTCCGGTCCTGCCCGTTGACGCAGTTGTACGTCAGCATCGCGGGCCCGACCGTGGCGAACGCCCTCTGGTGCGCCTCGTCGGTCGTCGACGCCCCGCCCGCCGGCACGTCCCGGCGCAGCAGCGCCAGGATCCGTTCCTGGCAGGGATCGGTCACCCGGGCCTGGAAGAGGGCACGCAGCATCGTCACGTCGTTGCCGCTCCCGGCGGCGACCGCCTGGAAAACGGCGCCCCTGGACCCGAACAGTGCCGAGTCGAAGTAGTGGAGCAGGATCAGCAGACCCGCACGCAGGGGGGTCGCCTCCGGCACGTCCGGTGGCCCCGGCAGCAGGGTGCCCAGGGCGTCGCGGACGAGGTCGTCCCTGTTGTCCCATCGGCGGTAGAGGGCGGCCTTGCCGGTGCGGGCCGCCGCCGCCACACCCTCCATGGTGAGTTTGGCGTAGCCGACGGTGCCGAGCTGGTCGATCACCGCTTCGAAGATCGCGCGCTCGAGATCCGCACCCCGTCGCCGCCCCTGGACCCGGACCGCCTGGTCCGCCCCTCCGGTCGGAGTCGTCATCGGTCACCTCTCTGCCCCAGCGCGCGGGGAGCAGCTTGTCACGGTCACACCGCGGCCCATATAGTAGACGGGCGCGTTCACTATTTGCTCACTCGTCTCCACGCTATTCAAGCAGGAGGATCCGTGTCGAGTTCGCCGCCCCGCACTGCGCAAACCACCCAGACACCGGCCCCGAGGACCGGTCGGGCGGCCGCGCTGACCCTGACGATCCTGGTGTCCTGCGAGGTCATGCTGATGCTCGACGGCACCGTCATCAACGTGGCGCTGCCGGTGATCAGAGACGGCCTGGGCTTCTCCACCGCCGGCCTCTCCTGGGTGGTCAACGCCTTCCTGCTCGCGTTCGGCGGCATGTTGCTGCTCGGTGGTCGAGCCGGCGACATCCTCGGCCGACGGCGCGTGTTCCTGGCCGGCATCGCGCTGTTCACCGTGGCGTCCCTGCTCGGCGGCCTGGCCCAGAACGCGGAGTGGCTTGTCGCCATGCGGGCGCTGCAGGGCGTCGGCGCGGCACTCGCCGGGCCGAGCACCCTCGCCCTGCTGGTCATCAGCTTCCAGGGCGACGCACAGACCAGAGCGCTCGGCATCTACTCCTCGATGACCGCGTCGGCGATGACCCTCGGCCTGATCCTCGGCGGCGTCATCGTCACCCTGGCCTCCTGGCGCTGGGTGCTGTTCGTCAACGTCCCGGTCGGCCTGCTCGTGCTGCTCTTCGCGCGCCGATTCGTCGACGAGTCACCACGGACGGTCGGCCGCTTCGACCTGCCCGGGGCGGCGACCTCCCTGGTCGGCATGGTCGGCGTCGTGTTCGGGCTGGTGCGCACCGCCGAACAGGGCTGGAACGACCCGCTCACCCTGGTCGGACTGAGCGTCGGCGTCCTGTCGCTGATCGCGTTCGTCCTGCTCGAACGGACGGCACCGCAGCCGATCATGCCGCTCGGCGTGTTCGCCGACCGTTCCCGGGCGGGGGCCTACCTGGGCCTGCTGCTGGTGCCCATGGTGACCTTGAGCATGCAGTTCCTCCTCATCCTCTTCGTGCAGGAGGTGTCCGGCTTCAACCCGCTGCAGGCCGGCCTCGCCTTCCTGCCGATGGCGGCCGGGCTGCTGGTCACCGCCCAGAACGCGGCCAGACCACTGGGCAGGTACGGCGCGAAGGCGACGGCCGCCACCGGTGTCGTCGTACTCCTGATCGCCACCGCCTGGCTGACCCAGATCTCCGCCACCACCGGTTACCTCGCCGGCCTGTTCGGGCCGCTGCTGCTCGCCGGCGCGGGCCTCGGCCTCGTGGCCGTTCCGCTCAACGTCACCATCATGTCGACGGTGGACCCCGAGGACGCCGGAGCCGCGTCCGGGCTGCTTCAAGCGATCATGATGTCCGGTGCGACACTCGGGGTGGCCGTCCTGTCCACGGTGTACACCTCGGTCGTCGGTGACGCCCCGCAGGTCGAGGGCACCGCACCCACCGCCGCGCTCATCGCCGACGGCATGCGCAGCGGATTCCAGGTCAGCACCGGCCTCGCGGCCCTGGCCCTACTCACCGTGCTGTTCCTGATCAGGTCGCCGGCCTCCCGCCGGCCCCGGTGATGGTGAGCCGACCCCATCGACACCGACGCGGGCGGGGGCGGCAGGCTGTCGTGGTCGAGCTGCCCGGTCTGCGAGAATCGGATCCGTGCGGGACGCCGAACCCACCGCCGACGAGACCGCCTTCTTCACTGAACTCGCGAAGCTCGTCCCGGATGTTCAGGACTGGTACCACCAGGACGATGACGGCACGCTCTGGATGATCGCGTCGTACGACTTCCTCCGGGGAAACTGGATCTACCAGACCCTGCGGCTCGACTATGACGGCAAGAACCTGCGTGGCGGCTGGAGCCCGGCGTGTCTCAACTGGGACGACGGCGTACGCGCCGCTGACGCCCTCATCAACACCGCGGGCCCCGCCGGGCTGCGGCTCGACTGTGTCGATCCGACGACAGATGCCGACGCGGCGGCGGCATGGTTCCACGGCCACCTCAACCGCGGGCAGGCGCATCGGCGCTGAGACTCTGCCGGCGACGCTGTCGGGTTGGGTAACGGCGGGCGGGCGTACCATCCCGACCAGCCGGTGCTGGTCCATTACCGACGACGAAGCCCGGCACCATTCCCGGTGGCCGGGCACCGGGTTGGACCGACAGTGCCTGCGCGGCCCGGCCGGGCAGGGAACAATGAACGTCGCTGCCGGTGGTGCGCGGCTGTTCGGCGGGCACCCGATGCTCGCCGGCCGCTGTGGGAGGAGGACGCGATGCAGGCGATCCGGAAGGTCCGCCATCGACAGGCCGACGTCGACGGCCTGGAGGTGTTCTTCCGCGAGGCCGGGCGCGCCGGTCAGCCGACCGTACTGCTGCTGCACGGCTTTCCGAGCTCGTCGCACACCTTCCGCGAGGTCATGCCCACGCTGGCCGACGTCGCACACGTGATCGCGCCCGATCTTCCCGGCTTCGGCATGTCGTCGTCACCGACCATCGACGCGTACGACTACACCTTCGAGAACCTGTCCCGAACGATCGAGCACCTGCTCGACCGGCTCGGGGTGCGACGCTTCTTCGTCTACCTGCACGACTTCGGCGCACCCGTGGGCTACCACCTGGCCACCCGCGACCCCCATCGCATCCAGGGTCTTATCGTCCAGAGCGGCAACGCGCACTCCGACGGCCTCGGCGAGCAGTGGGACGACGCCAAGGCGTACTGGGCCGACCCGACCGACCAGCAGCGCGCCAAACTGCCGGACTGGTTGACCTTCGCCGGCACCCGGGACCAGTACCTCGCCGGGCTGCCCGAGGGCGTGCGCGCCCTGCAACCTCCCGAGTCGTGGCACCTCGACTGGGAGCGCATGCGTCGACCCGGCAACATCGACGCCCAGTTCGCGCTGTTCACCGACTACGCCAACCACGTCGCCCGCTTCGCCGAGCTGGCCGAGTACCACCGGGCCCACCAGCCGCCGGCGCTGGTGCTGTGGGGACGGCACGACCCGTTCTTCGACGTCGACGAGGTCCTCGCCTACCACCGCGCTCTCGAGCGCATGGACGCGCACATCTACGACGGCGGGCACTTCCTGTTGGAGACGCACGCGGCCGAATGCGCCGACCTCATGCGAACGTTCGTGCTCGACAACACCTGAGCCGCCTCGGTGTCGTTCAGCCGCATCCCGCGCCTCGTTCGGGCCGCCGGGAACGGGTGGCTGAGCGACCCGGGATCGCGGCGTAGGGTGGCGCGGTGTTCTCCGTGGGCGCGCGTGACTCGATCCGGGAGCGGTTGCTCGCCGCAGCCGAAAGTGACCCCGCCGTCGTCGGGGCCGCGGTCACCGGATCCCATGCCGTCGAGGGCGCAGACCGATGGTCCGACATCGACCTGGTCCTCGGTATCGAAGGCGCACTGGATTCGGCGCTGCGCCACTGGAGTGAACTGCTCTACCGCGACTTCGCCGCCGTCCACCACTGGGACCTGCCGTCCGGCTCGTCGGTGTACCGGGTGTTCCTGCTTCCCGGCATGCTCGAAGTGGACATTGGGTTCACCCCGGCCGCTCAGTTCGGGCCGCGCGGTCCGACCTGGCGTACCGTCTTCGGGCATCCCGCACCGGCGCAGGAAGATCCGTCCCCCGGCCGGCGGACCCTGGTCGGGTTGGGTTGGCACCACGCCCTGCACGCGTGGATCTGCATCCAACGGCACCGCTGGTGGCAGGCCGAGCAGTGGATCAGCGCCCTACGCGGCCAGGTTCTCGCCCTGGCCTGCCTGCGCCTCGGTCATCCCACCAGCTACGCGAAAGGCGCCCACCTGCTTCCTCCGGACGTGACCGCGCCGCTGAACGCCACCCTGGTCCGTGCGCTCGACGAAGCCGAACTCACCCGCGCTCTCCGGGCGGCGGCGGCCGCGCTGATCGCGGAACTCGCGCTCGCCGATGCGTCGCTCGCGGCCCGCCTCGCCTCCACACTGAACGATCTGCGCGTCGATGGCCAGCCGTCCGGCTCGTCCATTGCGCGCCGCTAGCGGCTCTGGCTCATCGGCAACCCGGCGGTCGCGCTCCGCGGCGGCCACCGGAGGTACGCGTCATCCGTACGATCCTGGACATGCCTGATCCTGCCGCGCGGTTCGCGCAGCTCGCCGACGAACACGAGGCCCGCAAGCGGGCGGCGACCGCGCTCGTCGAGGGCTGGGACTGGTACACGTGGCCGGGGCTCGATCTGCGTCCGTTGCACTTCGAACGGGACCTGCGCAAGCCTGGGCGTCGTCTGGACACCCGTCCCCCGCTGGATCGGGACGTGCTGCGTATCGGGTTCGATGCCCAGGGCCGCGTGGTCGTGGTCGAGGAGTACAGCGGCTTCCTCAACGGCACCCGGTACCACGAGACGTTCTTCCGCCACGGCGACGAGGTCGTCGAGGTGGCGCACTTCGACCTGGACGGCCCGATCTACCTGCACGAGTACCGTTTCGAAGACGGGCTGATGCACACGGCCACCATGGTCGCGCGACGCGGCTCGGGGCGGGAGTCGTACGCGTACACCGACGGGCGGATCAGCCGCGTCGAGATCGAGCACAGCGGCGGCCCGCCTGCCGTACTCGTGGCCGAGCACGACGACCACGGCCTGCACCGGCTCGTCGAGGTCAGGGGCAACCAGTCGCGAACGCGGTACGCCCGCCCACCCGCAGGCTTCGATCTTGCGGCGGCGTGCCGCGCCATCGAGGACAGTCTTGTCGCGTTGGTCCCGGACGCCGCCGCGGGGCTGGCGGTCGACGACCCCATCGCCTGCCTCGCCCTCAGCTATGACCGGCCGACACAGCTGGTGATCGACATCAGCGCGGCCACCGCGGACGAGCGCGCCGAGCTGGCCTCGATCGATGCCCGGGCCGCCTGGGCACCGGCGGACTTCGAGGCCAGCACCGGCATCGACCTCGGCGACACCGAACCGTCTCGGCTCGTCCAGCAGGAACTCGCGCTGCTCGACGCGGACGACGATGACGTGGCGGCCGGATCCGAGATCGGCCGACGACTGTGGTGCGCGGTGGCGGCTCGGCTGAACCTGCGCGACTGGTCGGCCACGCTGCCGGTCACCGACGATTTCGTGGTGTACGCGGTCGACCTCGAACTGGTCGACCTGGAACGGAACCTGGCCAGCTGCCTGCCACCGGAGCGACTCGCCGCGTTCCACGAGCGGGGCCTGTTCGCAGCATTCGTGGGGAGGGGCTAGCTGTGCTGTCCGGCGGCGCCACCCTCGAATGCCTCGTACCGCCGCGCCACCTGGTGGAAGGCTTTCTTCGGCTCCCACCGGGACGGGTCCGCGGAGGGCACCCGCACCACGCCGAAGCCAGCCATGTCCAGGTCGTACCGCGGGTCCGCGTGGTGCGGGAAGTCCGGCATGACAAAGGTGAAGACGAAGCAGCCGTGTACGTCGTGTGCGGCGTAGAGGTCGATCAGTTCCGCCAGGTACGCCGCCTGGGTGGCCTCGTCGCGTACGTGCCCGTCCCTGACCCGGGGTGGTCGGGTGAACCAGTTCACGATCCGAAACGAGCCGGGACCACGGCGCTCGGCCCCGAGGTGGGCGCCGCACCCGAACTCGGTGATGACCACCGGCCGGTCCGCCTCCTCCAGCAGGGCAATCAGCCGTTGCTGGTAGACGGCCGGGTTGGGGCCGAGACGGTAGAGGTTGACGCCGATGACGTCGAAGCCGGACCAGTCGACCTTCTCCCAGAAGCCCGCGGCGTAGGTGACCGGCCCGTGGAACGCGGCGCGGGCAACAGGCAGGGCGGCGCCGAGCAGGGCGTTGAGCTTGCGGGTGATCCGGCGGTCGAAGAAGCGTCGCCACCGCACCAGCACCTGGAGTCGGATGAAGACACGCGGTCCCGGGAGCATCCCCGGGGAGGTGAGGGAGAATTCGCTGCCGAGCAGCAGCGTGACCCGACCCGGGTACCGCACGCGCAGTTCCTCGGCCCCGGCGGCCGTCGCCGTGAGATGGGCCAGGATCTCGCGGTGCGGGCGGTCGGCGAGGTACGGCCGGATGTAGACATCGAGCCCGACGTCCAGGGCGTGCCGCGCGGCGTCCAGCTGCGTCCGGGTATCGGTGCCGATCACCATCACCGTCGTGCAGTGCAGGCTTTCGCGGATGGCGTGCATGTCCCGGCGCACGGCCTCGCCGGAGGTATCGCCGACGATGTACGAGATACCTCTGATGTCCAGGCTCACGCTCCCACTGTGCGGGCCGGATGCGGTGCCGGCGAGGCCCGAGGAGCGAACATAGACCTTGGTTCCCGTCTCTATACTTTCGACGCCGCTGCCCGCCGCACCGCGCGACAGCCGCGGGCTCGAAGCTAGCGACGTGACGTCTGGCCACCGATCTTGGCCTCTACCAAGCGGCGCAGCAACTCATCGCGAGCGCTGACCGCTGGCGTCTGAGTTGTAGTGTCCGCCGAGTGCCTCGCATCGTCCGCCACGCCGTCAGTCTGCTTCTCCTTCTCACTGGTGCGCTGGTGGGCACCTATGGCGGACACGCGTTCGCGACTGCCGTGGGCCTGGCCGGTACCGGCGGCACTCTCACCGTCGCTTCCTGCCGGGTGGACGTCTCGTACAGCGACCGGGACCGCGACGCCGAGGACCGCCGGGAGACCCGGCAGTGCTGGGGCGAGTTCACAGCCGACGACGGTTCGGCCACGGATCCTCGACGAGAGATCGTCAGCGACACGGCGCAACCGGGCGACCGAATTTCGGTCCGTGACAACGGCACCGTCTATCAGGAGGTGGGGGCAGAATGGGCGATCACGGGGGCCAGCATGGTCCTCCTCGCCCTCGCCCTCGCCCTCGCTCTGGCGATGGGGGGAGTTCTGGGACTCGTGACCGGCCAATTCCCTCTGCTCTGGTACGAGCACCACCGTTTCTACACCGCCGTCCAGGCCCTTCCCTACGGCCGCGTCTACGTCTGGGCGTTCATCGGCGTCATGGCGGCGAGTCTGATCGGCTTCGCGCTCGCTGAAATGCTCTGAGGACTGCCGGCAGGACCACCGGCTTGTTGACTCCTGCCGGGCGTCGTGCCTGTCTCCCGGCAGCGGACGTTGCTTGACTCAGCGGCATGACATCAATACGGAAAGCGATCACCCGTACGGTGGTCGCCGGGGCACTGGTCGGCGCGACGGCGCTCGCCGGTCCCACCTCCGCGTACGCGGAGTCCGGCCAGCCCGAGGCGACCGCAGCCCCCGCCTCCATCCTCGACATCATCCCGGCACCCACCGTGGACCGGATGGTCGCCCAGGCCCCGCTCGTCGACGCCGCCAATGTCATCCGCACCGCGGTGGACCGCGCACCGGCACGCGGCTACGCCGGCATCGGCCTGGTCGACGACCACGTCACCCTGTGGTGGAAGGGTGCACTACCCACCGACATCACCGCAGCCGTCACCGCCGCCCGCCACACCGCGCCGGTCCAGGTAGCCAAGGCCACCTACTCCCGCGCCGAACTCCGCAAGGCGGCCGCCGCCCTCACCCCGGTGGTGAAGGCCAACCCGGCCGACGCCAGCCACTCGGTCCGGCTGCGCACCGACGGCACCGGCATCGACATCGGCGTGGACTACACCGCGGGCGCCAAGCTGCCGAAGCTGCCGGCCACCGGCGTGCGTACCAGCATCGTCGAACGCGACCGGATGGTCGAACGGTCACGGGCCAACGATGCCGCGCCGTTCGACGGCGGGGCGAGCATCGGGGTCACCGTACCCTGGTGCACCGCCGGCTTCGGCGTCCGCAACGTGGACACCGACGCCGGTTACCTCCTGACTGCCGAACACTGCGGTGCCATCGGCTCGCCCTGGCACGTCGGCTTGTCCACCGGCACCGGCACGCTGGTCGGCTACGCGGTCGACAGCAACGACGACCACGACACGATGATCATTTCGACGTCGACACCCGGCGACCACCTCTACGTTGGCGGTCAGCAGGACGAGGTCCGCGCCAAGGTGCTCCGCTGGACCGAGGTCTTCCCCGGCCAACTGCTGTGCCAGTCCGGGCACACCTCCGCGGGCGCTATCGGCGGTCCGGTCTGCAACCTGCGGGTCGACTTCCACTACGACGACATCGAGGACCTCGTCGAGGCCACCCAGCTCGACGGCGACGAGGCCGCACGGGGCGGCGACAGTGGCGGCCCGGTCTACTCCGTCAACGCCAACGGCACCGTGCTCGCCGCCGGCACCACCACCCGGTCACTGGGCGTGGGCTTCGGCTTCCAGGACTTCGCCACCGCCCGCGACGACTACGGCAACATCGTGCCGGCGACCACGATCGCCAGCACCTGCCGGGTCTCCTTCGTCGTCACCAACTCGTGGGGCACCGGCTACAGCGCCAGCGTCACCGTCTACAACGACGGCCCGGCCGCCAACGGCTGGTCGCTGGGCTTCGCCTTCCCGGGTGGACAACTCGTCCAGGGCCACTGGAACGGCATCTTCCAGCAGACCGGCGCGGCGGTGACCGTCACCAACGAGAACCACAACGCCAGCATCCCGACCGGCGGCGCCGTCAACTTCGGCTTCACCGCGAACGGCTCCCCCGCCGTCCCGGCCCCGTTCACCCTCAACGGCACCACCTGCAACTGACCCCTGTCCCTGCACATCGGGCCCCGCCGCATCGTCGGCGGGGCCCGGTTCGTGCTCAGGATCAGGACTCGGCCAGTTCGCGCCGCAGGCTGGCGCGCAGCGTCCGCACCTCCGGTGCGTCCAGTTCGCCACACCGGTCGAGCGCCCGCTCACGCAACCGGCGGGCGTCAGCGGCCTCGCCGGCCAGCGCCGCGAGCGCGGACAGGGTCTGCGCCTCCCACCACGGGCAGCACAGCGCGGCATACAGCGCCAACGCCGACCGCAGCGCCCCGGCCGCCGCGTCGACCTCACCCAACGCCTGGAGCGCGAGCCCGTACCGGTGGATGGCGTTGGCCTCGCTGAACGTCGCGCCGCACCGGTGGAACACCCGCCGGGCACGGGCGTACTCATCGGCGGCGGCCCGCCACCGGCCCATCCCGGCCAGGTCCGCCCCGAGACTCATCATCGTCCCGGCCCTGGCCACCGCCGCGCCGGTACGGCTGAGACCGCTACTGCCACGGGCGTAGAACGCCAACACGTCGCGGTGCAGGTCGGCCGCCTCGGCGAACCGGCCAAGCGCGGCCAGCGCCCCGCCCTGCACACCCGCCGCGCTGTGCTCGCCGAGGGCGTACCCGATCTCGCGGAACAGGCCCACGGCCCGGCGGCAGTGGTCGACGGCCGCCCCGCCGCTGCCGATCCGAATGAAGATCGCGGCGCTGTACGTCAGCGCCCACGCCTCCTCCCGGCGGTCCCCGATCCGCTGGGCCAACTCCAGTGCCCGGTCCAGGGCGGCCAGCCCGTCGGTGTTGCGGTCCCGGCAGAAGTACCGGGCCCAGCCCAGGAAGTTCAGCAGGACGGCCTCGTCACGGGGGCTACCGGCGGCCCGGGCCGCGGCCACTCCCAGCGAGAAGATCTCGTCCCAGGAGTGCCGGTGACTGTTGGCGTCGGAGTACCAGTGCAGAGCCCTGGTGACCGCGACCACGTCGGCGTGCCGACCGCGCCGGGCCGCGTCGCGCAGCGCCGCCAGCCAGTTGCCGGACTCCCGATCCAACCAGTACGCCGCCGCCCGATCGTCGTCGAACGGGGAGTCGACCCGAGCGGCGACCGGTTCGAACATCGAGCCGGCCTGCCGGGTACGCCGCAGCAGCCAGCCGACCATCTGATCGTGCGCCTCGACCCGGCAGGCCTGTTGTTCCTCGGCGTCGAGGCGTTCCTGGGCGTAGAGCCGGACCAGGTCGTGGAACTGGTACCGGTCCCCCAGGGTCAGGAGGACACCGGCTTCGACCAACTCCTCCAGGGCCGCCGCCGCGGTCTCCTCGCCGGTGCCGGCCACGGCGGCGACCAGCGCGGGTGCGAAGTCGGTGCCGGGAATCAGCGAGGCCCGCCGGAACACTCGCGCGGCCATCGGGTCCAGTTGCCGGTAGGAGACCTCGAACGCGGAGCGGACGCCCAGGTCGCCGGCGGTCAGCTCGGTCAGCCGCCGACGCTGGTCGCGGAGCAGGTCCACCAGCCAACCGACCGACCACTGTGGTCGGCTGGCGAGACGGTTGCCGGCGATCCGGACGGCCAGCGGCAGCCGGCCGCAGAGTTTGACGAGTTGGTCCGCCGCGGCCGGCTCGGCGGCGAGCCGGTCGGCGCCGACGATCGCCGCGAGCAACAGTCGACCGGCTGCGGGGTCGAGCAGGTCGAGCGGCAGGCGGACCGCACCGGCAAGACCCGTCAGTGGACGCCGGCAGGTGACCAGCGCGAGGCATCCCCGCCCGGCCGGCAACAGTGGGCGCACCTGTGCCTCACTCGCGGCGTTGTCCAGGACCACCAGCAGCGGCCGGTCCCGGGTGAGGGTACGGAACAAACCACCCCGCTCGGCCGGCGACACCGGCACCCGATTGTCCGGCACCCCGAGCGACCGCAGCAGCCCGGCCAGCGCCTCGCCCGGGTCGACCGGGCCGTCCGGCGAGGCGCCCTGCAGGTCGACGAAGAGCTGCCCGCCCGCGAACGCCGGGCTGAGCCGATGCCCGGCGGCGACGGCGAGGCTGGTCTTGCCGATCCCCGGCGGCCCGTGCAGCACCACCACCGAGGCGGTGTCCGGCTGCCCCGCGGTGACGTCGGCGGCCAGCGCCGAGAGCCGTTGCAGGATCTCCGCCCGGCCGGCCAGGTCCGGAACGGCGGCGGGCAGTTCCCCGGGTACGACCACCGCGGGGCGGTCGTACGGCGCCGGCACCCGATCGTGCGGCAGCTCCGCGCGGTCGCCCGGCACCGCGACGCGGTCGTCCGGCACCGGCGCTCGGTCGTGCGGCTGCCGCTCGACCCGGGCCAGGGCCACGAAGCGGTCGCGGTCGGCCCCGTCCAGCCGCAGGGCATCGGCGAGCAGCGCCACCGTCCGTCGTTGCGGGCTGCGGACCCGGCCGCGCTCCATCTCCCGGATCCCGCGGACACTGGCGCCGGCCGCCTCGGCAAGCTCCTCCTGGGTCAGCCGCCGCTCCAAGCGGAGGGTCCTGAGGACGCCTCCGAACTGGTCACGTCGCACCTGACTCTTGGGCATGCTCCCCCCACCACCGAGCGCCCGCAGTTACGTAACGTGCCTTGATGCTCGCATGAGCGTGACGAATTTCGGGCCACTGTGGACCGAGTGTGAGTATCACCATGGCGATTCCTCGACACGTCAGACGCGGCACGGTGCCGGCCATCGACGAGACCGGCCACCACGGACGACCCGGAAGCCGTCGACGGCCTGTGCTCGCGGTCCGGCGGCCCGCCGGACGCCATCAGGTGCGGGGCGGACCGTGATCCACAAGCCTGGCCGCTGGGAACGCCAGGCAGTCTCGTCCAGATCAAGAGCACGGCGAGTGCGTCTAGCGCCCGGCGGTGCACGTCCGTGGGGTGCGGTGCGGACGCGCTGGGCACCTGGATCGGCCCACCGGCCCGAGCGCCGCATTAACGGTCGTCTCAGATTCGCTCGGTACGAAGTCGGCATCAGATAAGCGAACTAACCCGCATGTAGGAGGCTAGTGATGGCAGTCAACGCAGCGCCGTCCGGGGAAGCGCCGGCCGGTCGGTTGGCAGGCCGATGGGTGCCGTGGTTGGTGATTGGCTTGTGGGTGGCGCTGGCAGCGGTCATGGTGCCGCTGAGCGGAAAGTTGAGCTCGGTCACCACCGACAGCGCCGTGGACACCCTGCCGGCAAGTGCCGAGTCCACCAAGGTGGCGGTGCTGGAGGACAGTCTCCCCGGCGGGGACGACAACACGTTCGTCTTCGTGTACCACCGCGCCGGCGGCATGACCGACGCCGACCGCGCGACGGTCGAGCGCCACTACAACACCCTTGCCAAGCGGTACCCGCCGAAAGTGGCAGCGGCCGGCGAGGACGACGAGGGCCCACCGACGAGACTCTCCACCGACGGCAAGGCGATGATGTTCACCCTCGACGTGAGCACGACCTACGGCGCACCGGAGGCCATCGTCGGCCCGTTGCGGGACGCCGCGAAGGACCGCCCCGCCGGCCTGGAACTCGACGTGACCGGCCCGGCCGCGATCGACGGCGACATGGACGCCGTCTTCGACGGCATCGACCTGCAGGTCTTCCTCACCACCGTTGTCGTCGTCACGCTCCTGCTCATCCTCACCTACCGCAGCCCGGTGTTGTGGTTCATCCCGCTGGTGGCCGTGGGCGCGGCCGCACTGACCGCGATGGCGACCGTCTACCTGCTCGTCAAGGGCTTCGGCATCGTGGTCAACGACCAGAACTCGGCGCTGCTGACGATCCTGGTATTCGGCGTCGGCACGGACTACGCGCTGTTGCTCATCGCTCGATATCGGGAGACACTGCGCCACCACGAGAACGTCCGGGTTGCGATGGTCCACGCGCTACGCGGCGCGGCACCGGCCATCGTCGCGTCCGCGGCCACCGTGGTCGCCGGCCTGCTCTGCCTGCTCGTCGCGGACCTGAACAGCACCAGCGGGTTGGGCCCGATCGGTGCGGCCGGCATCCTGTGCGCGCTGGTGGCCATGCTGACGCTGTTCCCGGCGGTACTCGTGGTGCTCGGCCGGCGGATCTTCTGGCCGGCCATCCCGCGGTTCAGCACGGCCGTGGAGGAGAAGCCGGGGCTGTGGGGACGGCTTGGCACCGCCATCAACCGCCGCCGGTGGGTGGCGACGCTCGGCTCGCTCGGAGTCCTCGGCGTTCTCGCCATCGGCCTGGCGGGCAACACCGGCGCCCTGCGGGAGCAGGACCAGTTCCTGTCCGCGCCGGAGTCCGTCACCGGCTTCACCGTTCTCCGCCAGCACTTCCCGGAGCTCGGCGGCCAGCCGATGACGATCTTCACGCGGCCGGCCTACCAGGAGCGGGTGCTCGACATCGTCACGGGCACCCACGGTGTGGCCCTGGCCATCCCGGGTCAGACCAGCGGTGGCTGGGCCGACATCTCCGTGTTTCCGACGGACGCGCCGGACACCGTCGCAGAGTACGACACGATCAAGCGGGTGCGCACCGCCGTGCACGCGGTGAGCGGGGCGGAGGCGATCGTCGGCGGGCCGAGTGCGGAGAACCTCGACACCGAGGTGACCACCAGCCGCGACGAGAAGCTGGTGATCCCGCTGGTGCTCGCCGTCGTCCTGATCATCCTCGGGCTGCTGCTGCGCGCGATCGTGGCCCCGCTGGTCCTGATGGCCACCGTGATCGTCTCATTCGCCGCAGCCTTCGGCGGCAGCGTGTTCGTCTTCGACACGATCCTCGGGTTCACAGGTGTCGACTATTCGGTGCCGCTGCTGGCATTCCTGTTCCTGGTGGCGCTCGGCGTCGACTACAACATCTTCCTGGCCAGCCGAGCCCGGGAGGAGACCGTGCGTCTCGGCACCAGAGCGGGCATGCGCAAAGCCCTCTCCGCCACCGGCGGCGTCATCACCTCGGCAGGCGTGGTCCTGGCGGCCACGTTCGCGGTCCTCGCCACACTTCCGCTGGTGATGCTGATCGAGGTCGGCTTCCTGGTCGCCTTCGGCGTGCTGCTCGACGCCCTGCTGGTGCGGTCGGTCCTGGTGCCCGCCCTCACCCTGCTGATCGGCCGGCGGATCTGGTGGCCGAGCCGGCTGTCCCGACCGACGGTGGAGCCGCCGGACGGTCAACAGTCGCTCGCCGAGGAGGAGGAACCCGCGCGGTAACGGTGGGCGCGGCGGCACGGACGAGATCCGGGACGGGGACCCAGGCCCCTCCCGGATCTTGTCATGGGCCCGACGGTCGCCGCCCTCTGGTCCTGCGCCGGGCGACCGGGGCTGGGTCGGCGCACCGCGGTGTCCTGCCCCGAACGGTGAGCCGCGCGGGGCCATGCCTGAGGGCCGCCGTCCCTTGTCCTGCGCCGCCGGGGTTCAGCGCACCGCGGTGTCCTCCCCGGCGGTGAGCCGCGCGATCGGGGCGGGCGGGGCCGCGGCCGGAAGGTCGACCCGAAGCAGCGCCCCACCGCGGACGGAGCGGGCGACGGTGGCCCGGCCGCCGTGGGCGTCGACGACCCGCTGCACGATCGACAGCCCCAGACCGGATCCCGGCAACCCCCGGGCGCTGTCGGCACGGTAGAACCGGTCGAACACCCGCGGTACGTCGGCAGCGTCGATGCCCGGCCCGGCGTCGTCGACCACGAGCACCGCCGACGCGCCCTCGGCACGGAGCCGGACCTGGACCGGCTGGTCCGCGGGAGACCACTTGCCGGCGTTGTCGATGAGGTTGAGCACCGCCCGTTGGAGCGCAGCGGGACGCCCGCTCACCCACACGGAGGTCACGTCGAGCGCGACCTCGATGTCGGGCACGCGGGAACGCGCCCGGGTCGCGGCGGCCACCACCACGTCGGCGAGGTCGAGCAGCTCGGTGCTCTCGTCGCTGACGTCACCGCGCGCCAGGTCGGTCAGCTCGGCGGCAAGGGTGCTCAACTCGGCCACCTGGGCGCCGAGATCGTTGAGCAACCGAGTCCGACTCTCCGCCGGCAGTGCGTTGTCCAGGGTGCCGCGCCGATCGAGCCGGATCAGCAGCTCGACGTTGAGGCGCAGGCTGGTGAGCGGGGTCTTGAGCTCGTGGGCGGCGTCCTCAGCGAGCAGCCGCTGGGCCCGCCGGGAGTCCCGGAGCGCGGTGAGCATGTCGTTGATCGACTGGATCAGCCGCCGTATCTCCCCACCGCCCTCATCCGGGATGTCGGCGTCGAGATCCTGGGTGTGCGCGACACGTACCGCGGCGGCGGTCAGCCGATCGATCGGTGCCAGCCCGGTCCGCGCCACGGTCCGCCCGACAAGGGCGCCGCCGACCACGCAGAGCAGCCCGATCAGCAGCATGCCGAACCCGAACTGGTTGATTGGGGTGTCGTCGGCGAGGTCGGCCACCTGGACCCCGCCGTCGCCCGCTCGCAGCGTGTAGATGCGGTAGCCGTCGTTCCAGTCGGTCGACTCCAGCAGGTCGTCCGACGCGCCCTGCGCCACGCGCCTTGCGTGCTCGCTGACCGGGGGCAGCGCGGGTTGGCCGGCCGGCGTCCGGGTCGAGCCGTCGGGCAGGATGACCCGCACCAGCCGACCGGATCCGGGATACGGCGGTAGCTGGACCTGCGCCAGACCGGCGTGCTGCGCGTTCGTCGCCAGGACGAGGGAGTCGGCGCGCAGCTGTTCCTCGGCGGTGTCCCGCAGCTTCCCGTCCATCAGCTCGCTGGCCACTTGGAAGGCCACGAACACGCTGACCGCGATGGCTGTCGCCGAGATCACCGTCAGCCTGGTCCGCAGGGACCGCCGGCGCCACCACCGGGTCAGCCGGCGCGGTTCCCGGCCGGCGGGCCTGCTCACGGAGGAGTCTCCCGCAACGTGTATCCCAGGCCGCGCAGCGTGTAGATCAATCGCGGCTCACCCTCGGCCTCCATCTTGCGGCGCAGGTAGCTCACGTACACCTGGAGGTTGTTGGCGGTGGCGCTCATGTCGAAGCCCCAGATCGCCTCGAACAGCGCGTCGCGGGTCAACACCCGGGTCGCGTTGCTCACCAGGACCTGCAGCAGGGAGAACTCGGTCCTGGTCAGGCGCAGCGGCCGCCCGCCACGCCACGCCTCGAACCTGTCGGGATCGACCCGGACGTCGGCGTACGACAGGATCTGCGACTCCCCGTCGCCCGGCGTGCGCCGGCGCAGCAGGGCCCGCACCCGGGCCAGCAACTCCTCGGTGGCGAACGGCTTGGGCAGATAGTCGTCAGCGCCAGCGTCCAGCCCCGCGACCCGGTCGGAGACCTGGTCACGGGCGGTCAGCATCAACACCGGCAGATCCCGACCCGCCGCCCGCAACCGCCGGCAGGTCTCCAACCCGCCGAGGCGGGGCATCATCACGTCGAGGATCAGCAGATCCAGCGTGTCACCGCCGGCCCCACCGACCCCGTCGAGCACGGCGGGACCGTTGGCGACGGTGCTGGTGTCGTAACCCTCGACCTGGAGCACCCGCTCCAGCGACTCACGGATGGCCGCGTCATCATCCGCGATCATGATCCGCACGCCGGAGCGCCCCCTTCCAGTCGATGCTTTTGCCGCTCACTGTCCCCGATCAACCTGAGGCCAGGATTAGAGCGTCGCTGGGGGCCAGACACGGTCACGGGCGCTCGGCGTCCCCAGGTGGCTCCCACGCCCAACCCTGACGGCCTGGAGACGGCACGATCATGGTCCAGTGGCCTTCCGGACCACCTCAGGTGCAGGTCAGGCCACCTGCGGTCCCTACTTGGCGTTGAAGTAGCTCGCCTCCGGGTGGTGGACCACAATCGCGTCGGTGGCCTGCTCCGGCATCAACTGGAACTCCTCGGACAACTCCACGCCGATCCGCTCCGACCCGAGCAGGTCCACGATCTTCGCCCGGTCCTCCAGGTCGGGGCAGGCCGGATAGCCGAACGCGTACCGGCAGCCCCGGTAGTCGTTGCGCAGGATCCCCGCCAGGTCCGTCGGGTCGTCGTGGCCCAGCGGACGGCCGTCGGGCAGCGTCATCTCGGCCCGGATGCGCCGGTGCCAGTACTCGGCAAGAGCCTCGGTGAGCTGCACGGACAGCCCGTGCACCTCCAGGTAGTCGCGGTACTCGTTGCGGGCGAACAGCTTCGCCGCGTACTCACTGACGGGTTGACCGACGGTGACCAGTTGCAGCGCGACCACATCGAGCTGGTCGCCCTTGGGCCTGAAGAAGTCCGCCAGGCAGAGCCGCCGCTCCTGCCGCTGGCGGGGGAAGGAGAACCGGGCGCGCTCCGCGTGCCTGTTCTCGTCGAGCACCACCAGGTCATTGCCTTCGGAGTACGCGGGGAAGTAGCCGTACACCACGGCTGCCTCCAGCACCTGGTCGGCGATCAGCCGGTCCAACCAGTACCGCAGACGCGGCCGACCCTCGGTCTCCACCAGCTCCTCGTAGGACGGACCGTTGCCGCCGCGGGCGCCGTTGAGCCCCCACTGCCCGCGGAAGGTGGCCCGCTCGTCGAGCAACGCCGCGTAGTCGGCCATCGGCACGCCCTTGACCACCCGGGTGCCGAAGAACGGCGGGGTGGGCACCGCCACGTCCGCGGCCACGTTGGAGCGGATCGAGGAATCGTGCAGCTCCGGCAGGGACTCGGTGACCATGGACCGCTGCCGTTCCCGGCGGGCCCGCCGCGCCGCCAGGGCCGCCTCGCGCTCCGGGTCGATCACCGGCGCGCCGCCGCGCTTGGCGGTCATCACCTTGTCCATCAGGGACAACCCCTCGAAGGCGTCCCGCGCGTAGTGCACCTGCCCGGGGAACATCGACCGCAGGTCGTCCTCGACGTACGCGCGGGTCAGCGCCGCCCCACCCAGCAGGACCGGCCAGCGCTCCGCGACCCCGCGGGTGGCCATCTCGGCCAGATTCTCCTTCATGATGACCGTGCTCTTCACCAGCAGCCCGGACATGCCGATCGCGTCGGCGCGGTGCTGCTCGGCGGCCTCCAGGATGGCGCTGATCGGCTGCTTGATGCCGATGTTCACCACCTCGTAGCCGTTGTTCGACAGGATGATGTCGACCAGGTTCTTGCCGATGTCGTGCACGTCGCCGCGCACGGTTGCCAGCACGATGCGGCCCTTGCCGCCGTCCTCGGTGGCCTCCATGTGCGGCTCCAGGTAGGCCACCGCGGTCTTCATCACCTCGGCGGACTGGAGCACGAACGGCAACTGCATCTGACCCGAGCCGAACAGCTCACCGACCACCTTCATGCCGTCCAGCAGGATGTCGTTGATGATCGACAGCGGGGACCGACCGCCGGCCATCGCCTCGTCCAGGTCGGCCTCCAGGCCGGTACGCTCCCCGTCGATGATCCGCCGCTTGAGCCGCTCGTCCAGCGGCAACCCGGCCAACTCCTGCGCACGGGTGGCCCGGGCGCTGGTCACGTCGACGCCCTCGAAGAGCTCCAGGAACCGCTGCACCGGGTCGTACCCCGGGCGGCGCCGGTCGTAGACCAGGTCCAGTGCGACCTCGCGCTGCTCCTCGGGGATCTTCGACATCGGCAGGATCTTGCTGGCGTGCACGATCGCGGAGGTCAGGCCGGCCTGCACGCACTCGTGCAGGAACACCGAGTTGAGGACCTGCCGGGCAGCCGGATTGAGCCCGAACGAGACGTTCGAGATGCCGAGGGTGAAGTTGACCCCTGGGTAGAGCCGGGCGATCTCCCGGATCGCCTCGATGGTCTCCAATCCGTCGCGGCGGGTCTCCTCCTGGCCGGTGGCGACCGGGAAGGTCAGCGCGTCGATCATGATGTCGGACAGGTCCATCCCCCACCGGCCGGTGAGGTCGTCGATGGTGCGCGAGGCGATGCGGACCTTGTCCGCCGCGGTGCGCGCCTGCCCTTCCTCGTCGATGCACATCACCACCACGGCGGCACCGTGCTCCCGGATCACCGGCATCACCCGCCCGTAGCGGGACTCCGGGCCGTCGCCGTCCTCGAAGTTCACCGAGTTGACCACGCACCGCCCGCCGAGCATCTCCAGCCCCGCCTCGATCACCGCCGGCTCGGTGGAGTCCAACATGATCGGCAGGGTGGAGGCGGTGGCGAACCGGCTGGCCAGCTCCCGCATGTCCTGCGTACCGTCGCGGCCGACGTAGTCCACGCACAGATCGAGCAGGTGTGAACCGTCGCGCGCCTGGCTGCGGGCGATCTCCACGCAGGCCCGCCAGTCGGCGGCGAGCATCGCATCCCGGAATGCCTTGGACCCGTTGGCGTTGGTCCGCTCCCCCACCATCAGCACGGACGCGTCCTGGGCGAACGGCACCGGGTGGTAGACCGAGGAGACGCCCGCCTCGTGCCGCGGCTCACGGGCCGGGGCGGTGACGCCGTGCAGCCGCTCGGACAGCACCCGGATGTGCTCCGGGGTGGTGCCGCAGCAGCCGCCGACGAGCCCCACGCCGTACTCGGTGATGAACCGCTCCAGGGCCTCGGCCAGCTCCACGGGAGTCAGCGGGAAGTACGCCCCGTCGGCGGTCAGCACCGGCAGGCCGGCGTTCGGCATCACCGACAGCGGGATGCGGGAGTGCTGCGACAGATACCGCAGGTGCTCGCTCATCTCGGCCGGGCCGGTCGAGCAGTTGAGCCCGATCAGGTCCACGCCGAGCGGCTCGATGGCGGCCAGGGCCGCACCGATCTCGCTGCCCACCAGCATGGTGCCGGTGGTCTCCACCGCCACGTGACAGATGATCGGCACCGACTGACCCAGCTCGGCCATCGCCCGCTTCGACCCGACCACTGCCGCCTTGACCTGGAGCAGGTCCTGACAGGTCTCGATGATCAACGCGTCCGCGCCACCGACGATCAGACCGGCGGCGTTCTCCTGGTACGCGTCGCGCAGGGTCGCGTACGGGGCGTGCCCGAGGGTAGGAAGTTTGGTGCCCGGCCCGATCGAGCCGAGCACGAACCGGGGCCGCTGCGGGGTGCTGGCCGCGTCGGCGGCCTCCCGGGCGATGCGCGCGCCTGCCTCGGACAACTCCCGGATGCGCTGCGGGATGTCGTACTCGGCGAGGTTGGCGAGGTTGGCGCCGAACGTGTTGGTCTCCACGCAGTCCGCGCCGGCGGCGAGGTAGGCGTCGTGCACCCCACGCACCACGTCCGGCCGGGTGACGTTGAGGATCTCGTTGCACCCTTCGAGGCCGTCGAAGTCGTCCAGCGTGAGGTCCGCGGCCTGCAGCATCGTGCCCATCGCACCGTCGGCGATGAGAATCCGGTCGGCCAGCACATCCATCAACGAAGTCCGCACCCGTTCAGGTTAGTGCGGCATCCCCTCCGCCCAGCACCCCTCGGCGCCCGATCCCAAATTGTGTCAGCGGGATCACCCTGTCCGGTTCATTCGTGTATGACCGGGCCTCCGGGCGGCCGACCGGCGCGGCCGACAGGCCGTACCCTCGGCTGGCACGTAGGCTGACGGACGTGAAGGACAACAGGGACGCCGCCGTGCCCCACGGTATGACGACCGGGCGCCATCCCGGCGCCGGCCGCGACGAGCAGGGTGAGGTGACGGCGTGACCGAGTTCGACGGACTGCCGGTGCTGCGGTCCCCGGTGGCCATCGCCGCGTTCGAGGGCTGGAACGACGCCGCCGACGCGTCCACCGCCGCGGTCGAGCACCTCGAGCAGGTCTGGAACGCCCGGCAGATCGCCGAGTTGGACCCGGAGGACTTCTACGACTTCCAGGTCAGCCGGCCCACCATCACCATGGCCGACGGGGAGACCCGTCGGGTGGAATGGCCGACGACCCGGTTCATGGTGGCCAGCCCGGAGGGCACCGAGCGCGACGTGGTGCTGATCCGCGGCATCGAGCCGAGCATGCGCTGGCGGACGTTCTGCGAGCAGGTGCTGGAGATCTGCCACAGTCTCGAGGTGGAACGGGTGGTGCTGCTCGGCGCGTTGCTGGCCGACGTTCCCTACACCCGGCCGCTGCCGATCAGCGGCAGCGCCTCCGACGCGCAGGCCGCCGAGCGCTACCAGCTCACCCCCACCCGCTACGACGGGCCGACCGGCATCGTCGGCGTGCTGCACGACGCCTGCACCCGCGCCGAGGTGGACGCCGTGTCGTTCTGGGTGCACGTGCCGCACTACGCCAACAACCCGCCCTGCCCGAAGGCCACCCTCGCCCTGCTGCACCGGGTGGAGGAGGTCGTCGACCTGCCGGTGCCGATGGCCGACCTGGCCGAGGAGTCCGCCGAGTGGGAGCAGCGGGTGCGCAGCGCCGCCGAGCAGGACGCCGAGCTGGGCGAATACGTCCGCGAGCTGGAGGAACGGGTCGGCGACGAGGGAATCACCCCGCTGACCGGTGACGAGATCGCTCAGGAGTTCGAGAAGTACCTGCGGCGCCGGGGCGGTTCGGCCGGCCCCACCGCCGGCTCCTGGTAGCACCGCCTCCCTGCGGGCCCTCGGACCTTTCGTGGTTCGAGGGCCCGTTTTCGCGTGTCCGGGGTGGCGCCGTCACACCCTCTACGGCATCCTAGGAACCTAGATGTGATCAAGGAGGTGGGTGTGCAGATCAACCCCGGGGCCGCCGAGTTCCCGCACCGACAGATCGCCGCGCAGCTCAAGGCCCAGGTCCGCCGCGGCGACTGGGGGCCCGGCGAGCGCCTGCCGTCCATCCCGGCCATCGCCGAGATGTTCGGCGTCGCCAAACAGACCGTGCAACGCGCCGTCGACCAGCTGCGGGTCGAGGGCATCCTGATCACCAAACCCGGCTCCGGTACGTTCGTCCGGGGCACCCGCCGCCGACTCAACCGCCTCTCCCGAGGCCGGTACGGCGGCTTCCGCGGCTACCACACCGACCTCGCCGCCCGATACCGCCAGCAACTCGTCTCGGTCGGTCGCGCCCCCGCCCCCGCCGAGGTCGCCGACGCGTTCGGGGTGCCCGACGGCACCGACCTGCTCTGCCGCCGACACCTCGTCCGCACCGACGACTCCCCCGTGGAGGTCGGCGCCTCCTGGTTCCTGCCCCGCGACACGACAGGCACCTCGCTGGAGCGCGCCGAGGCGTTCGGCCGGCCCCTCTACCAGGAGGCCGAGGAGGCCACCGGGCGGCGCTACGTCTCGGCCACCGACACGATCAGCGCCCGCCAACCCAGCCGGGAGGAGGCCGAGACCCTCCAGATCCGGCCGGACACCCCCGTGCTGCACCTGCTGCACGTCGCCTACGACGCGCACCGCAAGCCGATCGAGGTGGCTCAGGCCACCTGGCCCGGCCCCATGACCACCCTCACCGAGGAATACAAGATCCCCGGCCCGGCCCCCGACCCAGAGCCCGACCCCGGCCTGGTCCTGGGCTAACCCAACCCGCCCGGCCTGCCCCACCCGACCCGCCCGGCCTGCCCCGCCCGGCCTGCCCCGCCGGCCCGGCCTGCCCCGCCTGCCCCGCCCCGCCTGCCCCGCCTGCCCCGCCGATCTTGCCCCGCCCCGCCCTGGCCCGCCGTTCTTGCACATACTGTCGCCGCCATGCCCCGTTCTGCCCCCTTCGGGGGGACAGAAACCGCAAGATCCGCACGGAGACGGCGGCTACGGGATACGAGGGCTCGTCCTCCCTCGACCGCCGCGTCGATCATGGAGTTGTGGTGCCTCACGAAAGGTGCCTAGCACCACGTACCAGGCACCACAACTCCATGATCGACGGGTAGAGGTGGGCTGGGGGTGGTGTGGGTGGGGCCGTTTGGTTGAGCTGAGCGGGCTGGCATCGTTGCGTCTATACCCTCGGTGTATATACTGCGGGTGTATTGATCGATGGTCGGGCATTCCGGTCCCGGCGTCGAGGGACCTCAGGAGGTAGATCGATGCCAGCCGTGAAACCTGTCGGTGGACGGGGAATGACGCGCCGTGGCCTGGTCGGAGCCGCACTGGTGGCCGGGGTCGGCGTGCCTCTGGGCATTGCCGGCCACGCCACGGCGGCCACGGCCAACCCCGGCCCGGACCGGCTCACTCTGCCCCTGCCGACCGGGCCGTACCGGGTGGGAACGGTGCCGCTGCACCTGGTCGACAGGTCACGGCCGGATCCGCTGGCCGGTCCGGGGCGACACCGGGAGCTGATGGTCAGCGTCTGGTATCCCGCCCGGGACGTGCGCCGGTACCCGCGTGCCCCCTGGATGACCCCCGCGTCGATGCGCATGCTGCTGGACTCCGCCGGGTTCGCACCCGACGCCGTGCTGTCGCCGCTGACGGCTGGGCGCGAGGGCGCCCCGGTGCGGCACGCGGGCCAGCGGCTGCCGGTGGTGCTGTACTCGCACGGTGCCGGCAGCCACCGCTCGGACACCACCATCGTGGTGCAGGAACTCGCCAGCCACGGGTACGTGGTGGTCACTGTGGACCACACCTACGACGGGTTCGGCGAGTTCCCCGACGGTCGAGTCACCGTTGCGGACGAGAACTACGACGCCACCCCGTGGACCTACAGCCAGGACGCCCGATTCGTCCTCGACCAGGTCGCCGAACTCGCCGCCGGGCGCAACCCCGACGTCGACCACGCGCCGCTACCGGCGGGGCTGGGCGCCGCCCTCGACCTGAGCCGGATCGGCATGTTCGGTTGGTCGAAGGGCGGCACCGCGACGGCCCTGACCATGGGCACCGACCGGCGGGTCCGGGCAGGGCTGAGCATCGACGGCCCGATGGTGTCGCAGCCAATGCCCACCACCGACCTGTACCGGCCGTTCATGCTGATGACGGCGGGGTACACCCGGGCCACGGAGCCCGCCGTCGCCGATTTCTTCACGCACCTGCGCGGATGGCGGCTCAACGTCCACGCCACGGGGGCGATCCACTCGTCGTACGGCGACAACCAGTGGCTGATGCCGCAACTGGCACGGGTCGTCGGGATGAGCGACGAGGAGCTGGTCGGCTGGATCGGCACTCTGGACCCCTCCCGCGCGGTCCGCATCGGGCAGGCGTACCCGCTGGCGTTCTTCGACAGGCACCTGCGGCACCGGGGCGGCCATCTGCTGCGCGGCCCGAGCCGGTCCTTCCCCGAGGTGACGTTCATTCCGTGACGGCCCCGGAGTGATCGACTCGGCTTCCTGGAATCGGCGGGTCGCGCCGTGCAGGACACCGCGACTTCCTGAAAACCGGGTCGATCACTTCCGGGAGCGGCGAGGGGTTGGGTGTTAGAGGCGGACTCCCAGGAGGGCGTCCACGGTGTCCGCGAAGAGGGCCGGGGCGTCGGTGTCGTCGGCGGTGCCGGCGAGGGTCGCGTCGGCCCAGCGGTCGGCTGCCGCCAGTGCTCCGGGAGTGTCCAGGTCGTCGGCGAGGCGTGCGCGTACCTCGGCCAGCAGCTCAACCCCGGACGGCCCGGCGGGCGCGGCGGCGGCTTGCCGCCAACGGGCCAGGCGCTCCTGCGCGGTGGTGAGCACCTCGTCGGTCCAGGTGCGGTCGCTGCGGTAGTGCCCGGAGATCAGTGCCAGCCGGATCGCCATCGGGTCGACCTTGTCGGCGCGCAGCCGGGACACGAAGACCAGGTTGCCGCGGGACTTGGACATCTTCTCGCCGTTGAGGCCGATCATCCCGGCGTGCACGTAGTGCTCGGCGAACGGCGCCTGGCCGGTGAGCCGCTCGGCGTGTGCGGCGGAGGCCTCGTGGTGCGGGAACAGCAGGTCATTGCCGCCGCCCTGCACGTCGATCCGGTCACCGAGCAGGTTCAGTGCGATCACCGCGCACTCGATGTGCCAACCCGGGCGACCCGCGCCCAACTCCCCGCCCGGCCAGGACGGCTCGCCCTCGCGGGCGCCGCGCCACAGCAGCGGGTCCAGGGGGTCACGCTTGCCGGCCCGGTCCGGGTCGCCGCCGCGCTCCGGGAAGATCTCCAGCATCTGCGCACGGGTCAGGTTGGACTCGTAGCCGAAGCGGGGCGTGGCGGAGATGTCGAAGTAGACGTCGCCGGTGCCGTCGTCGAGGCGGTACGCGGCGCCGTCCTTGACCAGCACCTCAACCTTGTCGGCGATGTCCGGGATCGACTCGACCGCGCCCACGTAGTGCGCCGGCGGGATGATCCGCAGCGCCTCCATGTCCTCCCGGAACAGCGCCGTCTCGCGCATCGCCAGGACCACCCAGTCCTCGCCGTCGCGGGCGGCCCGCTCCAGCAGCGGGTCGTCGATGTCTGTGACGTTCTGCACGTAGCGCACCGGACGGCCGGCGTCGCGCCACATCCGCTGCACCAGGTCGAACGTGATCATGGTGGCGGCGTGGCCGAGGTGGGTGGCGTCGTACGGGGTGATGCCGCAGACGTACATGCTTCCCGCGTCGGCCGGCTCACTCGGGTGGACACCCTGCCGCGCCGAGTCGTACAACGCCAGCGGCTCGCCCCTGCCCGGCAGCCGTGGCACCTCGTGTCCCGCCCAAGACTCCATGGGATCAGCCTAGCCAGCCCACCCACGACGCCGGAGCGTCCCACGGGTGATCAAGATGACAGCGGGTCACATGGGCGGCCAGGGCACCGCGGGCCAGTCCTCCGGTGGCTGCGGGAAGCGGCAGGTCTCCCGCAACCTGTCGATCCGGGACGCCAACTCGGTCACCTCGCTGATCGTCAGGTGGTCGGCCAGCTCCGCGCCGAGCGACCCGGCGACCTGCCCGGCGAGCCCGTCGAGCATCTCCACGGCGTCCGGGGGCAACTGCTTGCCGGCCCAACCCCACAGCACCGTACGCAGCTTGTCCTCCACGTGGAAACTCACCCCGTGGTCGACCCCGTAGATCCGGTCGTCGGCACCGACCAGCACGTGACCGCCCTTGCGGTCGGCGTTGTTGATCACCGCGTCGAGCACGGCGAGACGGGCCAGCCGTGGGTCGTCGGAGTGGGCGAGGGCATACGCGGTGCCGTCGTCGTCGCGGGCCGCGGCGATCGGGAACCAGCGCGGCGGCAGCTCGTCGGCCGGCACGAAACCGACAAGCGGCTCGGTGTCCTCCGGCTCGTCGATCCAGAGCTGGCAGGAGCCGGGGCCGAACGGGCCGTCACGCAGCACGGTGGGCGGCACCAGGCCCCAGCCGGTGGCCCGGGAGACCAGGTACGCCGAGACCTCCCGGCCGGCGAGGGTGCCGTCGGGGAAGTCCCAGAGCGGGCGCTCACCGCGGACCGGCTTGTAGACGCAGCGGGCGGTGGCCCCGTCCAGGGTCAGGATGCCGCGCAGCGTCGTGTTCGACGCGTCGACCAGCCGACCCTCCAGGTCGAGGGTGCCGTCACGCAGCAACCGCAGCGCGGCGTCGCCGTCCTGGCGAGGCTGGAGGCCGGACGAGGTCACCGGTGATAACCGTTGTGCCGCGGGCAGAGGTGCCCGGCGGGGTCCAACGGTTGGCCGCAGAGCGGGCACGGAGGCCGACCCGCGTTGACCACTCGCCGGGCCCGCTCGATGAACTGACGGGTCGCCTGCGGGGTGAGCCGGACCCGGAGCCGGTCGAGGTCCTCGTCCGGCTCGTCGTCCTCGACATCGTCGTCGTCGGCGTCCTCGTCATCCTCGTCGCCCAACTCGACCTCGGGCTCCACCTCGCCCGCGGCGATCGCCTCGATCACCACGGTCGCGGTGTCCACGTCGAAGGCCAGCCCGAGGGTCCCGACCCGGAACTCCTCGTCGACGGGCGTGTCCAGTGGCTCGTTGTCGCCGATCACCGGGGCCAGCTCGGGCAGGTCCACCCCGAAGCGACGTTGCGCCTCGGTGAGCAGCTCCTCCAGCTTCTCGGCGAGCAGGGACACCTGAACCTTCTCCAGCGCGACGCTGACCAGCCTGCCGCCGCCGCGGGCCTGCAGGAAGAACGCGCGCTCCCCCGGCGGCCCGACAGTCCCGGCGACGAACCGCTCCGGCGGTTCGAAGGCGTGCACCTGGTGGGTCATACCCACGACCCTATCCGGCCCGCCACGGCACCGCGCACCCCACCGACCCGTTTCGCCCGGAGGGCGGCGCGCCCGGCGTACCAGCGGCAATAACCGGGCGTGGCGGCCCCGCCGTCGGCCGGCCCACGATCAGGCGGGGGTGTCGCGGCGGGGTGGCCGCCCGGCGGCGGCGTCACGAGGACGCACCGGCGCCACCGCCGACCGCGGCGTCCGAGTCGGCCGCGCGGGGAGCCCGCCGACGCCGCTTGCGCGGCGGCGGCACCAGGGCGGACAGGTCGCCGCCGGTGTCGTTGAGCCGGACCAGGAACGGCCGCAGCGGCGTGAACCGGATCGCGGTCACCGACGCCGGGTCGGCCACGATCCGCTGAAAAAGATCCAGGTGTACGCCGAGCGCGTCCGCCACGATGGCCTTGATCACATCGCCGTGGCTGCAGGCCAGCCACACCGCCTCGGGCCCGTGTTCGGCGCTCACCCGGGCGTCCCACGAGCGCACCGCCGCGACCGCCCGCGCGGCCATCTCCGCCATCGCCTCCCCACCGGGGAACACCGCCGCACTGGGGCGCTGCTGGACCACCGGCCAGAGCGGCTCCTTCGCGAGCTTCTTCAGCGGCTGCCCCTCCCAGCTGCCGTAGTCACACTCGATCAACCCGTCCTCGACGACCGGGGTGGCCTGCGGAAGCGCCAACTCCAGGGTCTGCCGGCAGCGGATCAGCGGGCTGGTCACCACGGCGGCCAGCGGCACCGCCCGCAACCGCTCACCCGCCGCGGCGGCCTGGGCGCGCCCGGTGTCGTCCAGCTCGACCGGTTGCCGGCCGGCCAGGCCGCCGTCGGCGTTCGCCGTGGTCCGGCCGTGTCGCAGAAGCAGAAGGGTCGCCACGGAGACCACCCTATGACCTGCGTCCCACCCGGGACGGCCGCGGGCTCCGAGCCACCACCTGAGGTACGCGCCGCCGGGGGTCGGTGCCGCCGGCCCGCGCTTCATGATCGACTCGGTTTTCAGGAAGTCGGGCTGTCCGACCGTCCCGGACAGCGCGATGTCAAGAAAGTCGAGTCGATCATGCCTGGCGGGCGGCGGGCGGCGGCGGGCGGGGATGACGACCGCGGCCCCCGGTCCCGCCCGGAGGCAGGGCCGAGGGCCGTCGACGGGTCGGTCAGGTGGCGTCGATCGAACCGGTCAGCAGCAGCGCCAGGACCAACGTGCCCAGCGCGACCCGGTACAGCACGAAGACGTACAGGGTGTGGTGGGCGACATAGCGCAGCAGCCAGGCGATGGCCGCGTACCCGATGCCGAAGGCGATGAGGGTGGCCACGATCGTCTGGGCCACCGTGGGCACGGAGGTGCCCGGGGCGGAGGGCTCGAAGACATCCCCCAGGCTGAACACGCCGGACATCACCACCGCCGGGATGGCCAGCAGGAACGAGTACCGTGCCGCCGCCTCCCGGGTGAGGTTGAGCAGCAGGCCGGCGGTGAGCGTGCCACCGGAGCGGGACACCCCGGGGACCAGCGCCATGGCCTGGGCGAAGCCCATCACGATGCCGTCCTTCATCCGGAAGTTTTCCAGGGTGCGGGTCTGCCGCCCCCAGTACTCCGCGAACGCCAGCACGAAGGCGAACACGATGAGCGTGGTCGCCACGACCCACAGGTTGCGCCCGGCGGTCTTGATCTGGTCCTTGAACAGGAAACCGAACAACCCGATCGGAATCGAGCCGACGATCACGTACCAGCCCATCCGGTAGTCGAGGCTGGAGCGCACCGAGGTGTCCCGGATGCCCACCAACCAGGTCCGGGTGATCCGCCAGATGTCCTTGGCGAAGTAGATCAGCACGGCCGCCTCGGTGCCGAGCTGGGTGACCGCGGTGAACGACGCGCCGGCGTCCCGGTCGAAGAAGATCGCCGAGGTGATCCGCAGATGCCCCGACGAGCTGACCGGAAGGAACTCGGTCAGTCCCTGGACGATGCCCAGGACGATGGCCTCAACCCAGGTCACTCGCCGACTCCCGAGAGCTCAAGTGCCTCCGCGACGGTACGCAGGGTCTGCACGCCGCTGTCCCGGTCGGCCACGAACAGGGTCACCGACAGCGTGGTGACGCCCGCGGCAGCGTACTCCCGCATCCGCTCGGCGACGCGCTCCTTCGGGCCGAGCAGGGAGGTGCGGTCGATGAACTCCATGGGTACGGCCGCGGCGGCGTCACGCTGCCGCTTGGCCAGGTACAGGTCCTGCACGTCGCGGGCGGCGTCGCCGTAACCCATCCGGGTGGCGAGCTGGTTGTAGAAGTTCTGCTCGCGGCTGCCCATGCCGCCCACGTACAGCGCGGCGTACCAGCGGACGAGCTCGGCGCAGGAGGCCACGTCGTCGCCGATCACCACGGGCACCGAGGGCACCACGTCGAACCCGGCCAGTTCCTTGCCGACCTTGGCCCGGCCGGCGCGGACCGACGCGAGCTGCTCATCGGCGAACTCCGGGGCGTAGAACACCGCCAGCCAGCCGTCGGCGATCTCACCGGCCAGCTCCAGGTTCTTCGGGCCGACCGCGGCCAGGTAGATCGGTATGTGCTCGCGGGGTGGATGGAAGCCCAACCGCAGGGCCTTGCCGGGGCCGTCCGGCAGCGGCAGCGTGTAGTGCTGCCCGTCGTAGGCCACCTCCTTGCGGGCGATGGCCAGCTTGACGATGTCGACGAACTCGCGGGTCCGGGCGAGGGGCTTGGCGAAGCGCACGCCGTGCCAGCCCTCGGAGACCTGCGGACCGGAGACACCCAGGCCGAGCCGGAACCGGCCACCGGAGAGCGCGTCGATGGTGGCGGCGGTCATGGCGGTGGCCGCCGGCGTACGGGCGGGGATCTGCATCACCGCGGCGCCGACGTCGATCCGTTCGGTCTGGCCGGCCATCCAGGCGAGCATGCTGGGCGAGTCGGAGCCGTACGCCTCCGCCGCCCACACCACCGAATAGCCCAGCCGGTCCGCCTCCTGGGCCAGGGCCAGATGGTCGGCCGGCGTGCTCCACGCTGTCTGGTATCCGAGACTGAGCCCGAGTCGCACTGGTCCTCCCCCATCCGTGGCACAGGTCGCACCAGGTTACGCAATGCCGAAAACGGACTCGATCACCGGCTCTCCACGAATGCTCCCCCCTCCATCGGGGCAGCCCAGAGCGGCGGAACCGGCAGAACCGGCGAAGATACGGGAGCGAGGATATCCGTAGCGCCAGGTTCGAAATAAGGTTCACCCATGCAACAGCGACCGCTCGGCCGAAGCGGGCTGGCGGTTTCCCGGCTCGCGCTCGGCACCATGACCTGGGGCCGGGACACCGACGCCGACGACGCGGCCGCCCAGCTGAAGAGTTACCTCGACGCCGGGGGCAACCTGATCGACACCGCCGACGTGTACGGCGACGGCGACGCCGAGTCGGTGATCGGCTCGTTGCTGGGCTCCCTCGTGCCCCGCGACGAGCTGCTGATCGCCACGAAGGCGGGGTTGCGTCCGGGCAGCGGCCGACGCCGCGACGGCTCCCGGGGGCACCTGCTGCGGACGTTGGACGCGTCGCTGCGTCGGCTCGGCACCGACCACGTCGACCTGTTCCAGGTGCACGGGTACGACCCGGACACCCCGCTCGAGGAAACCCTGGCCGCACTGGACCACGCGGTGGCCAGCGGCAAGGTCCGCTACGTCGGCGTGTCGAACTTCTCCGGCTGGCAGACCGCGCGGGCCGCCGCCTGGCAGACCGCCTGGCCGGGCCGTGCGCCGGTGGTCGCCACCCAGGTGGAGTACTCGCTGCTGGAGCGGGGCGTCGAGCGGGAGGTGCTGCCCGCGTGCGACGCGCTCGGCCTCGGCCTGCTGCCCTGGTCACCGTTGGGTCGGGGCGTCCTCACCGGCAAGTACCGGCACGGCCGTCCGGCGGATTCCCGAGCCGCGTCGCCGCACTTCGAGCGGTTCGTCTCGACGTACCTGGAGCCGCGCTGTTCCAGCATCGTCGAGGCGGTGGCGACGGCGGCCGGTGGGCTGGGGGTGTCGCCGCTGGAGGTGGCGTTGGCCTGGATCCGGGACCGGCCGGGGGTGACCGCGCCGATCCTCGGCGCACGGACGGTCGGGCAGCTGCTCGGCGCGCTCGGAGTGGAACGGATCACCCTGCCCGAGGAGATCACCACCGCGCTGGACGACGTCTCGGCGGTGCCGCTCGGCTACCCCGAACGCGACGGCTGACCGACGCGACCAGGTCACGGCGGCAGCCGTGCCGATCCGGCCCCGCCCCAAGCCCCACGCCGCGCCCCGTTCCAAAATCCGCGCAACTACCCCGATGTTGCGCGGATCTTCCTCGCCCGGGGGCGCGGCTTCAGGGTGTTGGGCGATGTCCGGGGAGGTCGTGGATCGCGGTCAGGAAGCGCGACTGGTCGTCGCGCAGTGCGGGCTGGGTGAGCCGGATCCACGAGCCGTCGTCGAAGACGATTGTGGACGTCAGCTGCACGAGCCCGGTCGCGCCGCGCTCCGAGTCGATGCGGGCCACCCGGTCGCGTGGCACACTCCACAGCACCCGCGGTTGCCGCCGGTCGGGACGGTCGGCGTCGGGACGGGGCCCCATCCGCAGCAGGTGCAGGTGGGTGTCGGTCACCGCCAGCGGGGTGCCCGTGTAGCGCTCCAGGAAGAGCAGCAGGCTGCCGGCGAGGGTGGCGAGGTCGCCGCTGAAGACGTACCGGCGAAGGTAGGCGATCTCGGCGAGCTGGTCGGCCAGCGGGCGGTACAGGCTGAGCCGGAACAGGGCGCGGAACGCCTCCTGCTCCTCGGTGAGCGCAATCGGCTCCCGCCGCACCCGCTGGTGTGGCGGGCCCGGCGCCGGCTCGGTCGCCTCCGGGACACCGGCGGCGAGGGCACCGACCTTGCCGGGCAGCAGCAGCACGCCCGCCGCCAGCCGGACCGGCGCCAGCACCGCGTCCACCCAGACCACCGGGTTGACGATGTTGAGCAGCCCGAACAGCACCTTCGGGTCGAGCGAGTCGACGAACTCGTCGGCCATCACGTCGGCGAGCTGCCGGCCGGCCTTGTGGGTGTCCGGGGCGCGGACCGGGCCGAGCCCCACGTAGCGCAGCTCCTGCCCGGGCAGCAGGGGCGCGACCAGGGCACGTTCGGGTTCGTCGCTGGTGCGGAACTCGTCGCGCAGCTCACGGGCCCGGTCCCGGGCGGCCCGCGCGCCGCCGAGCACCGCCTCGGTGAACCGACCGAGCCGACCCCGCTCCCCTGACATCACGCGTTCCTCCCTGGCGGCCCGCCGACGGCTGCCCGAACACATTCTGTCCGATCGACGCGAGGCCGCCGCGTACCGCCTGGTCGACGATCTGCTCCCCGCCGGGCACGGAGAGGCGGCTCGGGCGCCGCTTCCGGCCAGGAGACAACACGCGGGCGCGGACTCCGGGGCACGAACCGCCCAGGGCAGCGGCGTCGATCACCCCCGAGGGGGTGGCGAACAGCCGCTGGGCTGGGCAGCATGGGTGGCATGGACTACGAGTACGCGCCACTGCGGCTGCCGCCGAACGTCGACCGGTTGACGGCCGCGGCGCAGTTGGCGATCCAGGCGGAGTTCTCCGGATGGGAGTTGGCCCGGGTGCGGTTGTACCGGGACGGCACCCGGCAGGTCGTGCTGCGACGGCGACGGGTCAACCAGCCCCAGCCGGGCCTGTCGTACTGAGAGGACGGGCGGGAACGCCCGGGGCCTCAGCGGGCCCCGGGCGTGACCCGACCTAGTGCTGGTGCCCGGCGTGGTCGTGGTCGTCGTCGAGCTCCAGGAACGGGTGCTCGTCGAGCCGGCCGACCAGCCGGTCGTCGGCCGCCGGCTGGAACGGGCCGACCGCGTCGTCATCGTCGAACGACTCCAGGTCGACGGGGGTGCCCACCTCGCTGACCATGACCACCCCGTCGAGGGGCTCCAGCTCGGGGACGTCCAGCGCGCCGAGCGAGCCGTCGCCGCTCTGCAGCAGCTCCAGCACCGCCTCGCCGACGCCCTCCACCGGTGCCGGCTCGTCGTCCTCCGGGGTGCCCTCGCGGCGGGCCGCCTCGGCCACCCGCAGCAGCGCGGCGACGCTCGGCACCCGGTAGTCGCGCCGCTGCCGCACCGAGATCACCCGGGGGTGCGGGTCGCTGGCCTCGGAGCCCTCGGGGCCGCCGAAGCGCTCGTCGGCCTCGTCCGGGTCGATCGAGTCGACATCCCACGGCGTCACCTCGCCGAAGGCGTCGAGCAACCGCTCGTCGTACGCGAAGGAGGCGTTGTTCAACGCCACGTACGCCTGCCAGACGTCGTCGTCGTCGACGCGGCCCTGAGCGGCGCGTACGGCGGCCAGGTGGTGGCGGGCCGCTTCGATCACCCGCTCGAGAGCGGCGTCCAGCTCACCGTGCTGGTCGGTCATGTGGGGCAGTCCCTTCACGTTAAGGAGGTCGCGCGCCGGGCGCGGCTAGCAGGTGCGGAGGAACCGGTCGAGAACCCGCACGCCGAACTGTAGTCCGTCGACCGGAACGCGCTCGTCGATGCCGTGGAACAACGCCGAGAAGTTCAGGTCGGCGGGCAGCCGCAGTGGCGCGAAACCGAAGCAGCGGATGCCGAGCTGCGAGAACGCCTTGGCGTCGGTGCCTCCGGAGAGCATGTACGGAACGGGGCGCGCGCCCGGGTCCTCGGCGCGCAGCGCCGCTGACATGGCCTCGACCAGGTCGCCGTCGAAGGTGGTCTCCAGCGCCGGCTGCCGCTGGATGTACTCGATCGCGATGTCCGGGCCGATCAGCTCGCGCAGCTGCCGTTCCAGCAGCTCGGACTGGCCGGGCAGGCTGCGGCAGTCGATGGTGGCGGTGGCCCGGCCGGGGATGACGTTGTCCTTGTAGCCGGCGCCCAGGCGCGTCGGGTTGGCGGTGTTGCGGATGGTCGCGCCGATGATGTTGGCGATCGGGCCGAGCTTGGCGATGGCCGTCTCCGGGTCCTCCGGGTCCAGTTCAACGCCGAGCAGGTCGGAGACCTCCTCCAGGAAGGCGCGCACGGTGTCGGTGACCACCACCGGGAAGCGGTGCCGGCCGATCCGGGCGACCGCCTCGGCGAGGGCGGTGACCGCGTTGTCGTCGTGCACCATCGAGCCGTGCCCGGGGCGGCCCTTGGCGTGCAGCCGCAACCAGTCGATGCCCTTCTCGGCGGTCTCGATGAGGTAGAGCCGCTGGCTGTCGTTGACCGAGTAGGAGAAACCGCCGACCTCGCCGATCGCCTCGGTGCAGCCGTCGAAGAGGTCACTGTGGTTGTCCACCAGGAAGCGCGCGCCGTAGTCGCTGCCCGCTTCCTCGTCGGCGGTGTACGCGAGCACGATGTCGCGCGGTGGTCGCACGCCGGTGCGCTGCCAGTGCCGCACCACGGCGAGCACCATCGCGTCGAAGTCCTTCATGTCGATCGCGCCGCGGCCCCAGAGGTAGCCGTCGCGCAGCTCGCCGGAGAACGGGTGCACCGACCACTCGTCGGCGTCGGCGGGCACCACGTCCAGGTGGCCGTGCACCAGCAGCGCGCCCCGGCTCGGGTCGGCGCCCGGGATGCGGGCCACCACGTTCGCCCGTCCCGGTGCGGACTCGTGCAGGACGGACTCCACGCCCACCTCGGCGAGCTTCTCCGCCACGTACTCGGCGGCGCGGCGTTCGCCGACGCTCGTGTCGTTGTCCCCCGTGTTGGTGGTGTCGATGCGCAGCAGGTCGCGGCAGAGGTCCACGACCTCTGCGGTGGGGTCGGGTCGGGCGGAGGCCGCATCGCTCGTCATCGCCTCTTCATACCAGTCGGCGCCGGCCGACCGTCCGGCGCACCGGTGCGGACGACCCCGACCCGCCGGCGCACCGGTGCTGACGACCTCGACCCGCCGGCCTTCCCGGACCGGCGCATCGACGGGCCCGGTTTCGCCGACCCCGGGTTCGGGTACCGCCGCCCACGACCGTACGTCCCCTGCCGGAGCTTCCGCCCGCCAGTCGAGGAGGGCACCATGTCCGCCGTTCCCCTGCCGCCGCTGCCGCCCGCACCCGCGCCCGAGGAGGGCTACCGACCCGGTGGCCGCAATGTCGCCGACATCGTCGACCGGGAGCACCGTCAACTGCTGGCGCTGCTGGACCAGCTGAGCGGCCCGGACGCCACCGGGCAGGAGGGACTGGCGGTGCTCACCGCCGCGCTGTCGCGGCACCTGTCCGCCGAGGAGCAGTATCTGCTGCCGGCGGTACGCGCCGCGCTGCCGGACGCCGCCGAGCGGGTGGACGCCGAGATCAGCGCCGACGCCAGCCTGCTCGGCGCCCTGAAGGGCCTGACCGACGAGGCGTTGACCGAGGTCGCCGAGCGGGTCCGCCACCACGTCGACGGGGTGGGCGCGCTCGTCAGCGAGCTGCGCGCGGTCGCGACCGAGGAGGAGCTGATCCGGCTCGGCAATCGGCTGGAGATCGCCGAGGAGGCGGCACCGACCCGACCGCACCCGGGCACTCCGGCCACCCCTCCGTGGAACCGGATCGTCGAGCCGGCGGTCGGGGTGGTGGACAAGGTGCTCGACGCGGTGACCCGCCGGCCGACGTACCTGGCGGACCTGCCGCAGGCGCCTCGGGAGTGAGGGGCGACGGCGATCCCTAAGTGCATTCATTATCACCGATCCACTCGGGCTATTCCGCCGACTGACGCGTAGTCCTACCGTCACGGTATGAACCTGGAGCTGCGTCACCTGCGGGTGGTCTGCGCGATCGCGGAGACGGGGAGTGTGACGAAGGCGGCGTCGGCGCTCGGCCTGGCCCAGCCGGCGCTGACCGCCCAGCTCCAGCGCATCGAGCGGACACTGGGCGGCCCGCTGTTCGACCGGGACCGGCGGGGTGCCCGGCCCACCGCGCTCGGTGAGCTGGTGCTGGCCCGGGCCCGGGTGCTGCTGCCCGCCATGAAGGGTTTGCAGGACGAGGCCGCCCGCCTGGCCGGGGCTGGCGACGCCCCGCCGTGTTACCGCTTCGGTGGGGTGAACAGCCCGATCCTGGGCCGGATGGTGCACCGGTTGGCCGCCGCGCAGCCGCCCGCCCAGATCACCACGTTCGCCTCCTGGTCGGTGGACGAGTTGGCGCAGTTGGTGGCCGGCGGCCGACTGGACTTCGCGCTCACCGGGGTGTGCGGCGACGCCAGCCCGTCGGGCGGGTTCGGGTTGAGCTGGCAGGAGGTGGCCATCGACCCGGTGTTGGTGCTGCTGCCCGAGACGCATCCCCTCGCGGCACACGACGAGGTGCGTCTGGCGGACCTGCGCCACGAACAGTGGGTGGCCGCCCCGGGCGACGGCTGCTTCGGCGACTGCTTCGCCGCCGCCTGCGCCCGCGCCGGCTTCACCCCCCGCAAGGTGTACGAGACCGACATCCGCGGCTGTGTCGACCTGGTGGACGCCGGGGTGGGGGTGGCGCTGTGCCAGGCGACGTTCCGTCCGGTGGCCGGGCTGGTGACCCGCCGGATCGCCGGCACACCGCTGCGCTGGCGGCTCCTGCTCGGCTGGCACCCGGACTCCCCCGCCGCCCAGGGCGCCGATCTGGTGTTGGAGACGGCCAAGGCGGCGTACGTCGACTCGCTGGCCCCGCATCCGGAATACCTGTCCTGGCTGCTGAGCAATCCCGGGTTCGGTGTGCGGCAACCCAGCGGGATCCGACCGGTCTGAGCGGGTATTCCCGGCCGGTGGCGGTGCGAACCGCCGTGGGCCGGGTATCTGGCGGACATGACCGACCTCTACCCGCCCGCCGACGACCGCGAACTGCTCCGCGAGGCGGCTGCCGCGCACACCGCCGCCACCCGTGCGGTGGAGGCGTTCCTGCGCCGCCTGCCGGAGGTGCCCGACCCGGCGGCCGTCACCGAGTACGCCAACCTGCTCACCCGGGAGGACCAGACCCGCTCCGAACGGGACGCCGCCGCCGACGCGGCGGGGCTGACCATCGCCAGCCTGGAACCGGACCAGGGTCAGTAGCCGGCGCGACGGTGCCGTCCCCCGCGCGGGGGACGGCACCGTCGTACGTGGGCTCGATCAGCGTTCGACGAGCGGGTCGTGCCCCAGGTCGAGCAGCGAGTGCCGCCAGGTGTCGTCGGCGTTGCCGCGCGACGGTTTGGCGTCCATCAGCTCGCGGATCCGTTCGACCGCCTCCCGCATCACCTCGATGTCCTCCGGGGTGAGGTCGACCTTGCGCTTGTTCAGCACCTTGAGGATCTCCCGGCCCGGCTGGGGCAGGTCGAGGGTCGGGTTCGGGCCGAACGACTCCTCCCCGGAGCCGCGGGTCAGCAACCACGTCCGCAGCTGCTCCGACGGGACGTTGACCTCGGCGTGGAAGTCTTCCCAGAGCACTTCCACCTCGGGGTCGAGCCGCGCTTCGCGTACCATCGGGTCTCCTCTCGCAGGCGGTGGTTCGTCCTGGTCGGTCTTCGGATGCAGGCCCTCCGCGGGCACCCGCGTCCGGCGGGGGTTCGCGGTGGGCGGCGCCAGGATCGGGTCGGGGTGGTCGTCCTCGTCCCGGTGTCCCGCGGGCTCGTGCGGGTCCTCGGTTTCCCCTCGTCGCGCCGGCCCGCTCATCGCGGGTGCGTCGTGGTGGCGGCGGTGTACCCCCGCTCACCCGCGGTCACGTCGAAGGTGAGCGCGCCGTCGCGGACGTCCACGGTGACCTTCTGTCCCGGTGAGATCGCCGATTCCAGCAGCATGCGGGACAGGTGGTTGTCCACCTCCCGCTGGATGACCCGACGCAGCGGACGGGCACCGAACTCCGGTTGGTAGCCGTGCTCGGCGAGCCAGTCGATGCCGGCGGTGGTGAACTCCACCTGCAGGTCCTGGGCGTGCATGCGGCGGCGGGTGTCCTCCAGCAGCAGCGCGGTGATGTCGCGCAACTGCTCGGCCTCCAGCCGGCGGAAGATGATGACCTCGTCGATGCGGTTGAGGAACTCCGGGCGGAAGTTCTCCTGTAGCCGGCGCATCAACCGTTCACGCAGTTCGTCGTTCTCCTGCTCGCTGCCCACGGCACCGCTGCCGAAGCCGACCGAGCGCTGGGCGCCGGTGATCAGCTCCGAGCCGAGGTTGCTCGTCATGATCAGTACGGTGTTCTTGAAGTTCACCGTGCGGCCCTGGCTGTCGGTCAACCGCCCGTCGTCGAGCACCTGGAGCAGGATGTTGAACACGTCCGGGTGGGCCTTCTCGATCTCGTCGAGCAGCACCACCGCGTACGGGCGGCGACGCACCGCCTCGGTGAGCTGGCCGGCCTCCTCGTAGCCGACGTACCCGGGCGGGGCGCCGACCAGCCGGCTGACCGTGTGCCGTTCCTGGAACTCGCTCATGTCCACCCGGACCATCCGGTCCGCCTCGCCGAACAGCGCCTCGGCCAGGGCACGGGCCAACTCGGTCTTGCCGACGCCGGTTGGGCCGAGGAACAGGAAACTGCCCATCGGCCGCTCCGGGTCGGCCAGTCCGGCCCGGGAGCGACGGACGGCCTCGGCGACCGCGGAGACCGCGTCGTCCTGGCCGACCACCTTCTGGTGCAGTTGCCCCTCCAGGCGCAGCAGCCGGTCCCGTTCCTCCTCGGTGAGCTGGCTGACCGGAATGCCGGTGGACCGGGAGACCACCTCGGCGATCTCCTGTGGGCCCACCTCCGGCACCTGGGATCCGGACGAGCCGTCCTCGCCGTTCGCGCGGCGGACGTTCTCCTCCAGCTCGGAGATCCGGTCGCGCAGGGCGGACGCGCGCTCGTACTGCTCGTCGGTGACGGCCTGTTCCTTGTCCCGGCGTACCTCGTCGAGCTCCTGCTCCAACTCCCGCACGTCCGCGGCGGGCGTGCGGGTCCGCAACCGCACCCGCGCGCCGGCCTGGTCGATGAGGTCGATGGCCTTGTCCGGCAGGAACCGGTCGGTGACGTACCGGTCGGACAGTTCGGCGGCGGCGACCAACGCCTCGTCGGTGAAGCGCACCTGGTGGTGGGCCTCGTACCTGTCGCGCAGCCCGCGCAGGATGGCGATGGTGTCGTCGACGCTGGGCTCGGGCACCAGCACCGGTTGGAATCGCCGGGCCAGCGCGGCGTCCTTCTCGATGCTCTTGCGGTACTCGTCGAGCGTCGTCGCGCCGATCACCCGCAGCTCGCCGCGAGCGAGGGCGGGTTTGAGCATGTTGGACGCGTCCATTCCGCCCTCACTGCCGGCGCCACCCGCCCCGACCAGGGTGTGGATCTCGTCCATGAAGATGATCAGCTCGTCCCGGTGCGCCCGGATCTCGTCGATCACCTTCTTCAGCCGTTCCTCGAAGTCGCCCCGGTAGCGGGTACCGGCGACCAGGCCGGCCAGGTCGAGTTGGACGACCCGTTTGCCGAGCAGGGTCTGCGGCACGTCGCCGTCGCAGATCCGTTCGGCCAACCCCTCGACGATGGCGGTCTTGCCGACGCCGGCCTCGCCGATCAGCACCGGGTTGTTCTTGGTACGCCGGGACAGGATCTCCACGGCCTGCTCGATCTCGTCGGCCCGCCCGATCACCGGGTCGATCTGGTCCATCCGCGCCAACTCGGTGAGGTCCTGGCCGTACTGGTCCAGGGTGGGCGTGCCGCGATCCGGCTTGGGCCCGGTCATCGGCCCGCGCTCGGCGTTGGCGGCCTGCAACGACTCGGGTTGGATCCGACCGGCGGCCAGCATCCGACCGGCCGGCGACTCCGGGTTGAGCGGCAACGCCATCAGGATGTGCTCGGGGCCGATGTAGTTGGCGCCCATCGCCCGGGACAGCTGGTGGGCGTCGAGCAGCGCCCGCTTGGCGGCCGGGGTCAACGACAGGTTGGGCGGCACCTCGCCGCGCGGTGCGCCGTCGCCCTTCCCGCCGAGGGCGTTGAGCAGGGTGTCCGGGTCGGCTCCGGCCCGGCGTACCAGGTCACGGAGCTGTTCGCGTTGCAGCGCCGCCCAGAGCAGGTGGTCGGTGTCCAGGTCGCTGCTGTGGCGTTGCGCGGCCCGCCGGGCCGCGTCGGCCAGCATCTCCCGGGCGTCGGCGGTCATCAGTCGGGTGATGTCGACCCGGTGCGGCGGTCGGCGTCCTCCCTCGCCCCGACCGAAGTATCTGGCCAGGAATTCGTCCCACGGGTCGGAGCCGGTGTCACCGGGTCCCATCATGTCTGTCCTCCGCAGTAGGGCGCGGCACGGTCGGCAGGGGCTACCCGGCGCGCGCCCCGACAAACGCCGCGGGAGGCGGAGCACCGGCATTCCGGGAGTGGCGTCGGGCTGGGGCCGGCCGTTGGTGGCAGGCTGACGGGATGGATGAGACCCCGCTGCTGATCGTGGATGGCGCCAACGTGGTGGGCTCCCGCCCGAACGGGTGGTGGCGTGACCGTGCCGGGGCGGCGGCCCGTCTGCGCGACTCGCTCGCCCCGGTGGCGACCATCGGGCTGCCGGAACGACTGCCCGCCCCGGTGGAGGTGGTGCTCGTGGTCGAGGGGGCCGCGCGGGACGTGCCGGGCACCGACGGCGTCCGGGTGGTCTCCGCACCGGGTTCCGGCGACGACAGCGTGGTCGACCTGGTCGCGGGCGCCCCGCGGCGGCGCCGGCTGGTGGTCACCGCGGACCGGGAGCTGCGCGAGCGGGTCACCGCCCTGGGCGCGGAGGTGTACGGGCCCCGCTGGCTGCGCGATAATTGAGAAGTTCTCGCACCGGGAGTCCCACAGAACGGACTCCCGGCACTTCAGGGCCCCTACCGGACAGGTGGGCAGGAACACCGACAGGGCGGATGTTCTTTCGGCGCGGCCGATAGGCTCTAATGGAGATCTCCCCGCCCCCAGGAGGTTCCGCCGTGGCGAGCGTCGCCGAGCTGAAGGCTGCCATCGATGTCGCCCTCCAACAGATCGGTGACGGGCAGACAGCCGTGCAGGCCGCCGGCGAGAAACTGGCCGAGGCGCAGCAGACCCTCGCCGGTGCGCTGGAGGGCAGCGGGCACGAGACCGTGGAGGCGGCCCAGGCGTCGCTGACGCAGGCCAGCCAGGAGCTGGAGGAGTGTCTCGCCGCGACACTTGTCGCGGTCGAGCAGGCGCAGCTCTACGTCGCGACCCTGTAGGCCGTCGTGTCCATCATCGAGGACGTGGGTGGGCAGGTCCGCGCCGCCAGCGAGGAGTTCCCGGTCGCGCTGCTCGGGCAGGCGCTGGAGAAGTTCGGCCTCGCGGCGGAGCGTCTGCGCTGGGTCCGCCAGGAGTCGGCCAACCCGATGGGGGTGCCGGAGTTGTCCGCCGCCACCGAACATGCCGAGAGCGCCGGCTACGCGCTGCGCGTCGCCCAGGAACAGCTCTCGGCGTACCTGGCGGCGATCGGGCTCGGCGCGGACGGGTCCCCGGCGCCCCGCCCTGAGCAACGCGCTCCCCGACACGACACCCCACCGGCGGCCGGGCCCACCGCGGTCGCGCCGGAGTCGACCGAGCAGGTTCGGATGCGCCGCTGGTGGTCGGTGCGGGTGGCGGAGCTGACCGGCGGGCGCGAGGGCTCCGACGACGAACCCGACGAGCGGGTGGGCGACTCCCAGGAGTTGCTGCGCCGGGTGGTGGGTGGTGTCCGCTCCGGCGACCGGGACCGGCTGCGCAAGGAGCTGCGGCGGGCCCCGGCCGACGTGGGGCTGGGCATGGCGGCGCTGGCGCCACCACTGCTGCGCGAGCTCGCCGGTGAGCTGCTGGGGCACCCGCCCCGCGCCGCCGACCTCCCTCGGCTGCGTGGCGAGTTGGACGGGCGCGTACGCGACCTGCTGCCCGGGCTGCCGCCGCCGGTGCTGGAGACGCTGCTGACCCGGGTGTGCCGGATGCCGCCGCCACGCGCCTCCGGGGAGCCGACGCACGCCGCCGACTCCGCGGTGACCGCCGGCGTGGCGACCGGGCTGCTGCTCGCCCGCCTCGGCCGGGACCTCCCCTCGGGCCCGAAAGAGCCGGCGGGCGCGGGGCAACCGGGCGCCGGAGAACGACCAGGCGGGGCGGAGCAACGAGGCGGGGCGCAGCAACCGGCGCGGGCCGCTCGACCGGCGGGTACCGGGCAGTCGGGCGGGGCTGGGCGGGCGGGAGGCGTGGGTTCGCGTGCCGGCGGTGCGGCGCAACGACCGGGCGCTGCCGGTGGGCAACGCTCCGGTGGTCTGCCGCCGCGCTCGGAGGAGCTGCCGCCGCGCCCCGATGAGCTGCCGCCGCGTCCCGACGGGCTGCCGCCGCGTCCCGGTGGCCTGGCGCCGCGCTCGGGCAGCCCGTGGCGCGACGCGCCGACCCGTCGGGGCTCCGATGGCTGATCGGCGCGGTCAGCTGGCCAGGCGCGTCCGGGACACCCTGGCCGAGGCGTTGGGTGCCACCCGTACCCGGCTGTCCGCCGCGCAGGCGGAGCTGACCGCCGGGCGGGAACGGTTGGCCCGGGTCCAGCGGGCGGCGGCCGTCGTACCGGAACGGGTGGGCGCCCAACGGGACCGCCGCATCGCCGACATCGACGCCCGCTACTCCGCCCGGATCGCCGAGCTGGCCCGGCGCGCCGCCGACGCCGCCCGCCAGGAGGCGCCCGGCTGCGCGGGGGCCGACTGGGCGGGGTGGGCACCGACGCCGACCCGGCGGGCGGAGCCGCCCGGCGCGCTGCGGGTCGGCACGGTCCGGATCGACGGCGTCGACCCGGTGCCCGCGCTGGTGCCGCTCCTCGACGCCGGCCACGTGCACCTCTCCGGAAACGACCGGGCCGGCTGCGACGCGGTGGTGTCCGCGTTGCTGCTGCGGGCCGCCGGCCGCGCCACCCCCGGCGCGGTCCGGCTGACCGGGTACGACCCGGAGCAACTCGGTGGGGGCCTGGCCGGGTTCGCACCGCTGGGCACGGCGGGGCTGCTCACCTTCGTCGGCCCCGGCGGGCTGGGTCCACTGCTGGACGACCTGGTGGAGCAGATCCGCCGGATCAACGAGACGGTCCTCGCCGGCGAGTACGCCTCGCTGCGGGAACTGGCCGCGGCGACCGGCCGACGACCCGAACCGTGGCGGGTGGCGGTGCTACTCGGCGGTGACGAGCTGAACCGGCACGAGCGCGGCCAGCTGGACCGGGTCGTACGGGCCGGCCCGGCGTGCGGGGTGCACCTGGTGGTGCACGGTGTGCCGGTGCCGGACGATCCGACGGTCACCCGGGTGGTGGCCGGTGCCTCCGGTGCGCGCATCGGCGGGTCGGCCGGGCTGCCGATCCGGCTGGACCCGCCGCCACCGGCGACGCTCGTCACCGAGACCTGCCGGGAGATCGCCGCACAGGTCAACGCGGGCCCACCACCGACCCCGTTCGCCGACCTGCTGCCCCCGCCCGAGCTGATGTGGCGGGAGGACTCCGCCGACGGGTTGACCGCCCCGATCGGTGAGGGGCCGCAGGGCCGGCCGGTGCGGCTGACATTGGGTGACTACCCGCCGCACGCGCTGATCGGCGGGCCGTCCGGCACCGGCAAGACCAACCTGATCTTCGCGTGGATCGGCGCCCTCGCGTCCCGCTACTCCCCCGCCGAGCTGGAGTTCTACCTGCTGGACTTCAAGGAGGGGGTGTCCTTCGCGCGGTTCGCGCAGGGCCGGCGCGACCCGAGCTGGCTACCGCACATGCGCCTGGTCGGCATCAACGTCAACACCGACCGGGAGTTCGGGTTGGCGCTGCTGCGGTTCCTCGCCGAGGAGCTGCGCCGGCGGGCCGACGCGGCCAAGAAGCACGAGGTGACCAAGCTGGCCGAGCTGCGGGCCGTCGACCCGAACGGGCACTGGCCACGGATCGTCGCGGTGGTCGACGAGTTCCAGATGCTGCTGGCCGGTCGGGACGTGGTCGCCCGGGAGGCGGCCGACCTGCTGGAGGACCTGGCCCGGCGCGGCCGGTCGCAGGGCATCCACCTGGTGCTCGCCTCGCAGGACGTGCGGGGCATCGAGGCGCTGTGGGGCCGCCCGGCGTTGGTCGCCCAGTTCACGCTGCGCATCGCATTGCCCAAGGCGCTGCGGATCCTCGCCGAGCGCAACGACGCGGCGCAGTCGCTGCCCCGCTGGCACGCGGTGGTCAACGCCGAGTCGGGCATGGTGGAGGGCAACGAGGTCGCCCGGATCCCGTCGGCCAGCGACTGGGAGACGTGGAGCGGGTTGCAGCACCGGCTGTGGCGGATGCGCCCGCCCGACGCGGCGCCGGCCCGACTCTTTGACGGCGACGCGATCCCCCGGCTGGCCGACGCGCCGGACTTCCGGGCGCTCACCGCACCCCCGGACGGGAGCGTGCCGCGCAGCCCGGTGGCCCTGCTCGGCGAGATCATCGACGTGCAGTCCCGTTCGGCGGCGCTGCGGCTGCCGCGCGCACCGGGGCGCAACCTCGCGGTGCTGGGCACCCGGGTAGACGAGGCGTGCGCGGTGCTCGACGCGGCGGCCCGGTCGCTGGCCCGCCAACACCCGCCGGGCACCGCCCGGTTCTCCATCGCCTGCCTCGACGCGGACGCCGACCCGATGGCCCGTGCCCTCTACGACGACCTGGCCGACGACGCCGCCTGGTACGACGAGGAGACCGTGGGCGAGCTGATGGCCGAGACGGCCGACGGGCTGACCGGGCCGGGCAGTCCGCACTACCTGCTGCTGTTCGCGGTCGACGCGGCGGCCGGCACACTGGCCGCCCGCGCGGGCCGACGCACCGGCCTGGAACACCTACGCCGGATCCTGCACGACGGGCCGGAACGGCGCACGCACGTGCTGGCCTGGTGGCGTGGGGTGGCCCGGATGCGCGCCGACCTCGGCGGGCCGGCCGCCCGCACCGACCAGATCGGGGCCTGGGTGGCGCTGGACGCGCACGGTGGCGAGCTGGGTTCGTCGCTCTACCCGGGCACCGGCGGCCCCGACTGGTATCCCCGCCCCTGGCGAGGGCTCTTCTTCGACCGGGCGGTCCACCGCACCGGCCAGGTGATCATCCCCTATGGACCGTCGCGGTGAACGAACCAGTGGCCAGTGAGACGTACGCGGCGCAGTTGCGGCGACTGGCCGAGCTGACCGCACGGGTGCAGGAGCAGCGTGCCGAGGCGCACACCTGGTACGAGCGGCAGTGCGCCGCCGCCGAACAGGCCGTCGCCGACGCCGCCGAGCAGGTCCAGGACGCCGAGGTGGAGCTCGTCGAGGCGCGCGAGCAGCAGGAACGGGTCGACGCCGAGGTGGCACACCTGTGGCAGCAGGTGCGGACCCGCCTCGGTGCCCGTCGCCTCGGCGGCCCGCCCGCTCCCGCCAACGGCGGCGAGGCCACCGACGCGGTGCTGCTGCTCACCCGCGCCCGGGACCTGCTCGACCGGGCCGGGCAGCCGGGTGAGCTGCCGGGCTCCGTCAACCCCCTGCTGGCGCTCTGCGGGGTGGCCGGCGCGGTGCTCGCGTACGCGCTGGGGGCCGGGGCACGGGCGCTGGGCGTCGGGTACGGCGGCGACCTGGCGGTCGGGATGCCGGTGTTGGCGCTGGTGGTGACCCTGCTCGGGCCGCTCGTCGGGCTGGCACCGGCCCGGGTGCTGGCCGACCGGAGACACGCGGTGCTCGGCCCCCGGCCGATCACCGTGGTCCTCGGCGCGGGCCTGCTGACCACCGCGCTGCTGCTGGCGCTCGGCCGCTGACCGCTCGGGGCGTCCACAAGGGGTTGTCGAGAAGCCGACGGCCGGTGCGGCGAAGATCAGCGCGCGATCTTCGATACGGTACGTCAAATGGTCAGCTTCCACCTCAGTTACCGCGCCGCCGGGGACAACACCGTCGCGCGCCTGCTCGACGGCGCGCTGACCGCCCGATTCGGCAGCGACGGCGTCGTTCGCGACGATCCCGGCGCGGTTCTGACCCCTGCCAAGCTTCGGCGCCTGTCAGACTCGGCGGCACTCATCGTCGTGATCGAACCTCGCTTGCCCGGCGAGTCGGCAGTCTTACCGGGCATCAGGCGACGGACGGTCGTAGCCGCCCTCACCCAGCAGGTTCCGGTCATTCCGGTGCTGGTGAACAACGCCGAACTGCAACGTGGGACGCGCCTGCCCGAGGCGCTCAGACCGCTTGGCCAGCAGCACTACCGGCGGGTCCACAGGACCAGCGCTCCGGCGGACATCGCCTACCTGGTCGACGACCTGGCGACGAGTTTCGCCCCGGAGGCCGCACCGGCCGGGCCAGCGATCCCCCTGATCCTCAGCGTGGAGCCGGTGCGATTGTTCATGCCGCCCCCCAGCCACGGGCCGTCGGCGGCGATCGTCTACTCGACCCGTCAGGGTGATCTGGAGGTCGCCGACGGTGGCCGGCCGATGGCGTGGCGGCACCCGGGGTTGGTAGCCCGGTACGCGATGCGCTACGAGGTGGACACCCGCGCCCACTCGGTCGTCGTCGACCTCCGGCTGCCCTCCGAGGGCGGCGCGTACCACTTCGAGGCGTCGATCGCCGTCGGTTTCCGGGTGACCGACCCGGCGCGGATCGTCCGACGCGCGATCACGGACGCCGCGGTACTGGTCCGCGAGTTCCTGCTGGACACCTGCCGGCCGATCACGTCGCGGTACGGCGTCGACGACGTGATCCGAGCCGAGGCCGCCATCCGCCGACGGCTCGGTCACGACCCGTCCGCTCTCGACGGCATCACCCTCGACCTGAGAAGCGTGCGGCTGTCCCTCGACGAACGAGTCGGTCGCTATGTGCGGGAGCGCGAGGTGAAGCGGGCGCAGGACGACAGGCGCGAGCAAGCGGAGTTGCGGCCGGAGCGGGCCCGGAGGGCCCATTTCCGGGAGGAGGCAGACACTGTCACGTCCGCCGATCCGCAGTTCTACCTCGATGTGCTCGCAAGGGGCAACCCTGTCCCCCCCATGCTCATCGACGAGGCCTACGTCAGCGAGGACCGTGCGATACCAACGTTCACCGGACCGCCGACCTCGTCATTTCCGGGCGTCACCCCGGCGCCGGAGCGGCTGTTGGTGGCGCGCGCGCCCACCCAGGTCCCGGCGGGGCAGGATCTGAGCGTGGAGGTTCGGCTCGTCACCGAGGGACGATCCGTCCATCCGGACGCCGTGACGGCACCGATGCGGCACTTCTTCGTCGCCGACGCCGGCACACCGGTCACCGTGACCGTCCACGCGCCCGCCGGCCTGCACTCCGAGGGCCCGCTCCAGCAGACCGTGCTGGTCACACCCGACGACGATCCGGATCCGATCCGGTTCGGTTTCGGGGCGCGTACCCCGGGTCTGCATCGCATCGACGTGACGGCCTGGGCCGGCGGCACGTTCCTCACCGAGGTCTCCGTCGAGGTCTCCGTCGCCGACGGTGGGCCGTTCCGCGACGGCCAGCCGAAGACGGCGCCGATGGGTGCCCCGCGGGCACGGCCCGGCGAGGTCACCATGGAGGTCCGGTTCGACGGCAGCCAATACACCTTCCAGTTGCGGTCCGACGCGGCGCTGTTCGCCCCGGTCGTCGAGTCGGTCACGAACACGCCGAACGCGGCGGTGGAGCACGCCATCCGGGAGTTGCAGCAGTTGGCCGGGGGTGGTTCCCGCTACAGCGCGACGATGGCCCGCGAGGTCATCAGGTCGGCGGGGATCCAGCTGTGGTCGGAGCTGGTGCCGGCCGACGTGCGGGACCAGTTCTGGCAGGTCGGCGGCGACATGAGCGCCTTCACGATCGCCACCGACCACGACGTGGTCCCGTGGGAGCTGCTCTATCCGCTCAGCGCCCAGCGTGATGCCGGTTTCCTCGTCGAGCAGGTCCCCGTGGTCCGCCGCACCTACGGGCAGCACCGGAACGCGACGGTCGGCCTGCGCAACCCGCGGTTCGTGGTGCCGACGAAGGCCCCAACCGGCGCGCACGAGGAGATCGCCGCCATCCGCGCGATCCTCGGCGCGGCCGACAGCGAGCCCATCACCAGGGCCGACGACCTCCTCGCCCTGATCAATTCGGGGGCGTTGGGGGCGACCCACTTCGCCTGCCACAACACCTTCTCGGCGGACGGCTCGTTCATCGACATGGACGGCGGCCGGTTCAAACCGACCCTGCTCGCCGAGGCCAGCATCCGGAAACTGCTGGCGGAGACCGGCCCTCTCGTGTTCATCAACGCGTGCCGGAGCGCGGGCGTGGCCCCGACGTACACCACGATGCTCGGCTGGGCGCAGCAGTTCATGTCGTCCGGGGCGGGGGCTTTCGTCGGCACGCTCTGGGCGGTGCGCTCGGACAGCTCGGCGCGCTTCGCGACCGCGTTCTACCGCTCCCTCGCCGACGGCGCCACGCTCGGCGCGGCGGCCCTCGCCGCACGCGTCGAGCAGCAGGACGACCCGCTCGACCCGACCTGGCTGGCCTACACGGTGTACGGCGACCCGTTCGCCACCGCCGCCGTCTGACCTGTCGACAACTAACTCGTACGGAAAGGGTGGCGCGGCATGGAGGTGACCGACTACAGCGTGCCGGTCGAGGAACTGGTGTCGGCGGTGAAGTACGCGGTGGAGCAGGCCGGCATCTCCACGACCGACGAGGGCCGGGACCTGCGGGTCGCCTCCGTTCAGCTCATCCTGAGCGCGGTCGTCACCACGAAGGGCGGCGGTGGCGTGGACTTCCGGGTCCCGGTGATCGGCTGGAAGGTCAAGGTGGCCGGCAGCCGATCCCACCAGAAGACCCACACGATCGACATCACGCTCGTCGCCGAGGATCTCCAGGACCGGCACGAGCTGCGGCACAGCGCCGTCGCGGCGACCCTCGTGGACGCGATCACCACGATCCGCGCGGTGGTCGCCGCCGGCAGCGGCGGTGACGACCCGCTGGTGCTGAAGGCCGGCACTGTGGAACTCGTCTTCGGCGTCACCGACCAGGGCACGATCTCGGTCGGCGCGGAGGGCGAGCTGACCGACGAGATCACGCACACGCTCCGGATCGAGCTGGTCGCGGCCACCGCCGGGTAGCTCAGGCCGGGACCAGGACGGCCTCACGAAGCAGTCGCCGGGTCAGGGTGACCCGGTCGGCGTCGTCGGGCAACCCGGGCAGGTCACCGACCCGGGTGACCGCGCCGCTGAGCAGGACACGAGCGGCCGCCTCGCAGTCGACGGGCAGGGTGATGGTGCGGTCGAACAACCGCAACGCCACCGTGTCCGGCCCGTGCGGCACCAACTGCCAGCGCAGGCCCGGCCGCAGGGTGACCCGTGTGTCGGCGTCCAGTGCGGCCAACGCGTCGGCCTGAGCGAGTGGTCGGATGGGCGCCGGGCGGGCAGCCGGCCAGGCTCGTTGGCGCAGCCGCGCGGCGACCGCGCCCGGGTCGGCGCGCAGCAGCCAGTCGCGCAGCGCCTCCACCGTCTCGGTCAGCTCCGGCTCGATGGCGTCCGGGTCGGCGACGTCGGTGCCGAACGGCAGGGTGGCCCGCAGCCGCTGGTCCTCGGCTGCCAGCGCCAGCAACTCCTCGACCAGGGCGTAGCGGGTGAGCGCCCGGATGCCCACGGTCAGGTGCAGCGAGCTGGCGTCCTGCGCCTGCGCGCTGTGCAGCCAGCCCCGGGGGAGGTAGAGGGCGTCGCCGGGGGCGAGCACCACGTCCAGCGCGGCGGGGCCCTGCGCGGTCGCGCCGACCTCGTCGGCACGGCCACCCCACTGCTGCTTCTCCAGCGGGTCGGGCAGCACCGGCGGGTGGATCCGCCAGTGTTTGCGGCCGTCGACCTGCAGGACGAACACGTCGTGCGTGTCGTAGTGGGTGGCGAAGCCCTGGCTGCCGGCCGGGGTGAGGTAGGCGTTGATCTGTAGCGGCTGGTTGAGCGCGAGGCCCAGGTCACGGGCGAAGTCGACGAGGGGTGGCCAGATCCGGTGCAGACCCTGCAACACCAGTGTGGCGCCGGAGGCGTACTGCTCCAGGACTCGCTCGTCGAGCACCTGGTCGCCGATCTCGGCGCCGGCACCACCGCCGCCGGTCCAGCGCGCCGCGGGCACCAACTGGCCGTCCTTGGCGATCCGCAGGAACGGGGTACGCAGACCACGCCGGCTCAGCAACTCGTCGGCGTCGGCGGGGCTGAGCAGGTCGGTGAAGCCGGCCGGGTCGGGCAGCTCGGCGGCGCGGGACAGTAGCGGGGTGTGGCCCCAGTGCGCGGCGGCGAACTTGGCCGGTTCGACCGAGACGCAGCGGGCCAGCGCGGCGGTGGCGGTTGCGGACGAAACCGCCGGGCGGCCGTGGCCGCCCGGCGGGTCGAGGTGCGTCATGGTGTGCCGCTACCGGGCGCTGCCGTCGGCGCCACCGTCCTGCTGACCCGGCGTCGCACCGCCGTCGGCGGGACCTTCCGCGCCACCGTCAGCGCCACCGTCGTGCTGACCGGGGGTCGCACCGCCGTCGGCCGGGCCCTCCGCGCCACCGTCAGCGCCACCGTCGTGCTGACCGGGGGTCGCGCCACCGTCGGCCGGGCCCTCCGCGCCACCGTCAGCGCCACCGTCCTGGTGACCGGGGGTCGCGCCACCGTCGGCCGGGCCTTCCAGGCCGCCGCCGCCCGTGGTCTGCATGTCGTCGTCGTTGAGTGCCATCGGTACTCCCTCGGGTGTGCCGCCCCGCCGTACGCCGGGGTCCGTCGTGCTGCGGGTGGTACCCCACGCGCGATCTTCTCTAACCCTCACCGTAGACGTCGAAGCGGGGCGACACGGGCGGTTCGCGGGCGGCGGCGCAGAGTGTCAGGATGAGACGGTGATCCTGGTGGGTACGTCCGGCTGGCAGTATCGGGACTGGCGGGGCCGCTTCTATCCGCGGCAGCTGCCACAGCGGCTGTGGCTGGAGCACTTCGCCGACGGGTTCGCCACCGTGGAGGTCAACAACGCCTTCTACCGGCTGCCCGAGCGGGACACCTTCGCCGCCTGGCGGGCACGCACCCCGGCGGATTTCTGCGTCGCGGTGAAGATGAGCCGCTATCTCACCCACATCAAGCGGTTACGGGACCCGGCCGAGCCGGTGGCGCGGTTCCTTGGGCGTGCCACCGCGCTCGGTGACCGGCTCGGCCCGGTGTTGGTGCAGCTGCCACCGAACCTGCGGGTGGACGTCGAGGCGCTCGACGCCACACTGCGGCTGTTTCCCGCCGAGGTGCGGGTCGCGGTGGAGCCTCGGCACCCGTCCTGGTGGACCGACGCCACCCGGGCGGTGCTGGAACGGCGTCGGGCGGCCCTGGTCTGGGCGGACCGGCTCGGACGGCCGGTGGCCCCGCGCTGGCGCACCACCGACTTCGGCTACCTGCGGCTGCACGAGGGCCGGGCCCGCCCCTGGCCCCGGTACGGCCGTGCCGCGCTGCGGTCCTGGGCGCACCGGCTGGCCGACGCGTTCGGCGCCGACGAGCCGGCGTACGTGTACTTCAACAACGACCCGGGCGGCGCCGCCATCGTGGACGCCGTGGCGTTCGCCGCGCTCGCCCGTCGGACGGGGCATCCGGTGTCCCGGGTGCCGACCGCCGCCGAGGCGGACACCTCCGGCGACTGAGCCCACCCAACGACGGCGACTGAGCCCGCCCAACGACAGTCGGGCGGGCTCGGACGCGTCAGGCTGTCAGGGCATCATCGTGGCCAGGTCGGCGGGCATGGTGTCCTTCACGTCCTGCCACTCGCCCTGGGTGACGTGTCGGCGCAGGGTGTCGAGCACCACCTGCGTCACCCGCTCCGGGCCGCCCTCCGCGTCGTACGGGAAGCCCTGGCGGACCTCGTAGAGGAAGTCGTCCCGGTTGAGTTTGATCGGCACGTCCGACGGGACCCACCCGTCGAAGTAGATGCCCCGCACCAGCACCGGCAACTGCTGGGCGAACTCCACGCTCTCGTCCACCGGCAGCCGGTCGCGCAGCAGGTGCAGCACCGTGCGCAGCGCCGCGTACGACTGGTTGCGCCGATCCTTGGGCCAGCCGTAGGCGTTCTCGATGTCCTTCAGAATGAGGTTCGTCTTGTCCAACGACGATTCGAACGCTGAGATCATCGCGTCAGCCATCGGTCGACCCCCGTTCCGTGCTGTCCCACCGTCGGTCGTCGCTGCGACGTGGCGGCCCCACCGGGCCACGGCGGGCCCGCACCGGGCTGCCCTGCGGGGCGCGCCGGGCGTTGTCGGGTGTGCCGACCACGTGCAGGACGGCTCCACGCCGTCGATCCGTCACCACTCGAACCGTCATCCCCCGTCACCTCCGTGTCGTCTCCGGCGGCGGCCACCCTCCCAGGCGGCCGCACCCACCGTGTCCACCCTGCCGGCGGACGGGGTGAGCCGGCCCCACCCCGATCGGGTGAGCCGACGGTCAGTCCGCGCCGAGCAGCCCGGCCAGGGTCGTCGCGTTGGTCTGCGCGTAGTCCCGGTAGCAGTTGTTCATCAGCACGTGGGTCTGGCCGGCCTGGTCGGCCAGCTCGCGCAGCTTCGGCGCCCAGTCGGCCAGCTCCCGCTTGGAGTAGTGGTAGCCGAACTTCTCGTGGATGTCCTTGCTTGTCCACTTGTCGCTGTGGCCGTGGAACCGCACGACCGCGAGGTCCGCGGTGGCGGCCAGCACCGGGGGCAGCGACGAGCGGTGGCCCTGCGGCATGTCCACGCAGACGTACGGCAGGTTGTGCTCGCGCAGGAAGGTCAGCGTCTCGTCGGCGTTGTCGCCGTCGAACCAGGAGGCGTGCCGGAACTCGTAGACAGCGCGTAGCGGCGCGCAGCGCTTCGCCACCTCCAGCAGGTACTGCTTGTTGGCCCGCTTGATGGTGAACCAGGGCGGGAACTGGAACAGCAGCGCGCCCAACTTTCCCGCCTCGACGAGTGGGTCCAGGGCGGACAGGAACCGCGTCCAGACCTCCTCGTAGGCCTGCGCGGGCAGGTCGTCGGGGTAGACGTTCTTCTTGTCGGTCTCCGGTCGCAGGTCCTTGTAGAGGGCGCTGACCCGGGTCGGATGCCCGGTCAACAGGCTGAACGCCTTGATGTTGAAGGTGAAACCCTCGGGGGTGCGCTCGGCCCACAGCCTCGCGGTCGCCTCGGCGGGCGGGGAGTAGTAGGTCGCGTCCACCTCGACGAGCGGGAACGTGCGGGCGTAGTAGGCCAGTCGCTTCTCCGGGGTGTCCGCGGTCTGCGGATACCACCCCGAGTCCAGCAAGGTGCGGTCGGTCCAGGACGCGGTGCCCACCAGGATGTCACCCATGGGTGAAGTCCATCGCGTTGTGGACCGACCGGCAACCGCTGGTGTCGCTCAGGCCGCTCGCCGTTCGCGGGTCTGCTTGCAGGACACGCAGGTGGTGGCGGCCGGGAAGATCTCCAGCCGCTCCACCGGGATCGCCGCCGAGCACCCCTCGCACCAGCCGTAGGTGCCCTCGGCGAGCCGGCCGAGGGCGTGCTCGTACTGGGCGCGGCGGTCGAGGATGGTACGCAACAGCGACTGCGCGGTGTCCCGCTCGGCCGTCTTGGTGCCGCTGTCGGCCTGGTCGTCGCCGGCGGTGTCGCCGACCTCCACCAGCCGCAGCACCTGGCTCTGGAGCACGGCCTGGTCGTACTCGGCGGTCAGCTCGTCGTAGCGCGCCTGCAGGGAGAGCCGAATCTGGTCGATCTCCGCCTGGGGACGGGTGGTACCGACCGTGTCGTGGACGAGCATCGCTGCCTGCCTTTCCTGGGCCTGTGGCTCACGGGAACCGGGTGCCGGCGGCGTCGTGCCCCGGTCACGGTCGCGTTCGGTACGCGGGCGGTCACCCGCGCCCTGTGAGCCGGGCGAGTACCCGCCGGACGAGCCGAACAAACCGACGGTTTCCCGACTGTTGTCAGGCGTCGCCGTCGGCCTCCACGAGCGCCGGATGGCGGGGGTCGTCGGCCCGGACCACCACGTCGGCGAAGCTCGCCGGAACGACCTCCTCGGCGTACCTGTCGAAGGCGGGCAGCGCCCACTCCTGGGCCGGGTCGGTACGGCGGCGCAGTGCCGCCGGGGACAACTGCAGGTGGACGGTGACGTCGAAGGGCAGGCCACCGCCGAGCAGCAGTGGGCCGCTGACCAGGACGACACCCCCGGGTGGCAGCTGTACGTACCGGGCGCGGCTGGCCCGGTCGGCGTCGGCGTCCCAGAGGGACGGGAGTAGCCGCCCGGTGCCGCCCGGACCGGCCGGGTCGAGCACCTCCCGACGCAGCCCGGCCTCGTCGACCCAGTTCTCGTAGAAGGAGTCGGGGTTGGTGCGGCCCAACTCGAAACGCAGGGACGCGGGGCGGAGGAAGTCGGTGGCGCGGACGTGCAGCACCGGACGACCCCGGGCGCGTAGGGGGTCGACGAGCGCGGCGGCCAGGTCGTCGGCGCCGGCGGCGGGAGCGCCGTCCACCGCCACCCGCAGCCGGGCCGCCCGGGCGGCACCGGTCGCGGCGCGACTCGCGGCGTCCGTCGCGGCGCGACTCGCGGCGTCGGCAAGCCGGCTGGCCAGCTCGTCGACGAGCAGGTCGGGCGAGATGGGGCGGATGCGCACCGGACCATCCTGCCCCGTGCCGGGCGGGTCGGTGACGCCGGTCAGCCCGTGCGGTCGATGGTGACCCGGGCGTCGTCGGCCAGCCGGTAGCCCACGCCGTAGACGGTGGTGACCAGCGGTACGTCCACACCGACCTTGCCGCGCAACCGACGCACGTGCACGTCGACGGTGCGGACGCCGGCGTGCTCGTAGCCCCAGACCGCGTTGAGCAGTTGCAGCCGGGTGAACACCCGGCGCGGGTGGGCGACCAGGTGCAGCAGCAGGTCGAACTCCAGCCGGGTCAGCGGCAGCGGCTCGTCGTCGCGCAGCACCGAGCGGGACGAGGCGAGGATGTGCAGGGCCGGAATGGTCGGGCTGAGCGCCAGGGCCGGCGACCGGTTGGTGGGCGCCTGGTCGGGCCGGCGTTCGGCCGGGACGGCCCCGATGATCACACCTTCGCCCCGCTCCAGCATTTCGCGGGCGGCTTCGAGCAGCCGGCGTGCCGCCGGAGTCAGCGACTCCTCAGAGGCCAGCGGGATGGACAGCGTCACGGTGAGCACGGGCGCGGCGGTGTTCGCCGGGCGACGTTGGCCGCCGGGAGGTCGACCGGGCACCGAGGGTTGGGACGTATGCCATCCGGCGCGCGACGAGGCAGGGCTGACCGACATGGTCCTCCTTGGGCTGATCCGGGTATCTCCCCACGGCCCGGGACGCCGCTTCATCGATGGTTCCCGGCGCTCGGGCGAGGGTCAAGGGGCGGCCGCGTTGCATGACTGTGACAATTGACTTACACATCGGAGCCAGGTGCTCGCTCTGCGTGTGAGGTCAGATGATTACAGCAGAGCCCACACGATGGGCCGATACGGGGGTCCCCGTCCGGTTCACCTGGGCGTTCACACGACCGCCGGCCCGGCGCTCAGCGCCTGTGGTCCACGCTGATCCGCGCCTCGTCGGCCAGCCGGTAGCCGACCCCGTAGACGGTGGTGACCAACTCCGTGCCGGCCAGCTTGGCGCGCAGCCGGCGCACGTGCACGTCCACGGTCCGGGCCACCGCGTGCTCGTAACCCCAGACGCTGGACAGCAGCTGGAGGCGGGTGAAGACCCGGCGTGGCCGCTCGGCCAGGAACAGCAGCAACTCGTACTCGATGCGGGTCAGCGGGACGACCCGGCCGCCGCGGCGGACCAGCCGCGAGCCGGCCAGGATGTCGACGTGGTCCGGGTCGGCGGGCGGCTCGGCGCTGGCCGGGATCGGGACCGGTCGCGGCCCCGGCGCGACGTTCTCGACGGTACGCAGCTCACCCTCCCCCGACTCGGCAAGCTCACCGAGCAGTTGCACGAGCCGGGCCAGCCGCGGGCTCAGCGGCCCGGGGACGAGGTCGAGGGTGATGGTCAGGGTCGGTGCGGTGCGCGGCCGCGCCGGGCGCAGCCCGTGGTGACGGCGAGCGGGGATGGCGACGACGGACATGGTGCCTCCTGAGTGGCGGTACGCCTGCCACGCCCGGTGGGGCGTGACAGTCAGTGGCGCGCCCACCCGGCGTTGACCGGGGGCGCGAGAGGGGTGGTGCGGTGCAGCGGGGTCGGGCCGAGGGCCGGCAGACCGGCGATCCGCCAGGCGGCGAACCCACCCGCCACGTCGGTGGCCCGGTGCAGGCCGATGTCCTGCAGGGCGGCGGCGGCCAGCGACGAGGTGTAGCCCTCCTGGCAGAGGATCATCACCGGCACGTCGTAGTCGACCGCCTGCGGCAGCCGGGCCGGACAGCGCGGGTCGAAGCGCCACTCCAGCACGTTGCGCTCGACCACGAGCGAGCCCGGCACCATGCCGTGCGCGGCCCGCTGCGCGGCCGGCCGGATGTCGACAAGCAGCGCTCCGGCCCGGTACGCCAGGTGTGCCCGCTCCGGGTCCAGCCGGTTGAGGCGGGCGCGCGCGGCGCCCAGAATCTCGTCGATGCCCCGAGATCCCGGCGGCGGCACGGGGGCCGGACAGTGCTCGGCGGTTAGCTGCATCATGGGTTCCTTCCAGTGACAGGAGTGGATCGTGCGTGGCCGGCGTTCACCAGGACCGGCCGGCCTCGGCGACCTCGGCGACCCGCAGTCGTCCGTCGACGAGGTGATAGCGGGTCATCCGCAGCAGCGCCGGCCGGTAGACGTGCACGCTGACCGCCGGCATCGACCCCTGGTTGGTCACCTGGTGCACGTGTCGGGGGCCGAAGCGACGACCGACGCCGGCGGCCAGCAGCCGTGGGCGCAGCCGACCGGCGCCGACCGTCTCCTCGGTGAGCGCGCCGTGGACGACGCGGAACGCTCCGGCGGAGCCACCGTGGTCGTGCAGGTCGGTGCCCTGCCCGGGCAGCCAACTCAGCGCCCACACCTCGTGGTCGTCGCCGACGTCGAGGCGCGCGTACCACCGCTGGGCAGGGTCGAAGCGCAGGGCGACCGGCCAGCCAGCCGGGTCGGCCCACCGGGCGGCGACGGTGAGCAGGTCGGGCTCCGGGCGGCGGTGCGTCATGGCGGTTCCTCGCGGGTCGTTCGGCGGGGTGCCCTCGTACTCTAGACGGCAAAGCCTATAGGTTTAGTAGGTAATACCGCCTGATGGGACGCCGACTCACCCCCGACGATCAGCGCAGGACCGGAGAGCCCACCCGGTAGCCGGGCACGGAGGGCCACCGCACGGTCAGCACCACCGACGCGCGTTCGGCGTACCAGGAGTGGTCCACGCCCCGACCCCACACCACGTAGTCGCCGGGCGCCGCCAGCCGTACCGTCCGGTCCGGCAACTCCACCCGGAAACACCCCTCGACCAGGACGAGCAGGGTGGTACGCCGTTCCCCGGTCGCCCACCGCGAGCGGGCCTGCCCGGGCGGGTGCACGCCCCACTTCACCTCGACGTCGGTGCTGTGCCGGATCTCCCCCGGCGGGGCGAAGTGCCCCAGCAGCCAGCCGGCGTTGGTGGCACCGTCGACGCCCGCGTTGCCCACGTACACCGTCTCAGCCATCGGACCCTCTCCCCGCGCGCCGGCCGAGCAACTAGGCGCCGGCCGAGCAACCTATCAGGACCGCGGCGACTAACCTGGACCGGTGACCGACCACCTCGACGCCGAGACGCTGGCGTTCGCGCACCGGATGTTCGACCTGGCCCGGGCCGGCTCCACCGAGGAGTTGGCCGCGCAGCTCGACGCCGGCCTGCCCGTCAACCTCACCAACGACAAGGGCGACACGCTGCTGATCCTGGCGGCGTACCATGCTCACCCGGACACGGTGGCCGCCCTGCTCGATCGCGGCGCCGACCACTCCCGGGCCAACGACCGCGGCCAGACCGCGCTGGCCGCCGCGGTCTTCCGCAGCAGCACCGAGGCGGTCCGCGCGCTGCTCGCCGCCGGCGCCGACCCGGCACACGGCAACCCGTCGGCCCTGGAGACCGCGACGTTCTTCGACCTACCGGAGATGGTGGCGCTGCTGCACGCCGGCTGACACCGACGCCGACATGCCGGTATACAGGGTCGGTGGAAGATCCGCTGCCCGAGCAGATGCGCGCCGCCAGCACCTCACTGCTGGCCGCGCTCGACCCCGCCGCCCGCGAGAGCGCCGTGCACCCGTTCGACGACGAGCCGGCCCGACGCTGGTTGGAATACCGGCCCCGACCCCGACCCGGTGTCTGCCTCGCCGAGCTCGACATCGCCGGCCGCAAGGCCGCGCACCGGCTGCTGGCCACCGCGCTCAGCCCCTCGGCGTACGCGCAGGCGATGGCGATCATCTCGCTGGAGGAGGTGCTGGACCGGGCCGAGGACTGGCAACGTGGGCGGCACAGCGGTGACTACTGGGTGGCCGTCTTCGGCGATCCGGCGCGCGACGACCGCTGGGCGTGGCGGTTGGAGGGACACCACCTGTCGGTGAACATGACAGTAGTGGACGACCAGGTCTCCCCCGCGCCGATCTTCTTCGGCGCCAACCCGGCCGCGGTCCGGTACGCGGGCCGCCCGGTCTCCCGCCCACTCGGCGTCGAGGAGGACCTCGCCCGGGCACTGCTCGACGCGCTGGGGCCGGCCGAGCGGGGCGCCGCGATCATCGCCGACGAGGCTCCGGCGGACATCATCAGCGCCACCCGTGGGCAGGTCGACGGGCCGCTGGAACCCCTCGGCGTGTCGGCCGCCCGGCTGGGGCCGACCGGCCGCGCGTTGCTCGACCAGGTGGTCGCGGTCTACCTGGACCGACTGCCGCCCGAGCTGGCCGTGCGGGAGGCGGCGCGCCTCGGTGCCGGCCAGTTGCACTTCGCCTGGGCCGGCCCCACGACGCCCGGCCAGCGGCACTACTACCGGGTGCAGGGCGACGACCTGCTGATCGAGTACGACAACACGAGCGCCGACGGCAACCACGCACACACCGTGCTGCGCCGCCCCGCCAGCGACTTCGGCGCCGACATCCTGGCCAGCCACCACCAAACCCACAAACACTGACCCCACCCCACCCCACCCCACCCCCGCCCCCACCTGGCGTCGATCATGGAGTTGTGGTGGGTGACTTGCCCCGGTGCGCGGCTTCTGTTCGGCACCACAACTCCATGATCGACGGCGCTTGGGGGTCAGGGGCGGGTGGCTTCGACGAGGAAGCGCTGGGCGTGCGCCACGAAGGGGCCCTCGCTGGCTATGCGGTCGTGCAGGGCGCGTAGTTGGTCGCGGTAGCGGTCGACGGTGAAACCGGGCACCGTCCAGATCACCTTGCGCAGAAACCACACCACCGCCCCGACGTCGGCGAAGGTCGCACGCAGGGTGGCCCGACGCAGGTCGACCACCCGCAGGCCAGCGGCCTCGGCAGCGGCAACCGCGTGCTCGGGGTGCCGCTGGGTCGGCGGCGGCAGCGGACCGAGGATCGCCTCACTCAACTCCCGCATGGTGCCCGCCCCGATCTGCTGCGACAGGAACGTGCCGCCGGGTCGCAGCACCCGCGCCGTCTGCGCCCAGTCGGTACGCACCGGGTGCCGACTGACCACCAGATCGAAGGAGGCGTCGCGAAACGGCAACGGCCCGTCCTGTGCGACCGCCACCACTGTGGCACCCACCCGGCGCAGGGTCCGCCGGGCGACCTGCACGTTTGGCGGCCAGCCCTCGGTCGCCGCCAGCAGCCTCGGTGGACGCGGCACCTCGGCGAGCACCTCCCCACCGCCGGTGTCCACGTCCAGTGCCGCGTCGGCGCGAGCCATCCGGTCCGCGACCAGCCGGGCGTACCCCCACGGTGGACGCTCCTCGGTGGCCCGGCCGGCAAGCCAACCGAAACCCCAACCGTCGACCGGCGCGGCAGCACCCTGCGCGATCAACTCCTCGCCCTCATCCTTGGCGTTCACGGCGATCAGCCTCGCCGGCCGGCAACGCGGCCGGCAACTCAATTGCCCACTGCCCGGCCGAGCGGGCCCGGCAGACCGGGAAAGTCAGCGGCCCGAGCACGCTCACCGGGCCGGGTCAGGCCGGGCCGGGCCAGGCCAGGCCAGGCCAGGCCAGGCCAGGCCAGGCCAGGCCAGGCGGGGTCAGGTCAGACCGGGCCGGCAGGCCCGGCGGCTGAGCGGAAGAAGACCCGACCGTCGTGGGCTACGTCTCCCGGTCGCGGCGAGCGGGCGGGCGGCGACGCGAGAGGCGGTACGGGTGTTGGCTGGCGGTGACAGACCTCAGTCCAGCCCCAGGTTGTGCTCTTCGAGGACGGCCTGGAGGATGCCGAGCGCCTTGGGCCCCATGCCGTGCAGCTTGGCCAGTTCCGACCGGGGGACGCCGGCGAGTTGGCGCAGCGTGGTGTAGCCGGCGGCGTGCAGGGCACGCGTCGCGGGCGCGCCGATCTTCGGAAGTGTGTCCAGCGGCGAGGTCATGCGCGGATGGTAGTGACCAACTCCGACACGGTCGGCTCCGCGCGGCGGACCCCGGCTCCGCATCAGGGGCGTGGGCGGGACATCTCCACCGTGGAGCCGGCGAGCGTGTCCAGGCCGCCGGCCTCGGCGCGGCCGGTGTCGAACTGGCGCATCAGCCGGGCGCCCAGGTGCACGCCGACCCCGCCGACGGCCAGTGCGACCAGCTCGGTGATCAGGATCGCGGCGGACGCGCCGCGCTGCGGGGAGTGCGACCGGACCAGGCAGGTGAGCAGGAACATGGCCGCCATCACGGTGTTCACCAGATTGAAGGCGACCGCCGTGCGGCGGGTGTGATCACCGGGCACGTCCCACAGGTCGACCATCCCGGCCACCGCGGTCAGGGCGGCGGCGACAAGGGCGGCGACGGCCGTCCAGTAGCCGACCTCTCCCAGGAAGGCTGGCCCGCCGAGGACGTCGGTGAGGTCGAAGACGGCCGTGCTGACGAAGAGCCCGAGCGGGAACGTCACGAGCATCGGTTGGATGGGGTGGCCCTGCACGCGCAGCCGGCTCTGCATGGATCCTCCCCGGGTCGGCGCACCTCACCTGACCCAGAGTGCTACCCCAGCCCGGTCACCCGGAAACGACGCCGCCCGACTCCTCACCAGCGGGGAGAACGGGCACCAGGCGGGAGTGATCGACTCGGTTTCAGAAAGCCGGGTCATCCACGAGCCCCGGACACCCCGACTTCAGGAAACCCGAGTCGATCAACGGCCGGCCGAGCGGACCGACCGGCCGAGCGGACCGACCGGCCAAGCGGACCGACCGGCCGAGCGGTCAGGTGTCGCGCTGGCGGGAGACCGTCCGGACGAGCCGCTCGGCCACCTCCCGGAGCGGGATGTCCAGCGACGACGCGGCGGCACGCAGCACCTCGAGGGCCTCGGCGGGCGGGCAGCCGCGCTGGGTCATGATCACGCCGACGGCCTGGCCCACCACACCGTCGTTCAGCAGCGAGGCGTCCCGCTCGCCGGCGAGCACGAATTGCCGGTTGCGGTCCCGGACGGCGGCCAGCAGCAGGCCGGCGTGTTCGGCGAGCAGCATCGCGGTCAGCTGGTGCTGTGGGGTCAGGACGTCCGGGGAACCGGCGTAGAGGTTGATCGCCCCGATCACCTGGTCGTCGATGTCGACCGGCGCGGAGATCACCCCGCGTACGCCGAGGTCGCGGGCGCGTGCCGTCCAGACCGGCCAACGGGCCTCACCGGCCAGGTCGGCGGCGAGGATCATCTCGCGGCGATGGATGGCGCTCATCGCCGGCGAGTCCGGCCCGTGTCGCAGGTCGTCCAGGCCGGCCAGCCGCTCGTCGGAGGCGGCCACGCCGGCCGGTTCGCCGGCGCGCAGGGCGGTGAACCCGCACCAGCGCACCCCGGCCACCGCGTCCCGAGTGACCCGGACCAGCGCCAGCAGGGCCTCATCAAAATCGGTCAGCGCGATCAGGCCGGCGGTCAACTCCCGCAACAGTGCGGCGGTTTCCAGGACGCCGAGACTCTGCACCGCCGGTTCCCGCGTGTCGAGGTTCACCGGTCCGCAGCCTCCGTGCACCCTCGCGCCTGCCCAGCGGGCATCGTCACCTGTGTCATCGTCTGCTCTCTCCCGACGTAACCGACCAGCCCTACTACCCTGCGTGACCCGGGTCGAAACGGCGCAAGCAGGGCCCCTGCCGCCGTGGACGCACGGTGGCAGGGGCCCTGATCTTGCCAGAGTCAGCGCGAGGCGCCGCTGAGTCGTCGACCGATCGACGCGATCAACCGATCGAGCTCGGAACCGAACGGGTTGTCGTGCACCAGGTACGTCCAGGTGGCGGTGGGCCGGACCAGGGTGCCGTCGTCGGGCTGCCAGTCCTCATCGAATTCGGTCTCGTTGAAGGTGGCGAGGGTGCGGGCCTCGATCTCCGGGATCAGGTCGTTGAACGCCGGTACGGCGGCCCGGTGGAACTCGTCCAGCGGGTCGAGCCGGCCCAGCGCGCGCAGGTGCACGCCCTCCCGGACCTCCGACAGCTCGGCCAGGTGCTCGGCCCAGAGCCGGTCCAGGTGGAAGAGCGCGATCGAGCGGGCCACGCGGGCGAGTAGGTCCTCGTCCATCTCGCTGGCCTTCTCCGGTGCCTTCTCCAGCAGCATGACCGCGGCCACGTCGCTGGTCAGCAGCCGCTCCCGGCGGGCGGCGAGCGCCTTGCGCTGCTGCTCGATCACCACGCTGTAGCGCCAGGTGTTGCGGTGGATCTCGTGGTTGACGCCCTCGGCGACCCGCTGGGCGTGCTCCACCGCGTAGTCCACCTGCTCGTCGGTGACCAGGCCGTCGGCGTTCATCCGTGGCGACGGCGGCACCGAGTCGGCGGCGTGCCGGACGACCAGGTCGTCCTCCAGGCTGACGAGGAAGACTGAGCCACCCGGATCGCCCTGCCGGCCGGCCCGGCCGCGCAGTTGGTCGTCCACCCGACGGCTGTCGTGCCGGCCGCTGCCGATCACGTAGAGCCCGCCCAGCTCGGCGACGCGCTCCTGGTCGCTCTGGTCGCTGCCGCCGAGCCGGATGTCGACGCCCCGGCCGGCCATCTGGGTGGAGACGGTCACCGCGCCGTACGCGCCGGCCTCGGCGATGATCGCCGCTTCCTCGTCGTCGTTCTTGGCGTTGAGCACCACGCAGGGCACCCCGGCGGCGTTGAGCCCGGCGGCCAGCCCTTCGGACTCCTTGACGTCCAGCGTGCCGATCAGCATCGGCCGCCCCTTGGCGTGCCAGCGCTGGATCTCGTCGATCAGCGCCTCGTCCCGCTCCGCCCGGGTGGCGTAGATCCGGTCCGGCTCGTCCTCACGGATGCACGGGGTGTTCGGTGGGATCACCGCGACCTCGAGGCCGAAGAACTCCCGCAGCTGGTCACCGACCAAGACCGCGGTGGCGGTCATCCCGCAGACCTTCGGGTAGAGCGCAATGTACGCCTGCACGGCGATCGTGCCGAGCACCTCACCCTCGGCGGTGGCGTCCAGGCCCTCCTTGGCCTCGACCGCCGCCTGGAGCCCGTCCGGCCAGCGGCGGCGCTGGGCCACCCGGCCGCGCATCTCGTCGACCAGCTCGACCGAGCCGTCCCGGACGATGTAATCCACGTCACGGTTGAGCAGGGCGTGCGCGTGCAGCGCCACGTGCACCGCGGAGAGCTGCGTGACGTGCTCCTCGTCGTACAGGTCGATGCCGAGCTTGGCCTCGACGGCGGCCAGGCCGGCGGACGTGAACGCCACGCTGCGCCCGTCCTCGGCGACCGTGTAGTGCTTGCCCTTGCGCAGGCCGCGGACGAGCGCGGCGGCGGCGTGCACCGGATCCTGCTCGCCCGGCACGGCGCCGGCGAGGACCATCGGCACCCGAGCCTCGTCGATCATGATCGAGTCGGCCTCGTCGACGATTGCGGTGGCCAGCGCGGGCTGCACCCGGTCTGCCACGTCGGTGACCAGCTGGTCGCGCAGGTAGTCGAAGCCCGCCTCGCTCACCGAGACGTAGGTGACGTCGCAGGCGTACGCCTCGCGCCGCTCCTGCGGGGTGGAGGCCTCGTTGACCCAGCCGACGGTCAGGCCGAGCAGGGTGTAGACCGGCTCCATCCACTGGGCGTCGCGGCGGGCCAGGTAGTCGTTGATGGTGAGCACGTGCACCGGCCCGTTGCCGAGCCGAACGTGCCCGTACGCGGCGATGGTGGCGGTCAGCGTCTTGCCCTCACCGGTGGCCATCTCGGCGACCTTGCCGGAGAGCAGCGACATCGCGCCGATCAGCTGCACGTCGTACGGCCGCTGGTCGAGGCCACGGCGGGCGGCCTCGCGGCCGACGGCGCAGATCTCCTCATAACCGACGGCGGCACCCGCGGCCTCGGTCAACTCGGCGTCGTCGAGCGCGGCGAGATCATCCGCACGCGCCTCGATCGCCGGCAGCAGCTTCTCCAGCGGAGCAAGATCCACGGTCGAGCCGGGGCGCTGGAGGAAGCGCCGGAACTTGCTCTTGAACCGTTGCGACACACCCATGAGCGGCAACGGTACGCGATTCCGGCCGGCTTGCGCGGCCCGGCCGCCGGCAAGTCGACACCGAGCGGACTGAGCAGGCCGACCCCCGCCGGAGGGAACGCGTCGAGTCCGAAGGGAGACGGTCAGCCGACCAGCAGCTGGTGGCTGGCGAGCTCCCGGTAGAGCGGGTCGGTGGCGGTCAACTCGGTGTGGGTGCCCACGGCCACCACCCGACCGCCGTCGAGGACGACGATCTGATCGGCGTCGACAACCGTGGCCAGCCGGTGCGCCACGATCAACAGGGTGCGGCGGACGGCCACCGCGTCGATGGCGCGGCGCAGCGCGGCCTCGTTGCGCGAGTCGAGGTTGCTGGTCGGCTCGTCCAGCAGCAGCACCGGCGGGCCGGCCAGCAGTGCGCGGGCGATGGCCAGCCGCTGCCGCTCACCCCCGGAGAGCAGCACCCCACCCTCGCCCACCTGCACGTCCAGGCCCTGCGGGGTGCGCTGAACGAGGTGGCCCAGGTTGACCTCGTCGAGGACCTCGCGCAGCCGGTCGTCGGTGGCGTCCGGCGTGGTGATCAGCAGGTTCTCCCGCAGCGTGCCGGCCAGCACCGGGGCCTCCTGCTCGACGTAGCCGAGCCGGGCCCGCAGCACGTCGCGAGGCACGGCCCGCACGTCGTTGCCGTCGATGCGGATCGCCCCGGCGCTCACCTCGTAGAAGCGCTCGACCAGGGCGAGCAGCGTCGACTTGCCGGCGCCGGAGGGGCCGACCAACGCGGTACGCGTACCGGCGGGCACGGCGAAGCTGACCTCGTGCAGCACCGGCTCACCGCCGGGGTAGCCGAAGCTCACCCGGTCGAACTCGATCATCGGAGCGGGCCGGCGCGGGGTCGTCGGCGCGGCGGCGGTCGCCGGCGGGTCGTCCGCGCCCTCGGCGGGCACGGCGAGGATCTCCTCGATCCGCTGGAGGGCACCCAGCCCGGACTGCAACTGGGTGTACGCCCGCAGCACCTGACCCAGCGGCAGCGCCAGGAGGAACAGGTACATGACGAAGGCGACCAGGTCACCGACGGAGATCGCCCCGGCGGCGACCCGCGCCCCGCCAATGCCCAGCACCAGCAGGAACGCGCCCTGCACGGTGATCGAACCGATCGGGCCGACGAGTGACTGCACCCGGGCCACCCGCAGCCCCGCCTCGTACGCCTCGCGCGCGCTGCCGGTGACGGCCTGCGTCTCCCGGGTCTCGGCCCGGCTGGCCCGGATGGTCCGGGCCGCCGAGATGGCCCGTTCCACCGCCGAGGTCATCTCGCCGATCCGCTCCTGGGCGGCTCGGGCCAGCGCCCGGACCCGGCGGGCGAAGGTGGCGGCGAAGCCCAGCCCCAGCGCCACCCCGAGCAGGGTGACGCCGAACAGCAGCGGGTCGAGCAGCACCATGGCGGTGCCGGCGCCGACCACCGTCACCGCCCCGGTGACCGTCTCGAAGAGCCCGGAGGTGACGACCGCCCGCAACAGGGTGGTGTCCGAGCCGACCCGGGAGAGCAGATCACCGGTACGTCGGCGGTCGTACTCGGCGATGGGCAGCCGCAGCAGGTGCCCGGCGAGCCGGCGCCGGGTGCCCAGCACCAACCCTTCGGCGGTGCGTTGCAGCAGGTAGTCGCGGAGCCCACCGATCGCCGCGCCGAGCACCACGAGGGCCACCAGCACCGCCACCAGGTCGGCCACCGGGTCATCGGCGCCGATCCGGTCGAGCACCGACCGGGTGAGCAGCGGCTGCGCCAGTGACGCCGCCGCGCCGACGAGCGACAACACGCCCACCACGACCAGGGTGCCGGTGTGCTCCCGCAGGTACGGCAGCAGCGCACCGAGACCGACCGGCCGATCCGCGGCGGTGCCGCCGGCCGGCCGGTCCGTCGAGGTGCCGCCGGCCGATCCGGCCGCCGAGGTGCCGCCGGCCGACCCGCGCGTCGAGGTGCTCATGCCGGGAACGGTAGTCCGCCCCGTCACCCCGGCGGGCGCGCTCCGGTGCGGCGGGTCAGGCGGACAGCACCACCTGTTGCTCCTGGCGGCGACGCTCGGCCAGGTCGGTGAGCAGGGTGGGCGCCTCGTCGAACGGCACCACCGCCGAGACGACGTGCTTGCGGATCACGTCCCCGTAGGTCCGGAGCAGGTCGACGGTTTCCGCGGAGAGCCGCTCGCGGTCCCAGGTGGGGGCGAGCCCGCGCGGCACCCGGCCGATCTGCGCGCAGCGCAGCGACAGGCCGTTGTGGTGGAACTCCTCACCGAGCCGGACCGCGTCCGCGCCGCCCTGGTAGAAGGCGAGGTCGATGACGGTGCCCTGGGGCCGCAGCAGCCGCAGCGCGAGCTGCAACGCCCACGCCTGCCCCCGGCACTGCAACACCACGTCGGCGCCCCGATCACCGGCGGTGTGCGCCCAGCGGGTCTTGAGCACGACGGCCGGATCGTCCCCGTCCGGGTCGAGGGTTTCCAGGCCGAGCGCCTCGGCGACGTGGCGGCGCTGCGGGGTGGGGTCGAGCACCACCACCGAGGCAGCGCCGTTGCGCTGGGCGAACAGCGCCGTCAGCAGCGCCACCACGCCCGCGCCGACCACGGCGACCCGTCGGCCACGTACGCCGTCGCCGAGCGTGCGGACGTCGACGCCGTGCAGGTCGGCGGCGGCGTGCAGCAGACCGTTGGCACAGATCGGGCCCATGTGCGCCACGTAGACGCCGAGCAGCGGATCCAGGTCGTCGGGCAGCGGCACGAACCGCTCGGCGACCGGGTCGGCCAGCCAGCCGGTGCGGTGCCCGTACGTCATCGCGCCGACCGTGCCCACCGCGACGGCCGGGGTCTCGCTCTCCACGACCCGGCCGACCTGCATGTAACCCAGTCGGGTCACCGGGTACGGGGTGCTCGCCGCGCCCGGCTGGAACAGCCCCAGGTCGGCGTTCCAGGTGACGTTGAGGTAGGGGTTGGTGCCCTTGACGTAGCTCAGCTCGGTGCCGGCCGAGACGCCGCTGAACAGCGTCTCGACCCGGAACGTGCCGGGGCGCAGCGGGGCGGCGTCCTGCTCCTCCAGCTCCACCCGGCCGGGACCGGTGACCACCACGACCTTGTCACGCATCGACGGTCACCCCCGCGCTGAGCGCCGCCGGCGCGGTGGGGGTGGCGAGCCGCACGGTCGCGCCGGTGCGGGCCGAGTCGGCCACCGCGAGGGCCAGTCGTTGGGTCGCGAGGGCCTCGGCGTACGGGACGCGGACGTCGTCGCCGATGCCGCGTACGGCGTCGACGAAGGCGCGGTCCACCGCCACCCGGGCGGCTTCCGGGTCGGCGGGGATGTGTCGTTCACCGTCGGCGTCGCGGATCGTCAGGCCGTCCTCGGTGAGGGCGAGGGCCAGCCCGTCGGCGAGGATCTCCACACCGGCGCGGTGCTTCCAGCCGAGCACGCAGGCGGCACTGAGCGTGCCGACCGCGCCGTCGGCGAAGCGCAGGGCGGCGGTGGTCACCGAGTCGATGTCGGCGCCGTCGACCGGCGGCGGTGTGCCGTTGCCGTATGCGGTGACCTCGGTGACCTCCCCGGCCAGCACCCGGATCAGGTCCAGCACGTGGGCGGCCTGCTCGACCACCGGGCCGCCGGAGCGGTCCCGCCGCGACCACCACGCCACCGGGGGCACCTTGTCCAGCCAGGCGCCGCTGACCATCCGCACCGGACGGTCGGCGAGCAACTCGCGGGCCTCGTCGAGCACCGTCAGGTAACGCCAGTGGTGGCCGACGGCGGTGCGCAGCCCGCTGCGGGCGACCAGGTCGGCGATCCGTTCGGCGGTGTCGAGGTCGACCGCGACGGGCTTCTCCACGAACATCGGCACGCCGGCGGCGAGCACGGCCTCCTCGGCCGGGCCGTGCGCGAACGGCGGCACGCAGACGTAGACCGCGTCCGGGCCGGTGGCCAGCAGCTCGGCGACGTCGGCGCAGGAGCGCCCGCCGTGCTGGGCGGCGAGCGCGGACGCCGCCTCCGGTGTGACGTCGGTGACGGCGACCACCTCGACGTCGTCGAAGGCGGCCAGCACCCGCGCGTGGCGTTGTGCCACCCCACCCGCTCCGACCAGACCGACCCGGCATACACGCATCCGACACCCCTTTACCGACGTTTCTCTTGCGATGGGAGCAGTCCCCTGGGGTGTGCGCAATCAAACGTTCATCCCCCGGGAACGCGTGAGCGTCACCCTTGTGATCAAGCTGTTGCCAAGAAAGCGGTTAGAGCGTGCTGGCGGATGGGAACAACCAAATTCGGTTTTTCCACGCACGAACGGAGGGGTGCCCGTGCGGGATATGACAACGAGCGTGTCACCGGTGGTGGAGGCGTGGGCCACGTACCGGACGACGTCGGCCGGTGACTGGCCGGCACGTCGACTGTTGCGGGCCAAGGGATCGACCCGGGTCAGTGTGGTGCTGCCGGCCCGGAACGAGGAGGCCACCGTCGGCGCGATCGTGTCGACCATCCGGGAGCACCTGATGGATCGGGTCGCCCTGGTCGACGAGCTGATCGTGGTGGATTCCCGGTCGACCGACCGCACCGCCCAGGTGGCAGCCGCCGCCGGGGCGGAGGTGGTCAGCCAGGACGCGATGACCCGTGGGCTGCCCCGGCTGACCGGTAAGGGCGACGCGCTCTGGGCCGGGTTGGCCGCCGCCGAGGGTGACGTGGTGGCGTTCATCGACGCCGACCTGCGGGAGTTCCGCCCACACTTCGTGAGTGGGCTGCTCGGTCCGCTGTTGACCGACCCCTCGGTCGACTTCGTCAAGGGCTTCTACCATCGGCCCCTGGTGGGCGCCGCCAGCGTGGAGCAGGACGGCGGGGGCCGGGTGACCGAGCTGATGGCCCGACCCCTGCTCAACCTGTTCTGGCCCGAGCTGGCCGGCTTCGTGCAGCCGCTGGCCGGCGAGTACGCGGGCCGCCGGGACGTGCTGGCCCAGGTGCCGTTCGTCTCCGGGTACGGGGTGGAGACGGCCATGATGATCGATCTGCTCGACCTGGTCGGCCTGGACGCGATGGCGCAGGTCGACCTCGGTGAGCGCAAGCACCGGCACCAGGACACGGCGGCTCTCGGCCGGATGTCCGCCCAGATCATGTTGACCGCCTGGTCCCGGTTGCAGCGGCGCGGGTGGGCGGCCCCCGGGCTGGCGCCGGAGGCGTTGCTGACCCAGTTCCGTCGGGGCGGTTCCGACACGCTGCCCAACCTCGACCGCGAGATCGTGGTCAGCGACGTGTCCATCGAGGAACGCCCCCCGCTGGCCGAGCTGCGCCACCGGATGCCCCGCCGCCGGGTGGCCGCCGCGTGAGCGCGAGGAGTGCGGGGCGGGCCCGATGAGCCTCACTGTGCTGATGAACGCCGGCCCGTGGCTGTCCGTGCCGCCGCCCGGCTACGGCGGTATCGAGAACGTGATCGCCACGCTGGTGCCGGAGTTGCGGCGACTCGGTGTGCGAGTGGTGCTCGCCTCGGTGGGCAGCAGCACCCTGCCGGTGGACGAACAGGTGTCGGTCTTCGCCGACGGGCAGTTCGCCGCCCTGCAGCGGCCGTACAACCAGGTCTGCGGGATCGCCCAGGCGCACCTGGCCGGGGTGGTCCGTGAGCTGCACGCCCGCGACGACATCGACCTGGTGCACGACCACGTGGAGGCGGTCGGGCTGGCCACTCTCGCCGCGATGGGCCCGGCCGGTCCGCCGACCCTGCACACCCTGCACTGGGACCTGGCCAAGCACCCGGCGCTCTACGGCGGACTGGACGGCGGCGACCGGGTCCGGGTCAACGGCGTCTCCGCGTCGCAGCTGGCCCGAGCCCCACTGGCGTTGCGGGAGCACTCGGTGGGGCACGTGCACCTGTCCACCCCGCTCGCCGTCGACGCCGACCGCAGGCCCATGCCGGCCAAGGGCAAGTACCTGCTGATCCTGGGCCGGATCAACCCGGGCAAGGGGCAGGACGTGGGCGCCCGTCTCGCGCATCGCGTCGGCTTTCCGCTGGTGCTGGCGGGCCCGGTCGGTCCGTATCATCGGCCGGCCGATCTCGCCGCGGCCGGCGACGAGGCCCGCCAGAACCCGGACGTGCGGTTCTTCCTCGACGAGGTGGCGCCGCACATCGATGGCGACCTGGTCCGCTGGATCGGCACCGTGGCCGGTCAGGAGCGCGACAACCTGCTCGCCAACGCCCGCGCGTCGCTGTTCCCGCTGCGCTGGGAGGAGCCGGGCGGGACGGCGGTCGTGGAGTCACTGGCCCTGGGCACGCCGGTGGTGGCCACCGCCCGGGGCTGCCTACCGGAGCTGATCGAGCACGGCCGTACCGGCCTGCTCACCACAGACGAGGAGGAGCTGGCTGACCTCGTACTCGGAGCCGAGTTGCTCGACCCCGACGAGTGCCGGCGGGTGGCCGCGCAGCGGTTCACCCCGGCGGTGATGGCGCAGCGCTACCTGGAGCTGTACGAGCGGGTCCGCCAACTGGCCAGCGAGCCGAGGCTGCTCCCGGCCTGACCGGCGGCACGGCCGAGACCGGCGGCACGGCGGCACGGCACGGCGGCACGGCCCCGGCGCGGCGGTTTGGGGGTGGCGGCAGCGGGTAGCCCCGCAGCCTCATGCCCGCCGCGCAGCGAGGAGCCGGTGATGGTCGGACCGATGGCGCACTCCCGGGCGCGCCCCAACCCGGCCGACGGCAAGCCGCCGGTACGCCGTGCGGCGGCCTCGGTGGGGGTGCTGTTCCTGCTGATCGGCGCGCTCGGCTTCGTGCCGGGGATCACCAGCGGCACGGACGCCCTGCGGTTCGCCGGGCACGGTTCGGGCGCGTACCTGTTCGGTGTCTTCCAGGTGTCGGTGCTGCACAACCTGGTGCACCTGGCGTTCGGGGTGGCCGGTCTGGTGCTGGCTCGGACGGTCCGGGGCGCCCGGACGTTCCTGATCGGCGGCGGTGCCGTCTACCTGGTGTTGTGGCTCTACGGGCTGGCGGCGGACCACGACACCGGGGCGAACGTCCTGCCGGTCAACGACGCGGACGGCTGGCTGCACCTGGGCCTCGGCCTGGGCATGATCGCCCTGGGTGTCCTGACCGGGCGCACCCGTCGGTGACGCTGCCGTCGCGGGCCGTGACCTGCGTCGCCTCGCCGCCGGCCCCGGTTTGGCGCGGCAGGGGCTCGGGTAGTTGGCAGATCCCGACCCAGTAGCGAATCGAGGGCCCGAGATGTCCAGCCGGATCACCTGCGACGTGCGCTCCACGGCACCGGTGGCGGTCGTCCGGCTCCGCGGCGCACTGGACCTGGGCACCATGCGGTCGGTGCACAAGGCGCTCAACGACGCTCTCGTCGAACAGACCGAGGCGCTGGTGGTCGATCTGACCGAGGTCGACGTCCGGGACCGGCTGGCGCTGTCGGTGTTCGCCGCGACCGCCCGCCGGGCCGAGGAGTGGCCGGCCGTACCGGTGGTGCTGTGTTCCCCGTCGCCGGTCGTCGAACGGTGGCTGGCCGAGACGGCCACCTGCCGGGTGGTCCCGGTGTCCCCGGACTGCGCCGAAGCGACCCGGGTGGCCGGCGCGATGTCCACGTTGCGGATGCGGGCCCGGCTGGAGCCGGTGGCCGGGGCCTGCCGGCGCGCCCGGGAGCTGGTCACCGACGCGTGCGCGCGGTGGAATCTGCCCGACGCGTCCGGCCCGGCCGCGCTGGTGCTCAGCGAACTGGTCGGCAACGTGGTCCGGCACGCCGGCACACCGATGCAGGTGACGGTGACCCTGCGCCGGCCCTACCTGCACCTGGCGGTGGTGGACGGCAGCCGCGCCCAGGCCCGGCCCGGCGAAACGGACCTGCGCGCCGAGGGTGGGCGGGGTCTGCTGCTGGTACGCGAGCTGACCCAGCGCTGGGGCAGCGTGCCGGCCGGTCAGGGTAAGGCCGTCTGGGCGATGCTGCCGGCAACGTGAGCGTTCGGGGTGCCTGCGCCGGTACCGGCGATCTGACCGAAATTACCGCTCTGGCCTGGTTACATGGTGGGAAGGTCGGGTAGGCACGCCCGTCCTTTCTGCCGTCACGACGGGGTGAGCAGCCATGCCCAAGCGGGTAACCACGGAACCCGGTCGCGATCGGGGCCCGGCGATCCTGGCACCGGCCCGTTTCGGGGGGTTCCCCGGAGCGGTACGAGCACCGGTCCCCGGCAGCTCGTTGATCAAGTTTCTCGCGACGACCGACCACAAACAGATCGGCCTGCTGTACCTGCTGACCTCCTTCGGGTTCTTCCTGCTGGCGGGGTTGCAGGCGATGCTGATGCGCGCCGAGCTGGCCCGCCCGGGGTTGCAGTTCCTCTCCTCGGAGCAGTACAACCAGCTCTTCACCTCGCACGGCGCGGTGATGCTGCTGCTGTTCGCCACGCCTGCGGCGTTCGGGTTCGCCAACTTCATCGTGCCGATCCAGATCGGCGCACCGGACGTGTCGTTCCCCCGGCTCAACGCGCTGGCCTACTGGCTCTACCTGTTCGGCGGGCTGATGGTGGTCGCCGGCTTCCTCACCCCGCAGGGGTCGGCCGACTTCGGCTGGACCGCCTACACCCCACTGAGCAGCGTCGAGAACTCCCCCGGGGTGGGCGCGAACATGTGGGTGCTCGGCCTGGTGCTCTCCGGGCTCGGCACCATCCTCGGCGCGGTCAACCTGATCACCACGATCCTCACCCTGCGCGCGCCCGGCATGACCATGTTCCGGATGCCGATCTTCACCTGGAACATGCTGTTCACCAGCGTGCTGGTGATCCTGGTCTTCCCGCTGCTGGCCGCCGCGCTGCTGGCGCTGTCCGCCGACCGTCTGCTCAACGCGCACGTGTACGACGCGGTCACCGGCGGGCCGATGCTCTGGCAACACCTGTTCTGGTTCTTCGGTCACCCCGAGGTGTACATCATCGCGTTGCCGTTCTTCGGCATCATCACCGAGATCATCCCGGTCTTCTCCCGCAAGCCGTTGTTCGGCTACACCGGGATCGTGCTGGCCACCGTCGCGATCACCGTGCTGTCCATGACGGTCTGGGCGCACCACATGTTCGCCACCGGCCAGGTGCTGCTGCCGTTCTTCAGCATCCTGAGTTACCTGATCGCCGTGCCCACCGGCGTGAAGTTCTTCAACTGGATCGGCACCATGTGGAAGGGCCAGCTCACCTTCGAGACGCCGATGCTGTTCGCCATCGGTTTCCTGGTCACGTTCCTGCTCGGTGGCCTCACCGGGGTGCTGCTGGCCAGCCCGCCGGTCGACTGGCACACCCATGACAGCTACTTCGTGGTGGCGCACTTCCACTACGTGGTGTTCGGCACGGTGGTCTTCGCCCTCTTCGGCGGCTACTACTTCTGGTGGCCCAAGATGACCGGGCGACTGCTCGACGAGCGGCTCGGCAAGGCGCACTTCTGGACCATGTTCATCGGCTTCCACGGCACCTTCCTGGTGCACCACTGGCTGGGCGCCGAGGGCATGCCCCGGCGGTACGCCGACTACCTGCCCAGCGACGGATTCACCACGCTCAACACCGTCTCCAGCATCTTCGCGTTCATCCTCGGTCTGTCCACGCTGTTCTTCATCTACAACGCCTGGAAGTCCTGGCGGTACGGCGCGGTGGTGACGGTGGACGACCCGTGGGGCTTCGGCAACTCCCTCGAATGGGCCACCAGCTGCCCGCCGCCACTGCGCAACTTCGACCGGATGCCCCGGATCCGCTCCGAGCGCCCCGCCTTCGACCTGAAGTACGGCCCGCTCGTCGCCGATCTGGGCCGGGACCTGCCGCAGCGCACCACCAAGCCGCCGCAGCACTTCGCCGAGGAGTTGCGGATGGAGCACCACACTCCGGAGTCGCCGGCCGCCGAGGGCGCGCACGGCGCCCGGGACGCGACCGACTACCAGCCGGCGCCACGCTCGGGTGCCCGGCCGGTGGATGTGCCGGAGCCCGAGGGCGTCCGCCGGCCGAGCTTCGAGCAGAGCGACGCGCCCAAGGACGCCGAGGACGCGCCGAAGCCGCACGAACGCTGGCGGCACCCGCACAGCGACGGCAACCCCGAGGAACACTGATCGGCGTACGCCGAGAGGGCCGACACCCGGTGGTGTCGGCCCTCGTCGTGTGCTCAGCCCTGGGCGGCGGTGGCTCAGTCCCGGGCGGGTGCCAGGCCGGCGGCGGTGAGCGAGCGGCGTACCGCGGGCTGGACCCGGGTCAGCCGCAGCGGCACGCCGGTCCGCTCGGCCGCGTCCCGCCCCGCCATCAGCGCGGCGATCCCACCGGCGTCGAACCCACCCGCGCCGACCAGGTCGACGACCACCTCGCTGGGCTGGCCGGTGACCGCCTCCAGCATGGCCCGGCGCAACTGGTCCGCGCCGTCGCGGTCGATCTCGCCGCCGACCTCGACCACCACCCGGTCGCCGTTCTGCTTCACCGAGATCCGGGTCTTGCCCGGGTCGGGTTCGGCGGCACCGTTCTGCCAGGGTGGCGGCGCGTCGGCGAGCATCGCCTGACGCAGCCAGGTCAGCGCCCGCGACAGCAGCCGGGACACGTGCATCTGCGAGATGCCGAACCGCGCGGCGATCTCGGCCTGGGTCTGGTTGCCGTAGAAGCGCATCGCCAGGATGCGCCGCTCGCGCCAGGGCAGTCGGTGCAGCAGACCGCTCACCGTGACCCGGTCGTCGACCGACTCCAGGGCGTTGTCCGACTCGCCGACCAGGTCACCGAACTCCGCGGAGCTCTCACCGCCCACCGGGGCGTTGAGGGAGGCCGGGCTGTAGCCGGCCGCCGACTCCAGCGCGGCGAGGATCTCCGCCTCCGGCGTCTCCAGACGGGCCGACAGTTCGGCCACCGACGGCGCCCGGGACAGTTCGCTGGTCAGTGCGGCGGTGGCCTGCCCGACCTCGAGGATCAGGTCCCGCAGCCGGCGGGGCACGTGGACGCCCCAGGTGCGGTCCCGGAAATGGCGTTTGATCTCGCCCACGATGGTGATCGCGGCGTACGCGGTGAACGAGCCCCGCTCCGGGTCATACCGGTCGACGGCGTTGACCAGCCCCAACCGGGCGACCTGCTCCAGGTCCTCCAGCGGCTCTCCACGCCCTCGGTACCGGCGGGCCAGCCGCCCGGCGAACGGCAGCGCGAAGCGCACCAGGTCGTCGCGGGCCTCCCCCCGCCGCTCCGGTGGGAGGCCGGCGATCCGGGCCGCGTACGCCAGTGCCGCCGCGTCGAGGTCCTCCAGACCACGCTCGGTGGGTGGTGGTGTGGTCGTGGTCGTGGTCGTGCTCGTCTGTCCGAACATCCGCGCCTCCCTCAGGAAGGTCCCCCGCCCGGATCGGGAAACCGGTCGTGCGCGTGGTCGAGCCACGCACCGGGCCGGAAAAGTGGGTCAGTGACTGGGATGCCAGCGGGCGACACCGCCTCTACGCAGCGCAATCAGGCCGTCGCAGCCAGCGATGTTCCCGCTCCGTAGGTACTCAATCACGGGACCCCGGGTTCGCGAGGAAGTTTCGGCGTGCTCCGCCTCAGGAGACCAACAACCCCTGGTGGCCGCCGCTGTCCCGGAGTACGGCCAACGCCTCGGCGGCCCCCAGCGGAGGCGGCGCGGGCAGGTCGTACGGCTGGGCACGCAGCACCTCGGTGGCCCGGCGGGTGGGCACCGAGGTGACCGGGTAGCCCCGGGCGGTGGTGCGGTCCAACGCTCGACGCCGCCGCCCGAAGCCGGCCACCGCCAGCCACTGCGGCAGCCCGGCCAGGGCCGGTGACCGCATCCCGGGTGGCTCGGGCAGCACGTCCACCGAGCTGAACGCCTCGCTGCCGGCCAACCACCACTCGGCCTCGTCGACGCTGCGCCGGGTGGCGTTCTCACACCAGTACGGCACCAGCCCCGCACGCACCACCTGCCACGGGTCGAGCAGCCGGCCGCACTCCACCACCAACCGGTCACCGGTCTTGCCGGCGGCGCGCAGCCACCGCCGGTACAGGTCGGCCACGCCCGCGCTCAGTGCCGCCGGCCGGGGCACCAGCACCTGGTGCAGCGGGTGCTCGTGCCGTGCGGACCAGTCCCGCACGGCCGGCTCGAAGCCCGGGTCGACGCCGTGCTCGGCGTAACCCGACGGAACGGACACCTCCGGTGGCTCCCAGCGGGTCGCGTCACCGCCGACGGAGCGCAGCACCTGCCGCAGGGCGTGGCTGTCCGGGTGGAAGTCGACCGGGTCCAGCCCGCTGGCCGGGCAGCCGACCTGGAAGCTGTGGCCGGGGCCGCGCTCCAGCACCGGCCAGGTGCGCGCGTCGCGGACCAGCAGCACCGGGGCACCCGGGACCAGCCGGTCGGCCAGAAACTGCGCGTACGCGGCCGGTAGGGCCGTCCACGCGGCGGCCAGCGACACGGTGGCCCCGATCAGCGGGCCCCGGCTGGCCGGGCAGTGCACCTGGCGCAGGTGCAGGTCGGCGTTGCCGGCGAGCAGCCGCACGGCGAGTGCCGCACCGTGCTCCAGTGCGTCCGCCGGGCGGTCCACCGCGCCGTCGGGCCAGTGCACGCTCATCTCGAAGCCGGCCGGCAACCACGGCACGCCGAGAGCGACCGCGAGGTGTGCCGCCGCGCCGTGCGGTGAGCCGATCAGCACCCCGGGGTAGCGCCGGCGGGGGTACTGGTCGACGAACCAGCGGGCCACCCGGGCGGCGTCCACCTCGTCGGTCTGGTCCACGGTGAGCGCGACCCGACCGGCGGCGCGGGTGACCGCGGCGCGGCGTACCGGCTCCGGGGCGCCCGGGAACCGCGACGTCGGCCCGGTGTGCCCGAGGTCGGCGCAGTCCACGCCACGCAGGGCCCGGGCGGTGGCGGCGACCAACACCCGGGCGGCGCTGCCCACGGCCACGACCCGGTCGCCAGCGAGACCGGCGCCATCGGCCGTGAGCCCCTTGTGCACCTTGTGCACCGGCCCCACCTTGCCTCTTTCGCTCACCACGCGGCCCGGCTTCCCGTCCCGATGGGGTTCAAACGGGGCATCACCCACCCGGCAGCACATTCCGCTGGTCAGCGGCGTGCGCCGGTCATCACCGCCGTTCGGCGACGATCGGCCGAGGACGGCGGGAGCGGGTCGGCCGAGGGCAGATCGACTCGGCCCTTACGAAATCGCGGTGGCCGTGCGGGCGGGATACCGCGGTTTCACCAAACCCGAGTCGACCTCGACGGACGGCCCGGTTTCGCCGGCCCCAAGACGGGCACTTCCGGGGCCATGCGCACCGACGACACCAGCGAATCAGCCGCCGCCACGATCACCCCGTACGAGGACGGACCGCTGCTGGTCCGCGGCGACTTCGCGTTGGTCACGCCGGACGGCGAGCACATCGACGCGCGCCGGGGCACGGTGGCGTTGTGTAGGTGCGGCAAGTCGGCGCTCAAGCCGTTCTGCGACGGCACCCACAAGGCGATCAACTTCCGGGCCGGCACCACCCGCGAGGGCTGATCCCACGTCACCGCGTCCCCCGCCGCGCCGCGTCGCCCACCTCGCCGCGTCGCCGCGCCGCCGCGTCCCCACGCCGCCGCGTCGCGCGGCGAGAGCACGCGGACGGACCGCACCAAGACACGCCCCCTTTGCTCTGCACCCGCCCGCGCACCACGCACGCTCCGTAACTGGCGCATGGGCGGGTGCAGAGCAAAGGGACGAACCCGCGCAGCACGCCCCCCAACAGCCGGCACTCAACACCCAGCGCTCGACACCCGGCGCTCGACACCCGGCGCCCAACACCCAGCACCCTGCGCCCAACAGGCGGCGCTCAACAGCCGACCCCACCCCGCCTGGGCGTGATCCGTCGGCTTCCTAAGGTGCCAGTCGCCTCGGCTCAGACGAGCGCGGGCGGGGCCGGCGGGGCCACCGCGGGCAACGCGACAAGCGGGACCTTGGGCGGCAGGGCCGGCGGGGCGGGTGCCCGCAGCGAGCTGCGGCCGGCGGCCCAGCTGTCCAGCAGGTGCGCGGCGAACAGCCGGTCCACCGCGAGCCCGGCCGCCGCGCCGAAGAGCACGTCGGGGGCGAGGGCCGGTTCGGCGCGGACCAGGCCGCCGCACATGTCGTGCGCGGCGATCTGCTCGTGTACCGCGTCGGCCTCGACGTGCTCGTCGTAGAAGCGGGTGGCCACCTCGTCGAGGCCGAGCCGGCGCAGCCCGTTGCCGTAGCGACGGTTCGGCAGCGAGGAGGTCATCTCGAACGCGGCCAGGTGCCCGAGCAGCGCGCCGCGCCACCGCCGGTGCAGCCCGAACAGCGACATCAGGTTGTTTGTCGCCAGGGTCACCGCGGGTGCCGCGTCCAGGTGGGCGCCGTAGGAGGTGTCCATGCCCAGCCGTTGCAGGGTGCGCCGGAACAACTCGGCGTGCATCCGGTCCAGCCGGCCGTTGCCGTACTCGTCGGTCTGGATCTCCACCAGCGCGGCCTTCGCCGGCCCACCGAGGCGGGGCAGGGCCCAGCTGTGCGGGTCCGCCTCGCGTAGGTGGTAGACGGAGCGGTGGGCGACGAACTCGCGGAACTGGCTGAGATCGGCGCGTCGTTGCAGCGTCGCGGCCAGCGGCGGCCCGTCGTCGGCCGCGACCAGCTCGGCCAGGCCGGCGGCCACCCCGGCGGCCGGCACCGACGGTACGCCGACCAGCCGGCGCAGCGCCGCCGCGAAGGGCCGTTCGGCTTCGGCGCGCAACGCGAGCAGCGTCGGCTGCCACTCCCACGCCTCGTCCACGCCGCGCCAGCCCCGGTAGTGCAGCTCGTAGCAGAGGAACAGGGTGAGCTGAAGGTCCTCGTCCGTGATCGGGTCGGCCGGATCGAGGTCGGTGCCGAGACCAGCCGGCAGGTCGTGCGGCGGGCGCCGGAGAGCGTCGAGCACCGCGGTGGAGAGCGGGCCGCGCGATCGTGGCAGTGTCGCGGGGCCGTAGCGGCCGTCAACCTGCTCGGACATGGGACCTCCAGCGTCGTCGGGCCGCTACTGATGCCCTGGCCGAGGGCAGCTAAACGAGGTCTTCGGCGTTCGCGGTGATCTCCACCTGCTCGCGGACCTTGCGGGCCGGAGCGCCGTCGGCGTACAGGCCGCGCAGGTCCGCGAACGCCGGCTCCGGCGGCGCCAGCGACACCGCCGGGTCGACAACCGCCTCCAGTACGCAGGGACGGTCCGCGGCGAGGGCCTCGTCCCAGGCCGCGCCGACCAACTCCGGGCGGTCCACCCGCACACCGTGCAGCCCGAGCAGGCGGGCCCAACCGGCGTACGGCACATCGGGGCGGCGGTTGCCCGGATCGGACGACGGCTGCCGCCCGCCACCCGTGCCGCTCTGATCCCGGTTGTTGAGCACCAGCACCACCAGCCGAGGGTCACGCCAACTCTGCCAGTGGTGCGACACGGTGATCAGCTCGGCGAGCCCGTTGAGCTGCATCGCCGCGTCGCCGAGCAGCGCGATCACCGGCTGGTCGGGGGCGGCGAGCTTGGCGGCCACCGCGTACGGCAGCGCACAGCCCATCGACCCGAGAGTGCCGCAGAGCTGCGCGTTCACCCCGGGTGGCAGGGTGAGGTGCCGGGCGTACCAGTAGAGGACCGAACCGACGTCGACCGCGACCGCCGCGGTGCCCGGCAGGCGGGCGGACAACTCCTGGAGTACGAGCTGCGGGTTGACCGGGTCGGCGGACGCGGCCACCCGTCCGGCGGCGATCTCCCGCCACCGGTCCACCGAGCTCTCCACGGTGGCGCGCCACCGCTGTTCGGGACGACCCCGCAGCCGGGCCAGCAACGCCCGCAGCGTCTCGGCGGCATCGCCGACCAACGGCACGTCGGCCGGGTAGCGGGTGCCGATCCGCCGGCCGTCGATGTCGATCTGCACCGTGCGGGCCTGCTCCGGCATCGGGAAGTAGCCGGTCCACGGGTCGTTGGTGCCGACCATCAGCAGCGTGTCGCAGCCGCCCATCAGCTCGGCCGCGGCCGCGGTGCCGACCTCGCCGAGCACCCCGGTGTGAAACGGCAACCGCTCGTCGAGCACCGGCTTGCCCAGCAGTGACGTGGCCACCCCGGCACCGAGCCGGTCGGCCACCTCGATGATCTCGGCGGCCGCGTCCCGCCCACCCTGACCCACCAGGATCGCGACGCGCTGACCGCCACCGAGCAGTTGCGCGGCGGCGTCGAGGTCCGCCTCGTGCGGCAGCACCCGGGCCAGCGGCTCACCGGGGGTGGCCGAGACCACCCCGGCGGCGTACGTCTGCACGTCGGGCACCAGGGTTTCCTGCAACTGCCGGGGCAGTACGACACAGGTGGGGCTCCGGGTCGCCGCCGCCGTCCGGAACGCCTGGTCCAGCAGGGCGGCCACGTCCTCGGGGTTGCGCCCGTAGCGGACGAACTGGTTGCACACGTCGCCGAAGAGCCGACTCAACCCGATCTCCTGGTGCGCGGCGCCGAGCGGCCCGGAGATGTCCTCCCCGACGATCGCCACCACCGGCTTGCTGTCCAGCTTGGCGTCGTAGAGGCCGTTGAGCAGCTGCACGGCGCTGGGCCCCTGGGTGGCGAGACAGACCCCGATGCCGCCGGTGAACTTGGCGTGCCCGGTGGCCATGAACGAGGCGGTCTCCTCGTGCCGGGCCGGGACGAACGCCGGCTCGCCGCCGGTGCGGTCCAACGCCTCGATCAGCGGGGTGATCGCCTCGCCCGGGTAGCCAAAGGCGCGGGGCACCCGCCAGGCCAGGAGCCGTTCCACCACGAGATCTGCCACCCGGCGCTCAGCCATTGCCGCGCCCCGGTGTGCTGGGGTCGACGTAGCGCAGCACCGCACCCACCCCGTCGGTGAGGTCTGGTGCCTCGTCCGCGCCCAGCACGGTCAGTGCCGCGTCGGTGCCGACGAGCGCGCGGACCAGCGCCGCGTCGGCGCGTACCCGTTGCGGGTCGGCCACCGACATGGCGGCCAACTGCCCCGGGTCGACGGCGATCTCGGTGGGTTGCGCGCCGATCCACAGCTCACCGTCGGCCGACGGATCGTCCACGATCAGCATGGTGTCCACCTGGTTGCGTTGCAGGGCCGAGACGACCGCGTCGAGGCCGCCGCCCACGTCCTCCTGCACACCGAACCTGTCCAGCGCGGCGCTGATCCGCTGGTCGGCGATCTCCGCGATGGTCTGCACGGTGAGGTCGTCCAGCATCGTCTGGTCGGCGCCCCCGGCCCGCGACCCGGCATCGGTGCGGACCACCAGGTCCTGCCACCGCTCCGGCATCTGGGCGGCGATCATCCCGGTGGCGCGGACGTCACCGGCGACCACCACCACGTCCGCGCCGACCTGGTCGGCCAACTGCACGGTGGCCGCGGTGACGTCGCCGGCGTTCTGGTGCCACGCCTCCATGGCCGCCCGCTGGTAGCGCGACTGGGACCAGCCGCCGGGCTTCGTCCGCCGCAGCGGGAACTCGTCGCGGCCGGCGACGTGCGCCCGGCGGGGCACCCCGCCGGCGCTGACCGCCATCGCGTCGGCGCCGAGCCGGTCGGCGACCACACGTACCCAGGCCACCTGTTCGCCGCGTTGGGCGAGCAGCGGCATCACGTGTGGCAGCGGCGCGAAACTGGCCAGGTCGCGCAGTGGTGGCGCGGACAGGTACTCGGAGAGGACCACCCGACCGTGGCTGGCGAAGACCGCCAGTCCGTAGTCGCCGACCATCGGGTCGTGTCCGCGGATCACCCGGTCCAACGCGGCGATGCTCGCCTCGTCCGCGCCCTGTTCGGTCAGGCGACTCTGTAGGGCGCGCCAGCGCAGGTCCAGCGCGGGTTTGGCGTCCTCCGTGTCGGCGGAGGCATCCAGGTACACCGAGCACCACGGCCCGGGACGGTCGTAGAGCGGGCGCAGGAAGGACAGCTGCATGCTCGACCCCTTTCCAGCTCGGCCCCCCGCTTACCCGGGTCGCCGGGGATGTCACCTCGCGGCCGTGAGCCCGTGACCAGGTTTCATTCACGTCGTTCAACCCAGGACGTCGATACGATCTGTGCACACAAGCGGACTCTCGGTGGTGGGAATGGACAGCGGACTCGAAACCCGACGGATCGTGCATCCGACCGAAAGGATCGTCACCGGGCGGTTGATCCGCCTGCTCGACGGCTACACGCGCGAGATACGCGTCGGTCAGCCGGTGCTGGTGGCGGTGCTCGCCGCGGCGGCGATCGCCCGGCTGCCCGCCCTGCTGCTGCGCGCGCTGTTCTCGTTCGGCGGTGGCGGCACCCGCCGGCGGTGGAAGGAGCTGAAGAAGGGCCCGGAATACCTGGTCGTCCCGGTGCGTCTGCGCAACACCGCCGGCCAGCTCTGCGAGGTGGAGCTGCACGGGCATCTGCCGCAGAGCGCCCTGCACCCGGCGGACCAGGTGCAGCTCACCCTGCGCCCGCAACGCGACCCGGAGCTGCCGCCGCGCATCGAGCGGATCGTCAACCTCACCACCGGGCAGTTGCTCACCCCGCGCACCGCGACGCTCTGGTCGCACCTCGGGCCGCCGCTGCTGTTGCAGGCGTTCCTGGGCGCGCTGCTGCTCGCCGGTGTCACGGCCTGCTCCGCACTCACCTGACCGCTCAGGCAGGCGCCCCGGTCAGCCGACCGGGGCGGGCTCGCGGGCCGGTTGGCGGTCGACGCCGAGCATCCCCCGGCGGCGAGCCCAGCGCTCGTAGGCCAGGGTGGCGAACGGCGGCACGGCACTGATCAGGGCGACCGCCGTGGCCAGCAGGCTCCACCGGTGCAGCCGGGCCACGGCCAGCGTCAACACGACATACGCGATGAACAGGCCGCCGTGGATCGGCCCGAAGACCTGCACGCCCAGCTCGTTGCCGGGCGGGCCGTACTTCATGAGCATGCCGACCAGCAGGGCCAACCAGGAGCAAGCCTCGGCGATCGCCGCCGCGACGAACAGCCGGGTCACCTTCTCGCGCATCCGCACGCCACCACCTCTCGACCGGCAATGCTATCGGGATGGTCTGACTGGGCTATCAGGGTGGTCAGCTGGGTAGAAGAGGTCCATTGGGTGTTCCCCCGCCCGACGAGGACGTGCGAGGTTAGGGGGAACCAGCGGTGACAGGGTGGTGACGATGGGCGAGGACGTCGGCGTACGGACCTTCAGTCGAGAAGATCGGGCCCGCTATCGCGACAAGGTCCGCCGCTGTCTGGATGTCTTCGCCGAGATGCTGCGCGAGTCGCGTTTCGACGTCGACCGGCCGATGACCGGCGTGGAGATCGAGCTGAACCTGGTCGACGAGGCGTCGAATCCGGCGATGCGCAACGCCGACGTGCTGGCAGCCATCGCCGATGAGAGCTTCCAGACCGAGTTGGGCCAGTTCAACGTCGAGATCAACGTGCCGCCGCGGCGACTGACCGGCACCGGCACCGCCGACTTCGAAGAATACGTGCGGGCCAGCCTGAACGCCGCCGAGGTGAAGGCGCGGGCGATCGGCGCGCACATGGTCATGATCGGGATCCTGCCGACGCTGCGCCCCGAGCACCTGACCGCCGAGACGCTCTCGGCCAACCCCCGCTACAAGCTGCTCAACGAGCAGATCTTCGCGGCGCGCGGTGAGGATCTGCCGATCGCCATCAGCGGGGTGGAACGCCTGGCGGTCACCGCCGACACCATCACCCCGGAGGCGGCCTGCACCAGTACCCAGTTCCATCTGCAGGTCAGCCCGGCCCAGTTCGCCGACTACTGGAACGCCGCCCAGGCGATCGCCGGCATCCAGGTCGCCGTCGGTGCGAACTCGCCGCTGTTCTTCGGCCGGGAGCTGTGGCGCGAGACCCGCATCCCGCTGTTCCAGCAGGCCACCGACACCCGGTCGGAAGAGATCAAGGCCCAGGGGGTACGCCCCAGAGTCTGGTTCGGCGAACGCTGGATCACCAGCGTGTTCGACCTGTTCGAGGAGAACGTGCGCTACTTCCCGGCGCTGTTGCCGGTCTGCGACCCGGAGGACCCGACGCAGACCCTCGCGGCCGGTGAGGTGCCCAATCTCGCCGAGTTGCGCCTACACAACGGCACCGTCTACCGGTGGAACCGCCCGGTGTACGACGTGTCCCGTGGCCGACCGCATCTTCGGGTGGAAAACCGGGTGCTGCCCGCCGGCCCGACGGTGCTGGACACCATCGCCAACGGTGCCTTCTACTTCGGGCTGGTCCGTGCCCTTGCCGAATCCGACCGGCCACTGTGGTCGCAGATGTCGTTCAGCGCCGCCGAGGAAAACTTCACCAACTGCGCCCGGCACGGCATCGACGCGCAGGTCTTCTGGCCCGGCCTCGGCTATCTGCCCGTCACCGAGCTGGTGCTGCGCCGGCTGCTGCCGATGGCACACCACGGCCTGGACGGGTGGGGGCTCGACCCGGGCGAACGCGACCGGCTGCTCGGCATCATCGAGCAGCGCTGCCTGACCAGCCGCAACGGCGCGAGCTGGCAGGTGGAGACGCTGCACCGACTGGAGTCGGCCGACCACCTGGACCGGCCGGCGGCGCTGCGGGAGGTGGTCCGCCACTACGTGGACCTGATGCACAGCAACCGGCCGGTGCACGAGTGGCCGATCCCGTGAGCGCCCCCGGTGGCCCGACTGGCGCGGGGCTCAGCCGCGCGGGGTGGGCACACCGAAGAGATCGATGATGCCGCCGGGAAGCTGGGCGAGCAGGTCGTGTCGTTCGTCGTCATCGAGCGCCTCGGCGACGGTACGCAACACCGCCTGGGCGTGTTGACGCACCTGGTCGGCGTTCGCGACCTGTTCGCGGTCCCCGACGTTCTTCAGGAACTCGCCGACGTCCCACCGGCGGCCCTGCGGATTGCGGGTGACGGACCCGTTCAGCCGCTCGGGTAGCTGCGCCGCCAGGTGGTCGGCCTCCTGTCCGGCGAGCCGTTCGCCGAGCACCGACAGGACTGCCTGTACGGACCGCACGGCCTCGTTCTCGCCGAGGCCAGCTCGCTGTCGTACCGTGGCGATCATCTGCTCGTACTCCATGCTCCGCTCCTTCGGTTCCTCGACCTGCCGTCGGGCCTGCCTGCGGACGAACGGGGCGAGTTCCCAGGCTCACTGGCCACAAACGGGGTCACGCGCGGATCCGGACTTCCCGCCATCGGCGGTCGGACCCGCACGAAACCCGCCAGTCACGGCACTCGGATCGCCAGTGCGGCCGGGTCGGGCCGCGCGGGAAGCCCACCGGGGCATCGCGCGTCCGTCGACTGGGGACCGTCCGTTGTGGACCCCTCCTGGCGTCGATGACTGTCGTAGGCTGTGGCGGCTCGCACATCGTCAGACGAGGGGATGCCGATGGCCACGTCAGGACCAGACCCAGCTTCGACCCGAGGGCCCGCGCGGGTGCCCCTGTCCCGTCGACACATGCTGCGGATGGGAGCGGCGGCCGCCGGTGGCGCGGTGCTCGCCGGCGGGTTGGAGACCGGGCCCGCGCAGGCCGCGCCGGCTGGTGCGAAGCGTGCGCTGCGGGCTCCGGCGCTGGCGCCCGGCGATCGGGTCCGGGTCGTGTCGCCCGGCAGCACTCCCGACCCCACGAACATGGCCCGCGGCATCGAGATCCTGCGAAGCTGGGGCCTGGAGGTCGAGCTGGGCACGCACGTCTTCGCCAAGTACGGCTATCTGGCCGGCACCGACGCGCAGCGGCTGGCCGACCTCAACGCCGCGCTCAACGACCCGGGGATCCGTGCGGTCTTCGCCGCCCGTGGCGGTTACGGCACCCAGCGGATCGTCGATCGCATCGACGTGTCCGGCGTTCGCCGGGATCCCCGGGTGGTCGTCGGGTTCAGCGACATCACCAGCATCCACGGCAAGCTCTGGCGCGAGACGGGCCTGGTCACCTTCTACGGTCCGATGGTCAACTGGAGCGACGACCGCACCGGCCCTGATTCGGCCGAGGCGCTTCGCCGGGCGGTGATGACCACCGCACCCGTGACGATCGTCCGGGACCCGGCCGAGACGGCGGCGCCCGTGCTGGTGCCAGGGCGCGCGTCGGGCCCTCTGCTCGGTGGCTGCCTCACCCTGCTCTCCACCTCGCTGGGTGCCGGTGACATCCCGAAGTTCGACGACGCCATCCTGTTCTTCGAGGACGTCGACGAGGCTCCGTACAGCATCGACATGATGCTGACCGAGCTGCGCCGGGTGGGCGTGTTGTCGAGGGTTGCCGGGGTGGTCATCGGCCAGATCACCAACAGCGTCGGCGAACCCGGCGAGTGGGACGCTGCGGCGGTGCTGAAGGACCGCCTGTACGACCTTGGCGTGCCGGTCCTGGGCGGGCTACGGCTGGGGCATGGCAACGGGCAGCTCACCGTTCCGCTCGGCGCACGGGCCACGATCGATGCCGAGGCGGGGACCCTGACGGTGGAGCCGGGAGTCCGGCCGCGCTAGCCTCCCGTCACCGCGGCCCAGGGGGACAGGTCGTCGCGCAGCCGGCTGTAGAGGTAGGCGTCGCGCCACTGGCCGGCCCGAAACTCACTGGCCCGCACGACGCCCTCCAACTGGAAGCCGGCCTTCTCCAGCGCCCGCTGCTCGGCGATGTTCTCCGGGTGGGTGCCGGCCTGGATGCGCTGCGCCGGCGTGTGCTGGAACAGGTAGTCGCAGAGCAACGCCTGCGCCCGCCAGCCGATCCCCCGCCCGCGCCATTGCGGCAGGAGAAAGATGCCGATCTCCCAGTACGACGCCCGCCCGGCGTAACGCCCGGAGATGTAGCTGACGAGGCCTGCGGCTGCCCGCTCCTGCTCGACCTCGACGATGAGCCGCCCGTCGTCCTCGCCGAGGTAGCCGTCGACGGCGAACCGCCGAGCCGGCGCCCCCGCGTCGCGGAAGCCGGCCCAGTCCAGACCGATCAGGCCCGGCTCGGTGCAGAGCCGCCGAAATATCGCCAGGTCGGGCTCGGCGACGGGTCGAAGCCGAACGGTGAGATCTGCCGTCACCGGCACCGACGTGCCACCGTGATCCATGGCGACACGCTAGCCGCCAACCCGCACCGCGGTCGTCCCGGCAGCAGGGAGGCGCCGCCGGTCAGACCGTGAGCAGCACCTTCGTACACTCGTCCTGCTTCTTCTGGAAGATCTTGTAGCCCTTCGGGGCGTCGCGCAGCGGCATCCGGTGGCTGACGATGAAGCTCGGGTCGATCTCGCCGCGTTGGATGCGCTCCAGCAGCGGCCGGGTGTAGCGCTGGACGTGGCACTGACCGGTCCGCATGACCAGCGAACGGTTCATGAACGCGCCCATCGGGAACTTGTCGACGAAGCCGCCGTACGCGCCGACGACCGAGACCACCCCACCCGAGCGGCAGGCGAGGATCGCCTGGCGCAGGGCGAACGGCCGTTCCGTCTCGACCCGGGCGACCTGCTTCGCCCGGTCGTAGGCGTACATGGCGGCGTTGCCGTGGTGGCCTTCCAGACCGACCGCGTCGATGCACGCGTCGGGCCCTCGTCCGGCCGTCATCTCGTTCAGGGTGTCCAGCACGTCCGCCTGCTCGTAGTTGATCGTCTCGGCGCCGATGTGCTCCTCGGCCAGCCGCAACCGGTACGCGAACCGGTCGATGACGATCACCCGCTCCGCGCCGAGCAGCCGGGCGCTGGCCGCGGCGAACAGACCCACCGGCCCGGCGCCCCAGACCGCGATCACCTGGCCGGGTTTGATGTCGCACATCTCGGCGCCCATGTAGCCGGTCGGGAACACGTCGGCGAGCATGACCGCTTGGTCGTCGCGGACCTCGTCGGGCACCTTGAGCGGGCCGATGTCGGCGAACGGCACCCGGGCGTACTCGGCCTGACCGCCGGCGTAGCCGCCGAGCAGGTGGGAGTAGCCGAAGATGCCACCCGGCGAGTGGCCCATGATCTTCTCGGCGATGCCGGCGTTCGGGTTGGAGTTCTCGCAGACCGAGTAGAGGCCGCGCTGGCAGGACGAGCAGTGCCCGCAGGCGATCGGGAAGGGCACCACCACCCGGTCGCCGGGCTTGAGGTTGCGCACCTGCGGACCGACCTCGACCACCTCGCCCATGAACTCGTGGCCGAGGATGTCGCCCCTGCGCATCGCGGGGATGTAGCCGTGGTAGAGGTGCAGGTCCGAGCCGCAGATCGCGGTGGTGCTGATCCGGACGATCGCGTCCCGGGCGTTCATGATTTTCGGGTCGGGCACGTCGATCACCTTGACGCTGTCGGTGCCCATCCAGGCGGTGGCCTTCATGGTCGGTCCCTTTCGGAGCGGGCGGTCATCGGCGCGACGGCGGCAGCGGCTGGGCGGGGCGCTGCATGGCCTGCTGGCGTACGGAGATGCCGTTGGGGCTGCCCTCGGAGCGGACCACCTCGCCGGTCTCCAGCACCTGCTTGAAGCGGCGCAGGTCGTCACGGACCTGCTGCTCGGGCTCCTCGCCGAAGAGTTTCGCCACCACCCGCCCGAGCGGGCCGGCCGGCGGCGCGTACCGCAGCTCGACCCGGACCTCGGTGCCCCGGTCACCGGGTGCGGGCACGAACCGGACCCGTCCGGCGTTGGGCACCCGGGTGCCCGGCAGCGAACGCCAGGTGATCGACTTGTTCGGTTGGTCGTCGATGATCTCGGCGTCCCACTCGACGCGGTGACCGGCCGGGCCACGGGCGATCCAGTGCGAGCGGCGCAGGTCGTCGGCGCGTACGGACTCCAGGTGTGCCATGAACCGGGGCAGGTTCTCCATGTCCCGCCAGAACCGGTACGCCTCGGCGGGTGAACGGTTGACGGTCACCGCGATCTCCATCCGGATCATCCGGGCCCGGGCCCGTTGGGCCCGCCCGATCCGTACGGCGCAGAGCACGTCGACGGCGGTGATGCCGGCGACCGCGAGGGTGCTCAGTGCGACCCGGCGGCGGCGTTCACCGTCGCGGTCGGCGAGGGCCCGCCCGAGCAGGGTCAGGTCCATGGCGTCGCCGGCCACCCGGCTCCAGGCCCAGCCGGCGGGGCGGCGCCCGCTGAGCAGACCGGCGGCGCTGCCCACCTCCCGGAGGCCGACGGCCGGCAGCACGGCCCGCGCGGACGGGGAGTCGTCCACCCCGGTCAGTCGCGCCAGGGGTCCGGGCGCGACCAGGGCGCCCACGCCCAGGGCCAGGCTCAGCAGGCCCAGGGTGCTCGGCAGCGTCGCCGGCACCGGCCCGTCCAGCTCGGGCAGGAGCACGGTGTCGATCCGGGTCATGCCTGGTCCCTTCCGTTGGACGTGACGGCCGGCGGAGCGGCCGTGGTGGTGGTTCCGCCCCCGTGACGCTATGTCGTAGACGTGCCGTATGCGCCAGGTTCGGGGTAGAACGTCCAACGCGACAACGGAGGCGTGAACGCCTACGGCACCGGTCAACATCGCGACATTGACCGATTTGGATCGCTTGAAGCCGTTACCTTCGGCCCAACCCGCCGCGCCGCCGGAAGGACACCCCCATGAGCCGGGCTCTCCTGCGCCACCTGACCGCCACCGTCACCGTCGCACTGCTCGTCGTGCCGGCCGCCGCGCCGGCTGCCGCGCGTACCCCCGGGTCGGCGACGCCCGCGCCCGGCGTCGTCCGCACCGTCGTGCGCGACGCGACGACCGGCGCACCGGTGCCCCGGGCCTGCGCCGCACTCCTCCCGGTGGACGCCGCCGCGTTGTCGGCAGTCGGCATCGGTGAGGACCAACTCGGACGGTACGGGGGTTGCGCCGACGAGCAGGGCGTCCTGGTGGCCTCCGACGTCGCCCCGGGGAGGTACCGGCTGCTGGTGCGCCCCTACGACACGACGGCGCACGGCTGGCAGTGGGTCGGCCGGCACGGCGGCACCGGTGAACGCGAGCGGGCACAGGTGATTCAGGTGCGACCCGGCGTCGTGACCAGCGCGCCGACCATCCGGCTCGACCCGCCGGGCAGCATCACCGGAGTGGTGACCAACATGGCGACGGGCGCTCCGGTCTATCGTGCGCTGGCCATGGTGGTGCCGTACGTGCCGCACCCGAAGTACGACGACCACGGCCCGACCACCGACGAGAACGGCCGCTACACGATCACCGGCCTCGGGCCGTACCACTGGCCGGTGCAGTTCGCGGCGAGCGGGCTGGCGACCGTGTGGTCCGGTGGGGTGGGCAGTCGGCAGCAGGCGCGGTCGGTGCGGGTGCGTGCCCACCAGACGGTAGCCCTGGACCAGGCGCTGCCCGCCGGCACGCTCGTCAGCGGCGCGGTACGCGTCGACGAGCTGCTCACCTACGCCCAGGTGATCGCGTTCGACACGGCCACCGGGGACCTGGCCGGCGTGGCGGACGTGGGCACCGACTACACCCTGCGCCTGCTCCCCGGGCAGCGGGTGAAGCTGCGCTGCGACTGCGCGTACGCCCCGCCGACGTGGCACCGCGACGCGGCCGACTTCGACACCGCGACCCCCGTACGGGTCCGACGCGCGCCGGTCGTTCTGGACTTCGACCTCCGGTAGGAGTCGCTGGCCCGTACCGACAGCCGAACCTCGCCGGTCCGCATATTCTGGCCGGCCACCGGAACCTTCTTCCCGGCCCAAAGGTGGGAATGGTGGAGAAGGGGGGTGACGGTGTCCGACTGCGATCTGATCTCCGAGCTGTACGCCGGCTGTTTCCGACGCCTGGTGGTCCAGGTGTACGCGGTGACCGGCGACCTGACCGAGGCGCAGGAGGCGGTCCAGGAGGCGTTCACCCGGGCGTTGGTGTCACCACGGCGCTTCGCCGCGCTGGACAACCCGGAGGCGTGGTTGCGCCGGGTCGCGGTGAACTGGGCCCGCAGCCGGTACCGGCGGCGCCGGGTGCTCGACGGGCTGCTGCGCCGCATCGGCCCGCCGCCGGCCGTCGCCGACCACTCCCCGGAGCACCTCGCCCTGCTCGCCGCGCTGCGCGTGCTGCCGGAGGGGCAGCGGCACGCCCTGGCTCTGCACTACCTCGTCGACCTGCCGGTGGACGAGGTCGCGGCCACGCTGGGCGTGTCGGCCGGGACTGTGAAGTCCCGACTGTCGCGGGGTCGGCAGGCCCTGGCGGCGCTGCTCGCCGACACCGACACCCCCGATGCCGCCGCCGGCGCCGGCACGGGCACTGCGGCCGACACCGGCACTGGCACGAAGCGCGCCACCGACGCTACGGAAACCGGGAGGATCGATGTCCGGTCGTGAGTTCTCCGGGTTCGACGTGGACACCCTCACCGAGGCCGTGTCACCGCCGCCCTTCGACACCCTGCGCTCCACCGCCCGGTCGCGCCGACAGCGGTCGGTCGCGATGGTGGCGACAGCACTTGTCGCACTGGCCGGGCTGGCTGTCCTGCCGCTGGTGGCGGGGGCGGACCGGGCCGACCCGGTGGCCCCCACGCAACCGTCGCCCGTGCACGGGGACGACTTCACGCTCACCGGGCCGGAATCGGGGGTCGACGTCGACGTGTCCGAGGACGGCTGCGTGGTGCGCTTCACGTACACCGGAGACCGCGGCCGGACCTGGTCGGACTGGGACGCGGCCCTGTTCCGGGGCACCAGGTGTGCGGCCAGCGCCCGCACCGCGACACCGGCCGGTCCGGTCCAGGTCGCCGTGCTCAGCGACCGGTCCTACCTGGTCAGCGACGCCGGCCTGCCCCGTCTCTCCACCGACTACGGTCGCACCTGGCGGGACGGAAGCACCGCGATCGTCGCCGTGTCCAGGTTCCCGGCGACGGCCCGGCCGGTCTTCTGCGGGTTCGGTTGTCGGCCGCTGGCCGAACCACTCGCGGTGGATCCGTCGAACGGCACCGTGTACCGCCTCACCACGGCACCCTCGTGGCGTCCCCTGTACAGCCTCTACCCGGCTGCCGACGGCTCGATCTGGGCGGTGTACCGGATGGGAAGAACCTCGGGGTCGACAGTCGCCCGCAGCGTGGACGGGGGCGCGACCTGGACCACCTGGGACGCGGGCGACGACGCGAACGTGGTCGCGGTGGTCGGGCTCGACGACCGAAAGGGGTACGCGCTGGCCGAACCGTCGACGACGAGCGGCGGGATCCGGCTGCTGCGCACCACGGACGGCGCGAAGACCTGGACGGACACCGGCGCCCACCTGCCGCGGCAGACGTGGGACCTCACTGTGGGGTCGGACGGCTCCCTGCTCGCGACCAGCACCAACGGGGGCACCGAGCCCAACGAGCTCGCGCGGCTCCTGGTCAGCCGGGACGGCGGGAGCCACTTCACTGTCGCGCGGGACTACGGCCCGGTTGTCGGGTCGATCAGTGTGACACCCGGGTACGCCTGGCTCTTCGGCCGCGACGACGGGGCGGAGCCCGACCACCTGCTCGTCACCACGGACGCGACCACCTGGAGCCGCTTCGCGCTCAAACCCTGAAGAAGGAGTGCCGCCCGGAGTTAACACCGAGCCGCACCGGGTAGCCGGCATGCGCTTCTACCAGCGCCCGGGGGAGGTGGGATGACGGCGACCAGTGCGTTCTTCGAGCGGTTGACGGTCGCCGGCCAGGATCCGCGGTTCGAGAAGGTGTGCGGGAGCGTGCGGTTCGACATCCGCGACGGCGCTCAGCTGGAGCAGTGGCTCCTGGTGATCGATCACGGTCGGATGCGGGTGACCAGGAGCTCCGACCCCGCCACCACAGTCATCATGGTGTCCGCGCAGGTAGCGGAGGCGATGGCGCGCGGTGAGGTGAACGGCCTGGCGGCGATCACCCGAGGCGACATCATGGTCGACGGAGACCTCGGTCTGGCCCTGCGGCTCGGGCGGCTGTTCCCGCGGGAGCCCGGGCCGCTGCAGAGCGGCGGCCAGGCCAGTGGGACGTGACCGATGAGGGACATCCCGGGCACCGTGTCGTGTATCGACGGGAACACCTTCATGGTGTCCGACGCCAGCGGCGATGTGGAGTCGTCCCCCGCCACACCGGTCGGGCTGTTCGCCGCCGACACCCGCTTCCTGTCCCGCTGGATGCTGTTCGTCAACGGCGAGTGCATGACCGCGCTGTCGGTGGACGACAGCCAGTACTACGAGGTGACGTTCTTCGTGGTGCCGGGCGCGGCGGTCGACTACGTCCAGGCCGACGTGTCGGCCATCCGGCGCAGGCGCATCGGCCCGGACCTCACCGAATCGCTGACGATCTTCAACTACGGCGAGCGGGACACGGACCTCGACATCCGGCTGGAGGTGGCCGCCGACTTCGCCGACATCTTCGAGATCAAGTTCGACATCGGTGACAAGACCGGCACCAGTTACACCCACGTGGGCCCGGACGAGTTGCGCCTGGGCTACCGGCGCGGCACCTACCGACGTGAGGTCGTCGTGTCGGCGAGTGAGCCCGCCGAGTTCGACCCGGACGGCCTGCGGTTCACGATCCGCCTGGCCCCCGGCGAGCAGTGGTCGACGCGGTTGCAGGTCGCCATGCTGGCGCTGCGTCCGGACGGCGTCGACCTGCGCTCCGCGCTGCGGGCTCTGCGGCCCGACGACTCCACCCTGCCCACCAGCCTGCGGGCCTGGGTCGCGGCGGCCCCGACCCTGGACACCGAGAGCGCCGCGCTCCAGCAGGTGTACCACCGCAGCCTGGTCGACCTGGCGGCCCTGCGCTTCGCCCCGCTCTCGCTGAGTGGCGCGGCCGTGCCCGCCGCCGGGTTGCCCTGGTTCATGACCCTGTTCGGCCGCGACAGCCTGCTGACCTGCCTACAGACCCTGCCCATCACCCCGTCGTTGACCCCGCCGACGCTGCGGATCCTCGCCTCGCTCCAGGGTGTCCGCAGCGACGACGTGCTGGAGGAGGATCCCGGCCGGATCCTGCACGAGCTGCGCTACGGGGAGTCGGCCGCGTTCGAGGAACAACCGCACTCCCCGTACTACGGCACGGTGGACGCGTCGCCGCTGTTCGTGGTGCTGCTCGACGAGTACGAACGGTGGAGCGGCGACACCGCCCTGGTCAGGGAGTTGGAGCAGGAGGCTCGCGCCGCCCTGGCGTGGATCGACAACTACGCGGACCTGACGTCCACCGGCTACATCTGGTACGAGCGGCGCAACCACGTCACCGGCCTGGAGAACCAGTGCTGGAAGGACTCCTGGGACAGCATCTCGTACGCCGACGGAAGAATGCCGGGCTTCCCGAGGGCCACCTGCGAAACCCAGGGGTACGCCTACGACGCCAAGATCCGCGGGGCCCGGCTGGCCCGTACCGTCTGGGGTGACCCTGATTTCGCCGACCGGCTGGAGCGGGAGGCGGCGGCGCTGTACGACCGGTTCAACCGGGACTTCTGGCTGGCCGACCGCGGCTACTACGCCCTGGCGCTCGACCACGACGGCACCCCCGTCGACAGTCTGTCGTCCAACATCGGGCACCTGCTGTGGAGCGGCATCGTGCCGCCGGAGCGGGCACCGCAGGTCGTCGACCACCTGATGGGTCGGGCGCTGTTCTCCGGGTGGGGTGTGCGGACCTTCGCCGAGGGTCAACGCCGCTACAACCCCCTCGGCTACCACAACGGCACGGTCTGGCCGTTCGACAACTCGTTCATCGCCTGGGGCCTGCGCCGCTACGGGTTCGCCAGCGAGGCGGCCCGCATCGCCGAGAGCATCCTGTCCGCCGCGACCTACTTCCAGGGCCGGCTCCCCGAGGCGTTCGGCGGGTTCGACCGCAACACCACCCGCTACCCGGTCCGGTACCCCACCGCCGGCAGCCCGCAGGCGTGGTCCAGCGGAGCGTCGATGCTGCTGATCCGTACCATGCTGGGCCTCAACCCGCACGAGGACCACCTGGCCGTGGATCCCGCGCTGCCCTCCATCTTCGGACGGGTCGCGCTGCTGGACGTTCCCGGCCGCTGGGGCAAGGCCGACGCCTTCGCCCGCCACCGCCCCGACCAACGGCAATAATCGGAGCAAGATTTATCTCCAAAAACTGTAATCACCCATTCGCCGGGGACACGCGCCCCGGCACCTCAGGCACTTAACAAAGAATTAAGGTTGCCCGACCGAAAAACTGTCATCTGGCACGGACACGACCGCAGCCAGGAGACTTGCCGGTCACCCTCCTTAATTCTTCGTCCGCAAGTTGTTGTCAGCCCTCGGCGCACCCATAATTCCTTTCGTCAAAAGATTTGTCGCCGACGCAAAGGAAAACACTGGTAATGCGGACTCCCCCCGCGCATGTCGCACCGGCGGACCGGGCGCGAAAGCGTCGCCGCCGCACCCGCATCTCGCTCTCCGTCGCCGTCGTGGCCGCACTGGGTGCCAGCGGCATCTACATCGCCGGCGCCCAGGCCGAAGAGGTCGCCGTGCCCGGCCGGGTCCAGGCCGAGGCCTTCGCGGCACACTCCGGGGCGCAGACCGAGGGCACCGGCGACGCCGACGGCGGCCGGAATGTCGGCTGGCTGGCCAGCGGCGACTGGCTGCGCTACGACGCCGTGTCGATCACCGGCGCCGACCTCACGGCCCGGGTCTCCTCGCAGAACGCCACCGGCGGCACGGTCGAGCTGCACCTCGCCGCGCCGGACGGTCAACTGCTTGCCACCTTCCCGATCGCGCAGACCGGCGGCTGGCAGAAGTGGACGACTGTCACGGCGCAGGCGTCCGGCGTGCCGGCCGGCCCGCAGACCGTCTTCGCTGTCATGAAAAGCACCTCGCCGTCGGACTTCGTGAACCTGAACTGGTTCACGTTCGGCCCCGCGGCGGGCTCGTCGCCGAGCGTGCCGGTGAGCGCCTCGGCGACGCCCACCGCCTCGCCCACGCCGAGGCCCACCCCGTCGGCGTCCGCCTCCACGTCCGTCCCGCCGGGCGCGCCGGCAGCCGGCTGGGTACCGGTCGACCAGGCCCGGTGGAGCAGGGAGTTGGCCGCCTTCGACGCCCTCACCCCGAAGGCGGTGCCGCCGGGGACCACCCGGGTTCCCGAGTTCCACACCGACTGCGAGGTCGCCAACTCGGCGCCGGACGACCCGATCGTCGTGCCCGCCCTGCCGGGCGCCTCGCACATGCACACCTTCTTCGGTCCGAAGATCGACTCCTTCACCACGACCGACAAGCTGCTCTCCGCGACGACCAACTGCAACGCCCCGGGTGACAACAGCGCCTACTGGACTCCGGAGTTGCGCAAGGACGGTCAGCCGGTCCCGATCAAGAGCATGCGCGTCTACTACGGCTCGCGGGTCAAGGACCCGTCGACCGTGAAGCCCTTCCCGCCGGGCCTGCGGGTCGTCGAAGGTGACGCCAAGCGGCAGGTGGACACCCCGAAGAACGCCGGTAGCAATCAGTTCTGGTGCGCCGGCAGCGCCGAGATCGGCCGCAGCGCCGACGGCAACTGGCCGGTCTGCGCCCCGGGCGGCAACCTGATCTTCCAACTGGTGTTCAAGGACTGCTGGGACGGCAAGAACATCGACTCACCCGACCACAAGTCGCACATGGGTGACCCGGTGAACGGTGTCTGCACCGGCAAGTACCCGGTGGCCGTGCCGGACCTGTCCTTCATGGTCAACTACCAGTCGCTGGGCGGTGACGGTCTCACGCTCTCCTCCGGCAAACCGTCGTCCATGCACGGCGACTTCATGAACGCCTGGGAGCCGGCACGCCTCGGCGCCCTGGTGAAGTCCTGCCTCAACCAGAACGCCAAGTGCGGCACCGAGGTCACGTTCGCCGGCGGCTGACCGGCGCACCCACACCGTTGCCACCGGACGACCCCCTCGCTCAGGCGAGGGGGTCGTCCGGCATCGTGGCCGGCTCGGGACAGGTGCGAATCTCTCCGAACCCGGTGCGGCGACTCCCGCCCCCCGTGCGGAGCGTACGGATGGATGTCGCCGTCAGCGCGACGACGCGGTCGTCGTCCCGTGACAGGTCCACCAGGGCGCGCTCGGCGGTGTCGCCGGGGATGTCCGCCAGCGCCTCGGTCAGCCGCCGACGCGCGGATGGTGCCAGGGTCCCCCGGGCGAGGCAGTCGACGAGGCTGGTCGCGATCCGTTCCGCCACCGCGGTTTCGCTCGCCAACGCGGCCAACACGTCGGCCGCCTCGGCGTCCCTCGTCTCCTCGACGACCATGTCGACAAGCGTCGGGATCGCGTCCACCACCCGCCGCGCCCCGAGCGCCAGCGCCGCGTACCTGCGGACCACGACGTCGGAGTTCGTGAGGGCGTCCCGCAGCACGTCGGTCGCCGCGTCGTGCGGGATCTCGGCGATGGTCTGGACGGCCCGCTCGCGTACCTCTGCCTGTGGTGCGCGTAGGCCGACCGCGAGCAGGGCCACGCCGCTGTCCCCCGACTGTGCCAGCGCCCATCGCAGGGCTCCGGCGACGTTCGGGTCGCTCTCGTTCAGCGCCGCCTCGACGAGAGCCTCCACGGGCACCGGACCTCCGTCGAGCGAGGACAGTGCCGCGCGCTGACGCCTGCCCGCGCTCGGTGAGCCCAGGGCCTGTAGGAGCGCGACGACCTGGAGGACGTCCTTCCAGTCGGCGGGGTCGGCGGCACCGATCCGGCGCAGTCGGGTGAGCAGGTCCAGCTCATCCGCGATGCGCTGCCGTGTCCGCTGGATCAGGTCGTGGACGAGGTCGGAGGGGGTGAAGCCGGGATCGTCGAGCGCCCGCCGGACGTCACGTAGCGACAGGCCCAGGGACCGGAGGCTCTCGACCTGGAAGATCAGCCGGATGTCCTCGTCGGAGTACTCCCGGTAGCCAGCGCCGCTCCGGCCGGTCGGTCGGACCAGGCCGAGCGAGTCGTAGTGCCGGAGCATGCGGGCGCTGACCCCGGACCGGCGCGCCACGTCACCGATCAACACCTGCGCATCATCCCCGCTCGCCGATCGCGCCGAGGGCCACCACACGCTTCGCCTCCTCGATCGAGAACCCGACACCGGCATCCGGGTCCCGCGCCAGCCGTTCCGTCGCGATCGCGTGCGCGCGTACCTGCGGGTCAGGATCTGTCAGCGCGACGCGCAGGATCGGCGTCAGCACCGCACCGAGCGCGACCAGCGCCCGGCTGAGGCTCAACCGCGTATCCCGCGGGCCACGCCCGAGCTGCGTCGCCAACACCTCGGCCAACTCCGGCTCGTCGGCCGGGGGCACGAGGACGACCGCCGCCCGCCAGGCGCTTCGCGCCACCTCGTCGTCCGGGTCGGTCAGAAGCGCCCGTGTCATCGCCGGCCAGGCCCGCCGATCGCCAATCTTGGACAACGTGTGCAACGCCTGGCTCCGGGCCTGCGCACGCTCCGAGCGGAGTTGGTCGGTGAGCTTCGGAACGGTCAGTGCGGGTGGGTGGCGGATCAGTGCCCAGGTGAGCATCTCGCGTACGGAGAACTCGGGCTCGATCGCGCATCGCTCGACGAGGGTGTCGACGAACCGCGGGTCCGGGGCTGTGCCGACCGCCAGCGCCGCGCGCAGCCGCACCGACGGGTCGCCGTGCTCCAGCGCCTGGAGCGCCCGCCTGGTGTTCGTGTCCTTCTCCGGTCCGGTCATCGAGACCACCTCCTCGATATCACTGAAGACCTTCGCACCGTGTCAAGGTCAAGGCGTCCGACGACGGGTGCCCCGGGCAACTTTCGTCGACCACGGTAGATCCATCTGTCGGCATCAACTGATAGGAAGGGGGCACAACCTAGCCTCCCGGGAGATCGTCTTGGCACGTGCACACCTGTCCCGTCGTTCGCTGCTGGCCGCCGGTGGCGCCGCCGCCGTCGCACTCGGTGCGGCAGCGAACCCGTCCGCTGCCGCCGCCGCACCGGCCGACAACCCGGTCGGTACGCCGGCCGAGGCGCTGCGTCGGCTCCAGGCCGGCAACCGACGGTTCACCACCGGCCACGGCCGGCACCCGCACCAGGGCCTCACCGACCTGCACCGACTCGCCGCCGGCCAGCACCCGTTCGCCGTCACCGTCGGCTGCGCGGACTCCCGGGTGGCGCCGGAGCTGCTCTTCGACCAGGGGCTCGGCGACCTGTTCGACAACCGGGTGGCCGGCAACATCGTCGACGACCTGCTGCTGGGCAGCGTCGAGTTCGCCGTGGAGGAGTTCGGCAGCCTGCTGATCGTCGTCCTCGGCCACGAACGCTGCGGCGCGATCACCGCCACCATCGACGCCATCCACAGTGGCGGTGCCGCACCCGGGCACATCGGCACCATCGTGGACGCCCTGCGTCCGATCGTCGAGCCGGTGCTGGACCAGCCCGGTGACCCGGTGGAGAACGGGGTCCGCGCCAACATCGCCGCCCAGGTGGCCGCGCTCTCGGCACGCAGCACGATCATCGCCGAAAAGGTGCACCAGGGCGCGTTGCGGGTCGTCGGCGCCCGTTACGACCTGGACACCGGGCGGGCTTCGCTGGTGGCCTGACGGCCGTACCCGCACGCACGGTGACGCCGGCCGGTCGACCGGCCGGCGTCGCCGCTCGCGGCCGGGCCAGCCAGCATCGCCGGCCGCGGCCGGGCCGGCTGGCGGTCCCGTCAGCGCGGCAGCCGGGTGCGGCGGTAGTAGGACCAGCCGGCCAGCGGCAACGCGATCGCCCACGCCAGCAGCAGCGGAAGGCCGATCAGGACACCGGTCGGGGTGAAGATGTCCTGCTCGCTGGACTTCGACAGGTCGGCGGCGAACTGCCACGGCAGGGTCGCCGAGTAACCAATCATCAGCGCGGAGCCCAGCACCGTCGGCGTCAGCGGCACCCACGGTGGCACCCGGCGCCCGCGCAGCCACGGCACCCACCGGGGGAAGGTCACGCCCCACTCGCTGACGAGCCCCAACGCCAGGACGCCGCCGAGACCGGCGAGGACGCACAGCAGGCCGAGATAGAACGCGCCGGCCGGCATACCCAGGAAACCCTCGACCGGGTGGTCCCCGACGCCGGGCCCGCGACCGTGGTACCACTCCTCGAACGGCTCGGCGTTGGCGAACAGCGGGACACCGAGGATCCACGGCACGTGCAGCGGGATGAACCCCAGCACGGGCGCGATCCACGCCACCTGCCCGGCCCGGCGCGCCCAGGGCGGCGGCGGCGTAACCGCGGTGGCGGGCCTGATCTGCGCAGGTGCTGGTCGAGTCACGGCGTTCCCCCGTAGTCGGCGGTGGTGTCGGCATTTCCGAGATCACCCTGCCCGGGCCGGCGTGACCCGCGAATCCCCCCGCGGAGGGAACCGCCTCCCCGTACGCGGGAGTGCCGCCGGGTGGCGCCGAGTTCGACACCGAAGGCGAGGCACTCGCCATGGCCAAGCGCCTGCTCGCCGCCGACGCGGGCGGCCAATGGCGCAAGCAGTCCGGCGACAGCCAGCCGCCACAGCACGCATAGCCCCCGGCTTGCGGTCCGCTGGCGCAAGCCCGCGGACCGCAAGCCAGGATCGTGGTCAGGAGCTACAGGTGTTGAGCATGCTCTGCAGGGCGGACTTCTCCGACGACTGCAGGGTCAGGCCCCAGTTGTACTTCACGGTGATCCACATCTTGCTGTAGGTGCACCGGTACGACGACAGAGGCGGCTGCCAGGTGGAGGGATCCTGGTCGCCCTTGGACTGGTTGACGTTGTCCGTCACCGCGATCAACTGGGGGCGGGTGAGGTCGTTGGCGAAGCTCTGGCGGCGGCTAGTCGTCCACGAGTTGGCACCCGAACGCCACGCCTCGGCGAGGGGCACGACATGATCGATGTCGACGTCGGAGGCCGCGGTCCAGGTGGCGCCGTCGTACGGGCTGTACCAGCGGCCCGAGGTGGCGGCGCAGGCGCTGTCGACGACGACGGAGGTGCCGTCACGTTTGAGGACCTGCTCGCGGGTGTTGCAGCTACCGCTGACCGTGATCCAGTGCGGGAACAAGTCCCGCGAGTAGCCGCTCGTTGAGCCCTGCGTCGCCACGGTCAGGGCGTTGAGCTGCGACTGCGCCGTCGCCTTCGACGGGATCCCGGGAGGTGTGGCGGACGCGGGCTGCGCGCTGACGCCGACCAAGGCGGCGACGGCGGCGAGAATGACTGCGCCGGCGTGGCGCGTGACGCGTGGAAAACGGGCAGAGACTCGGGTTACCCGCATAGGGGCCTCCTCGGCACTGGGTGGACGGCAACCGTCGCTGACGATCGTTGCCATCGAAGGACGTGTTGTGGAGGGGTAGGGAAGCAGCCGGGAAACTTTGAAGCGCTCTGCGGCTAACGTGCGGGCACGAGCCGGTCGGCTCATGAGAGTTCATGGCGGTGGGGCGAAACGACCGTCGCTCTACCGACGGCTCACACCCGGTTGTGTGTCCATGCCTGCACGGGTAGCCCGCTGCACCCGTACAGCTGGATGTTCGCGCCCGGCGACGGATTCCAGTCCTGGTCATCGAGGCACAGGTACGGGGCGATCCGGGGCACGATCTGCTGCAGGTTGCCGCCGAGCTGGACGACGCCCCACTGCTGCATGGGGCCATTCCAGCAGCCGTGCAGTTGCAACTGAGCGCCCGGGTACGCGTTGTTATACGGCAGGTCGAGGCAGCGAGGACTGCCGGCGGGGCTGTTGCCGTTGACGATGTAGAACCAGTCGACGCGGACGCTGTTGCCATTGTTCAGGTAGCTGTACGTGTAGTAGGTCGACTCGATGTAGTCGTAGCGCCACCGTTCCGGCGGCCCGCCGTAGCAGGTCCACTGCTGAATCCGGGCGCCGTCGTTGACGCTTCCGTAGGCGACATCGACGCAGTTTTGACTGTGTTGATTGACGACGGTGTAGGTATAGCCGGGCGATGCGGCGTTCGCGACGCCGGGCAAGATCCCGACGACCCCCGCTACGAGCAGCACGGCAGCGATCAATTTTCTCAACAGTTTGCCCTTTCCCTCTCATGGCACCTACGAACAGACCAAAGCGTGTTGCGTGCGTCAGGTGTCCGGCAACCGGTCCGGACGGATTGCCTTCGACAGGCGACAATTCGCTGGTCAGCCCTGCTACATTTCCGGTGTCAGCAGGTGTCCGGTGACGCCGGACACCCAGTGGATCGAGGGACGCTTGGACGAGACCACGGACCCGCGCGCCGAATTCGCCCGCAAACTGCAGGCACTGCGGCAGGCCGTAGGTCTTTCCGTGCGGCAACTCGAGAGCGAGAGCGAGCACACTCCGCGGCGGCGGAACGAAGACGTGATCCGGCTCAAGCGAGCCACGATCGCCGGGATGACGAGCCAGGCCCGTCCGGTCCGTCCCGAGCTCGTGAATTTCGAAGTGTTCGTCGACACCTGTCTGCGGGTCGCGGCCGATAAGAAGATCGCCCTTCCACCCGATCTCGCCGGCCGCGCCCATTGGGATGAGGCATATCGCGAACTCCGTGATCAGCTCGACCGGAGCAAGCGCCGTTCCACGTCAGGTTCCGCGACAACAGTCGCCGCGGAACCTGAACCCTCCACCGCGAACCAGGCGGATCCCGAGCATCCGAGGCACGACCCGGCAGAACAGCGGAAGCGCGTCTTCACCCGACGGCGGATCATCACGGCCACGCCGGCCGTACTGCTCGTGGCCGCCGGAGGCATCGCGACGCCCCGCTGGCTCCGCGGGTCGAAGCCCGCGGGCGCCGGCACCGCCGACGGCTACAACCCGGCCGGGAGGCTGCTCAGCGCGCCGACCGCCGTCGACAACCCCGTCTGGGCGACTGCAGTCGGCGTGCTGCTCGGCAAGCCCATCGCGGTTGTCGGGCGGGGTGACGGCACAGTGCAGGTGTGGGACCTGGCCGCGGGCACGGCGCTCAGTGGCCCCCTCCCGGGTCACGACAAACCCGTCTACTCCGTCGGGCTGCAAGGCCCGCTCGCTGTCTCGGCCAGCGCCGACGGCACGCTGCGGGCCTGGGACCTCACCCTCGACACTCCTCGGGGCGTCCGCATGGGCGACCCGCTCCCCGCCGGTGTCAACAGTGTCGCGCTCGGCAGCATCGATGGCAGGACCGTGGCTGTGTCCGGCGCCGACGACCGCACGGTGCGACTGTGGGATCCGGGCACACCCCGGCTGCCGGGAACGGTCGTCGGCGAGCCGCTCGAGTCGGAGGTGAAGAGCATCGCCGTAGGTGCCCTCAACGGTGTGCCGACTGCGCTGTCGGGCGGTGCCGACGGCACCATCCGGCTCTGGGATCTCCAGGCGCAGCGAGCGATCCGGCTGCTCGGCATGCACGCCGACGTCGTCGGGACCCTGGTGATCGGCCTGGCGAACGGTAAGACCATGGCCGTCTCAGGCAGCGAGGACGGTGAGGTACGGCTGTGGGACCTGACCCTGTCCAAGCCGTCGGGCACAACCCTCGGCCGGATTCGCAACGCGGTCAAGACGGTCGCCATCGGCACGATCAGCGGCCGGACCGTCGCCATCTCCGGGAACGACGACAACACCATCAGGATCTGGGACCTGGCTACCGGCGCCCCCTTCGGCGGCGGCCTCACCGGCCCGGAGCGCGGCGCCGAGGCAATCTCGATCGGCACGGTCGAGGGCAGGACCGTGGCCGTCTCCGGGCACTGGGACGGCACGATCTGGACGTGGAACCTGTGACGTGAGCAGGTGTCACTGCCGCTGTCAGGCTCAGGTCGACAGCCTTTGCAACGCGCTGCTGCAGGTACGGACGCACGAAAGTCTGCGGACAGCATTCGAGGCGCTCTCTCCTGACGCCCAAACCGCTTTGGCTGAAGGCAAAGCGTTGACCAACTGGGTGGTCGTCAAAAGCGGAGGGGAACCGTCCTCCTGAAGGCTGAGGAGCCGTCAGGCGTCGTATCGGAAGTGTGCCGGCGGACCGCCCTCCGGGCAGGCCGGGCGGGGCGTGTGCACACACTCGATCCAGTGGTCGCCGCCTGCGGGCACCTGGTAGGTCCGGGGTCCGGGTGCCGCGGTCGTGACAAAGCTCCGACCCCGGTTGGTCACCTCGACCCGCTTTCGTTTCCCAGCGACCACCAGGTCGAGTTCGAGAGTCCACTCCACCGTGCCGGTGGTGAACGCGGTCAGGTCGAACACCTCGGTCTCGCCCTTGGCGAGGGTGAACCCGAACAGTGGCCTGCGCCCCTCAATCAGGGTGCGGTAGCGGGCGGTCGGCTGGGGAGCGTCCAGGTCCATCTCGACGTCCCGTGGTTCGGCGGCTCCCTGCTGACCGCCGCAGCGCAGCTGCACACCGGCCGGTTCCGGAGTTTGGCTGCGCCGGATCACGCGGGCACGCAGGTTGTCGATCAGCACCCCCTGGTCGCCGGCGCCCTGCACGACGACGCGCACCCGGCTCACCTGGTGATCGACCGCACCGAGGGCGCGCGCCCAGTCGATCAGCGTCGCGCAGCCCACCGGTGGATCATCGGAGGGCTGGGCGTCCTTCGGCAGCACCATGGCGAACTCAGCGGTGCCCCAAGTGTCCACAGTGGCCGGATTCGCCACGACGTGTACCGCGACGACCTGCGGGTCCACCTGATCAACCCACCTGGGCACATAGATGCTCGCGAGGGCGGCTACCGCGGTGGCCAGCACGAACCACCAGGCCCGATGTAACGATCCCAGCACTCGACGCAGCCGCGGTACAGGCTGATCGCCGCCCGGTTTGTCCTGGTCCGCTGCCGGACGCCCGCCCCGGACCGCCTTCTTCCGGTCCGGACCGCTGGTGCCGCGCCGCCGTTTCGGTTTGCCGCCGCTCACGACCCGGACCCCTGCCACGAACCCGCCAGCTTGCCGTCCGGAACCGACCACACGTGGCCGTGCTCCGGGCCGGCCAGCAGCCAGCCGCCGTCTTCGGTGAACTCCAGCTCGGTGGGGTTCACGGCCGGTTTGGCTCCGGAGGCCACGGCCGGCACCTTCCAGTGTCCCACCTCCTGGGGAGGGCCCGGATCCCAGAGCGCCATTTCGTCGTTCAGGGTCAGGAATGCCACGTGCCGAGCCTGCCGGTCCACCGTGCTGGTCAGGGTGCTACCGCAGGCGCAGGGCCGCCACTGGAATGTCTGCCCGTCCGGCACCCAAACCAGGAAGCCTTCTTGACCGGCGATCACCACCCGCTTTCCGCCGTTGACCACGGCCAGCCCTGCTACGTCCAAGATGACACCCGGATCACTCGGGACCTCGATGCTCGGCGGAGGCGGCGAGACGATCTCACGGCGACTGTGCAGATCGTGGAGCCAGTAGCGACTGTTGTCCCGTTCATCGAACAGTTCGACCACCAGATGACCACTGTCGGCCGAAAAGCGTAAGTTGCCGGCGCGCGGCCGGGGTTCGCCGCCCGGCCGCTCCACCTCCTCGGGCAGGGGCAGCGCCGTGGGGTCCTTCGTGGTGAAGTCGTAGAGGACCACCGAGTCCGGTAGTCCGACCGCGAGGTATCGCCCGTCGGGAGAGAAGTCCATGCTGATCCAGGCGTCTGCGGCGCCGGTGCTGAACCGGTCGAACTCGGCACCGTCGGCGGTGGAGACAACCACCCAGTCGCCGGCCAGCCGTGCCTGATACTTCCCGTCCCGGGTGAGCTGGGCGCCGGCAAGCCTCCGACGGGCCAGGTCGAACTCAGGACCGGGCGGCGCCGCGCTGCTGACCGTCGGCTCGACGATCTGATCGGTGCCGTCCAGTCGGGTCGGCTCCGGTTCGGTGGTGCAACCGGCAAGCAGCAGACTCACCAGCCCGGCGAACATGGCCCGCGTTGGCCAGGCTCTCGCCGGCGCCCGGCAAGCCGACGGTGCCGCGCGCGGGGGATGACGCCGACCCGCCAGCGCGCCGACCCGCTCGGACAGCCGGAGCGGTTGGCGCGGGTCGCACACCGCCGCCGATTGCCACAGCACCAGTGCGCCCCCATCGATCCACTATGGCCACTCGTTTTGCTCAGGCATCCTATCCTCGGGCGGCGATTCGCCCGGATGGCAGAATACTGACAGCTCGCTGCTCGAGAGCGTTTCGCATGCCTGCCAGTCGGGTGGGTTGAAGGTACGGCGTTCTTGGCGGGCAGCGGGTCCGCCTCGGGTGAGGAGGCCGAGCATGCCGGCGATGGCGGCCCAGCGGATCATGCGCATCGATCAGGTCAGACGGGTACCGCCGGGCTCGATCCATGCCCGTCTACTTGCCGCGCCCAGCCCATCGATCGCACCCACTGTGCGACCCACCCGGCCAGCACACATCCCAAACACGCTCTCAGGGTGCAGCCATGGTTGATCGGCGTCAGGTGATGAACTTCCGCGTCCAGGCCCAACAGCTCGACCGGGACCACGGGACGCTCGCCGACACCGCCGTCCTGGACCTCGGCGTGCAGAACACCGGCCCGGACGGCGCCCGGTGGGCGCTGGCGGTGCGCGGGGTCGACGTGACGACGCTGTCCGACGGGGAAGTGATCCTGCTGTGGACCGTGCGCGGCGCACCCCACCTCTACCGCCGGGCCGATGTGGCGAAGGTGGTGGCGGCGGTCGAACCCTTCTCCGACGCCGACGCGGGCAAGCGCATCTACGACGCGTCCAAGCCGTTGAAGGCCGCCGGCATCGGCAACCTCGCGGCCCTCGACGAGGTGGCCGCCCGGATGCGGGCAGTCGTCACCACACCAACGGTCAAGGGAGAGGTCTCCGGGCGACTGGCCACGCTGCTGCCCGAGCCGTACCTGCGGTTCTGCCGGGCCTGCGACGCGACGCACCTCTACGAGATGCCGTTCCGGCTCGCCGCCGCGCGGGCCGGACTGGAGTTGCAGCTCGACACCTCACCGCCGGTCCTGCGGCGCATCACCGGGTTCGCGAAGGCAGCCGCACCGGGCGACCGATTCGACCTCATCCGCGCCTACCTTCGTCTGCTCGGCCCGGCCACCCCGAAACACGTCGCCGACTATCTCGACGCCTCCGTGCGGGACGTGCAGGCGCGCTGGCCCGACGACGTGATCGAGGTGCCGGTCGACGGCGAGGTGCGCTCGCTGCTGGCCGCCGACGAGCAGGCCCTGGTCTCGGCCGCTGGCGCGGGGACCCGGCTGCTCGGCCCGTTCGACCTGTTCCTGCAGGCCAAGGACCGGGCGACGCTGGTGCCGGACGCCGCTCGGGCGAAGGAGTTGTGGCCGACGCTGGGTCGTCCCGGTGCCGTCCTGGTCGACGGCGACCTGGTCGGCACCTGGCGTCCCCGCAAATCCGGCCGGACGTTCACGGTCGCCGTCCAGCCCTGGCACCGGTTCTCCGCCGCCACGCGTACGGCCGTCACCGCGCAGGCCGAACGCCTCGCCGCGCACCGCCGCGTGCCCCTCGGCGGCGTCGACTTCGGCAGCTAGCCAGCGGCCGGGCGGCTACTCCACCGTCCAGGCGATGGCGGGAGGGTGGACCCGAGCGCACACCGGGCCGCCGGTCGCGTCGGTCAGGCCGACCCGGCCGACCAGGACCCCGCTGCCCTCGTGCGCGGCGCGCAGCAGGGTGGTCGGGATGTCGGTGAACATCAGCTTCGCCCGGCGGAACATCGCGAAGCCGTCGACGCCCACCGCACCCCAGCTCAGATAGAGAAAGCGCGCGCCGGGACGCCCGTGCACCCACGGACCGCCGACGTCGAGCATCCCGTCGACCTCCCGGCTGGACACCTCGAAGCCCCAGGTCGCCGTCGCCGCGTCGGCCGGCACCTGGTCGACCACGTCGGCCTTGCGCTGAATCCCCACGTGCACGTTGCCGAGCCGCAGTGCGTCGGCCTGCGCGCCGGCGCGCCGCCCGGGGAGGTCGCTGCCGTCGATCCGGATCCGCATGCCCGCGACTCTAGGCCTGTGTCAGTGGTCGCGATCCGTTGAGCCCGAAGCGGGCGGATTCGCGCGGTCGTAGGCCTCCTGCGCCACCGACACGTCGCCGAGGTGGGTGATCGACCACTCCTCCAGGGCGCGCAGCGGCCCCCGCAGGGTGCGGCCCGCCTCGGTGAGCGTGTACTCCACGCGGACCGGAACCTCCGGGTAGACGGTGCGGCGCACGAGACCGTCGCGTTCGAGCCCGCGGAGGGTCTGGGTGAGCATCTTCTGCGAGACGCCCTCGACGCGTCGGCGCACCTCGGAGAAACGGACACTGCCGTCCCAGAGGGCGCCCACGATGAGCACCGTCCAACGGTCGCCGATGCGATCCAGGATGCGGCGAGTCGGGCAGTCCGCGCGGTAGGGGTTGCCCCGCAGCACCGACTCAGCCCCGGGGGTGGTTACCACAAAGTGCCTTCTTCCCGTTGGAGAGTTGCACTCGTACGGTAATCGCAACGCGTCGCCCGACGCCACCCCATCTCCTGGAAGGGCACCTCGTGTCTCGCATCACCGTCATCGGCGGCACCGGCTACGCCGGTTCGGCCATCGTCGCGGAGGCCGCCGCTCGTGGTCACCAGGTCACCTCGCTGAGCCGCTCGGCCCCCACGACGCCCGTCCCGAACGTGACCTACCGCCACGGCGACGCCACCGACGAGGCAACCCTCTCGGCGGCCGTCGCAGGCGCGGACGTCGTCGTGGCCGCACTCGCCCCGCGCGGCCCGCTGGCCGGCGTCTTCCGCGACGTCTACCGGGCCGTCGCCCGTCTGGCCGACGCCGCCGGCGTACCCCTGTTCGTCGTCGGCGGTTACTCGTCGCTGCGCCCGGCGCCCGGGGCGGACCGCTTCGTCGCCGACCTCAGCCACGTTCCGGCGGAACTCCACGACGAGATCCGCGCCGGGGCGGCGCTCATCATCGAGGACCTTCCGGCCACGCCCGCGACGCTCGACTGGGTCTTCGTGAGCCCGGCGCTCAGGTTCGGCGCATGGATGCCCAGCGAGCGACTCGGCCGTTACCGGCTCGGCGACGATGTCGCGGTCGCGCCCGAGGACGGCGGCGCGATCTCCGCCGCGGACTACGCGCTCGGGTTCGTCGACCTCATCGAGAAGGGCGAGCACCACCGGGCTCAGGTCAACCTCGGCAACTGAGGACGAGGTCAGCAGCAGCCGTCCCCCGGCCGGCGGGAACGCCCGATCTCCCGCCGGCCGGGGGGCACGGCGTGGAACACTGCGACGTGCCCTCGGTCGGTGTGCCCCCTGCTAATGCGGCGACGGGAGGCGCGTCGGCGTCCCGCGTGCGGAAGGGGCGGGGATGCAGCCAACCTGGCTCCTGACGCTCTCCTGGGTCTCGCTCGCGTTCGGGTTCCTCAGCTGCGCGATCGTCGTCGCCGACACCTATCTTCGCGGACACCGTCAGCCGGTCCGGGTCATGGAGATCGTCTGGCTGGTGACGGTCCTCTACGTCGGCCCGGCAGCCGTCCGCCTCTACTGGAACTGGGGCAGGCCGGAGGCGTTCGCCCAGCGGCGGCGGGAGGGCCAGCCGCGACGGCCGCGCCGGGGCATCGTCGTCACCCACGTGTCCCGCTGCGGCGCCCACTGCGCTCTCGGTTTCGTCGTCGCCGAGGTCGCCCTGTACGTCGTCAGGTCCGACCCGGCTCAGGAGACCCTGTGGGTCGACTACGCCGGGGACTACCTGGCGGCGGTGGCGATAGCCGTCCTCTTCCGGTACGTCGGCGCGCCCGGTCGCAGCGTCCGGAAGATCTGGCACGCGCTCTCCACGGTCGCCAGGGTCGAACTGCTGACCATCACCGTCTTCGAGGTGACGCTGTTCGTGTGGCTGACGCTCGCGCATCGCGTGGTCTTTCCCGAGCCACCCCTGCGACCCGACAGCCCGCTCTTCTGGTTCGCCGGCCAGTTGGGCCTGATCGCCGGCTTCGTCGCGGCGTGGCCCACCGCCTCCTGGCAGTTCGGCCGGGGGTGGAGACTCGAACCGCGCCGACTCCCCTACGACTGAACGAATCGTCGCCCGCCGCGCATCCCTGTCCGCGCGCCCGCGCCCATGATCGACTCCGCTTTCAGGAAGTCGGGGTGTCCGCGCTACCGGGACGCCCCGACTTCCGGGAACCACCGTAGGGTCGTCGCGGGTGACCCGCCGGAGACGAGGGGAACGATGATGGATTCCGCTGCGCGACGCCTGGCCACCGCGGTCGCCGCACTGTCGGCCCTGGTGTCGTTGGCGGCGTGCGGCACCGACGACGCCCCCGAGGCGCGCACCACACCGAGCACCGAGGTGACGCTGTCCCCGACGCCAGCCGCCGCGCAGGAGTTCCAGCGGCTGGAGCAGACGTTCGGCGCGCGCCTGGGGGTCTACGCCGTCGACACGGGCACCGGCCGCACGGTGGCACACCGCCCTGACGAACGATTCGCGTACGCCTCGACGTGGAAGGCCTTGGCCGCCGCCGAGGTGCTCGACGACACCACGGACGCCGAGCTCAACCGGGTGGTGCGCTACTCGGCTGGGGAGTTGGTGGCCCACTCCCCGATCACCGAGAAGCACGTCGCCGAGGGCCTGAGCCTGCGTGCCCTCGGCGACGCCGCCGTGCGCCACAGCGACAACACCGCCGGCAACCTGCTGCTGCGTCACCTCGGCGGCCCGCAGGGGTTCGAGACGAAGCTGCGTGCCCGAGGTGACACGGTCACCGACGCCACCCGCTACGAGACCGCGCTCAACGAGGCGACGCCCGGCGATCGGCGGGACACCAGCACCGCGCGGGCCCTGGCGGGCGACCTGCGCGCGTACACCCTGGGCGACGCCCTGCCGCCCGCGGACCGCGACGTCCTGCGCGGCTGGCTGCGCGACAACACCACCGGGGCGACGCTGATCCGCGCGGGCGTGCCCGCCGGATGGGTGGTCGGGGACAAGACCGGGACCGGAGGGTACGGCACCCGCAACGACATCGCCGTGCTCTGGCCGCCCGACCGGGCCCCGATCGTGCTCGCCGTGTTGACCAACCGCGCCACGAAGGACGCCACTCCCGACGACGCTCTTCTCGCGCAGGCCACCAGGGTGGTCGTCGCCCACCTCTGAGCGGCTGCCTGGTGGCCGCGTCGTGCCGGCGCGGGGATCGCCGTCCGGGCGCGGAGGCCGCGTGCCTATTCGGTGCCGTCGGCCGGCAGACGCTCGGGCAGCCCGAGCCGCGGGAACTGGTCATCGTGGAACGTGACGATCTCGGTGATCGCACCGCCGGTGACGCGCAGGACGTCGAGGGTCAACGGCAGGTACGCGCCCTCGTCCGCGCGCCACAGGTAGAACGCGACGGCCGGCTGCCGGTTCACCGAGGTCGCGACGCCGCGCAGGCCCCGCATGCCCTCGAACCCGTCCTCGACCCAACTCCTCACCACCGCGTCGCGCCCGACGGACAGGCCCGGGGTCGGCGGCATCGAGCAGCGGACGTCGTCGCGCAGCATCTTGGCGAGCACGTCGATGTCCGTGGCCACGGCGGCGTCGGTGAAGCGGCGCACCAACTCTCGCGTACCGGCGTCGCCCTCCCCACCGGTCCAGTCCTGCCGCTCGGCCGGCAGGTGCTCCCGCATCCCGGCACGGGCCCGCTGCAACGCGCTGTTCACCGAGTTGACGGAGTCCCCGAGAAGATCCGCGACGTCCTTCGCCGGCCACCCGAGCACGTCGCGCAGGATCAGCGCGGCCCGCGGGCGCGGCGCGAGGTGCTGCACCGCGACGACGTACGCCAACTCGATCGTCTCCCGCGCGACGGCGAGCGCCTCCGGCTCGTCCGCGCCACCCGCCGGCACCTCGTCGAGCAACCAATCCGGGTACGGCTGCAACCACCGCACCTCACCCCCGGTCGCGGGCTCCGGGCGGTGCTTGGCGAGCAGGTCCAGGGAGACGTTCGTGGCGATCCGGTACAACCAGGCCCGCAACGACGACCGCCCCTCGAAGGTCTCCCGCCGCCGCCACGCCCGCAGCAACGTCTCCTGCACCGCGTCCTCGGCGTCCTCGAACGACCCGAGCATCCGGTAGCAGTGCACGTGCAGCTCCCGCCGGTGCCGATCCGCCAACCCCGCGAACGTCCGCTCGTCGACCTCGCCCAACCCGTCCAGCCGCGTGTCCGCACTCATCACGTCATCCTTCCGTCTCGTCACGTCCCAGGTATGACGGGCGCGGGCGCGAAAACTCATCACCGGCGTCGGTCACGGTGCTCTGCCGGCCCGCTCCGGCCGTTGCGCCGCGGTGGCACCATCGGTGCGGTGAACGTTCGTCGGCTGGCGGCCATCGACATGTACGGCAGCCGGGGCACCACCCGTCGACGCTGGATCATCCTGGCCGAGTTCCTCGTCGGCGTGGTCGTCATGGTGACGTGGGGTGTCTGGCTGCTGGCGTCAACGGACGGCCTCGGCACCCGAGCACTGGGGCTGTGGCTGACCGGCGCGGGCCTCAACTACGCCCCGCTGTCCGCGTCCGCGATCGCGCTGATGCGCCCCGGCGCCCTGGACGCCGAACTGGCCGGCGCGTCCATCGACGGGGAGTTGCGCCGGTACACAGTCCTTCAGCTCTGGGTGTTCATCCCGCTCTCGCTCGTCGTGCTCGCCATCCGCGACGTGCTCGCCGGGCGGCGGGCACGGGGATGACGGCTGTCGCCCAGCCCTGACGAGCAGAGCGCACCTCCCGTCCCGCCCCCCGTGGACCGGTGCCGTGCGATACGGTCAGTTCGTGGTTCCGGTGGAGGCGGTCGCGGCTTCGTACGCCCGGTGGATCACGCCTCCGCTGCCGTTGTACGGCAACGACCACGAACGGTCCGACTTCGCTCCCTGATCCGCGCTGGCAGTTGCCCGTGGGTCCGTTCGATTCCTTCCCTCGCGCCGGGAGCGATGTCTCATGTCTTCATCCGGTATCCGGGTGGTCCTGCGTGCCCCGCAGGTGCTCTGGGTTCTGCTCGCCGCCCAGGTGGGTCGGCTGCCGTCGGCCTCCGGGCCGCTCGCCCTCCTGCTGTTCGCGCGGGAGTCGTTCAGCCTGGCCGCGGCCGGGTTGCTCGTCGCCGCGTACACCGCCGGGGTGGCGGTGGGAACGCCCCTGCTCGCCCGAGCGGTGGACCGTTGGCGTCAGCCACCGGTGCTGGGCATCTCGGCGGTCATGTCCGGCGTCGGGTTCGGCTTCGTGGCCACCGGTGCCTTCGGCGCGACAGGTGCCGCCGTCGGTGCCGTGGTCGCCGGGCTCGGCGCTCCCCCGCTGGAGGCCTGCCTTCGCTCGCTGTGGCCGGATCTGCTGCCCCCGGCGGCGGTGCCGGCCGCGTACGCGCTGGATGTCGCCGTACAGGAGGTGATTTTCGTGGTGGGCCCGCTCACCACGCTCCTCGCGGTGGCGCTCGGCGGGCCGGTCGCCGGGTTGGTCGTGGCCGCGCTGCTCCAACTCGCCGGGACCGCCGCGTTCCTCCGCGCTCCCGCCGTGCGGGCCTGGCGCGGGGTTCCGGCGGCGCGGCACTGGGCCGGTCCGCTGCGGGTGCCCCGGTTCGCGGCGCTGCTGGCCGGGGTGGTCGGCGCGGGGATGGCGGTCGGCGGCATCACGGTGGCGATCACCGCCTACGCGGAGGAGGCCGGCGACCGGCACCTGGCCGGCTGGCTGCTCGCCGTGCAGGCAACCGGTGCCCTGATCGGCGGCCTGCTCTACACCCGGGCCCGGCCCGCCGGAGCGTGGCGGCTGCCGCTGCTCACCGCCGGGTTGACCCTCGGCTATGTGCCGCTGCTGCTGACACCGCGCCCCACCCTGATGGCGGTGTTGCTGGCGGTCAGCGGTCTGGCCCTACCGCCGACGCTGACCGCCATCTTCCTCCTGGTGGATCAGCTCGCGGCGCCGGGCACCGTGGCCGAGGCGTTCGCCTGGGTCGCCACCGCGTTCACCATCGGCAGTGCCGCCGGCTCGGCGGTCACCGGTCTGGTGGTGGCGAACAGCGTCCGTCACGGCCTGGCCCTCGCCCCCGTTGCCGCGCTGCTCAGCACCATCGTCATGGTGGCCGTCGCCAGAAACACGAACCGCCCGAATGTCGCCACCGCCGACCACCACGACCCGCACCTAAGGCCTGTTTCATAAGAACTGGCCGCCCTTATGAAACAGGCCTTAACGCAACAGCGCTGAGACCATCGTGATCAGAGGGTCACACTGACTCCGGCCGCCTTGCACGCGGCGCTGACGTCCTTGCCGGCCTTCAGGAAGGCCGGGTTGTCGGCAGCGGACCCCGGGTCGGCGGCCGCCGCGGCCTTGGCCGCCTCGGCGCCGAACGGCTTGAGGGCCGTGGCCACCTTGCTGTCTCCGCCGGCCGAGGCCAGGGCGGTAGCCTTCGTGCCCAACTCGGTCAGGATCTTCTTGAAGTCCGCCGCCGTCGGCTCACCAGCCGTGACGATCTTCAACAGCTCGGCCCTCATCTCGTCGCTGGCCTTCTTCACCGACGTGCAGAGTTCCTTGTCGCTCGTGGCGCCGGCCGCGGCTGGCGACGCCGGTGCGGCGGTCGGGGAGGCCGCCGCTGAGGTCGCGGCGGCGGACGTGCTGGCAGACGGCGTCGATCCGGCGTTCGTCGCCGGTTCCGCGTCACCGCAGGCGGTCAGCGCGGTGGCAGTGGCAAGGATCAACAGCACGGAAGCAATTCGAGAGTGATTCACGGACGCGGACACTAATCGACGGGTAAGACATGATCAATTCGCACGGGACGATTCCGGCTATCACCGCACTTCTGCGCGTGGCGCGCCACCCCACTACGCGCGGGCGGGCGCCTGCCGTCGGCGGCGCCGCTTGAGCAGCTCGCGGATGACGACTCGAAGCGCGCCCAGGGTGAGCGCCAGCCCGCCGGCCGCCGGCAGAAACTCCAGGCCGCCTCGGGTCACCCACAACCGGCCTTCCAGCGGGGCATCCGGCGAATAGATCACCTTGACCCTGTCACCGTCGCGGTCGAGGGAGCCGCTGGGGGTGACCCGGAAGCTGGTGGCGACCTGCCGTCCGTCGGCGATGGCGTACTGGAACTCGTACCACGTTCCCTTGCGCTTCTCGCTGCGGGCCGACGGATGGGAACCGGTAAGCGTGCCCGTCGTGGTCACCTCCCTCGGTGAGCCGCGGTCGTCCCAGATGAAGGTGACGCCGATACCGGTCGCCAGGATTCCGACCAGGACGACCGTCAGTGCGGCCCGCAGCGACGAGACGCCTGAGGTGTCCCCGCGAAAGTCAGACATGGCCGAGAGAATAGCCACGGGCCACAAGCGACTGGTGGGCCGGCGCGATATGAGATGGCCAGCCGGCCGCGGGTGGTCTACCGTGGCCCGCCGTGCTCTTCAACGATCAGATAATCGGACAGGCCCTGGACCGGATCGAGGCAGGGTACGTCTTTCCCGAGAAGGTCGCGGACATCGACGCCGCGATCCGGCGTCGTCTCGCGGCAGGCGAGTACGACGACCTGGACGGGCCGGCGCTCTGCGCGACGGTGACCGCGCACCTCCAGCAGGTGTGCCCGGACAGGCATCTGCGGCTGCTGTGGGCAGACCAGCCGCAGTCGCTCGATCCGGCGGACGCCGACGGCGGGCGGGCCGCGTTCCTCACGCTGCTCCGGGCCGAGAACCAGGGCATCCGTCGGGTCGAGCACCTGGCCGGCAACGTCGGGCTCATCGACGTGCGGCGCATCGCGTACGCCGACGAGGGCGCCGCCGCGATCGGCGCGGCCATGCAACTGGTCGCCCTCAGCGCCGTGCTCATCCTGGACCTACGCGCCTGCTCCGGCGGAGCACCCGAGGGCGCCGCGATGTGGTGCAGCTACTTCTTCCCCGACGATCAGGTGCACCTCAACGACTTCTACGAACGGTCCACCGGCGCCACCCGCCAGTTCTGGACGACCGCGCACCTTCCCGCGCCGCGCTACACGGACCGCCCGGTCTACGTACTCACCAGCGCGATGACGTTCTCCGGCGGCGAGGACGTGGCGTACACCCTGCAGGCGCACGGTCGGGCTGTCGTCGTCGGTGAGACGACACGTGGCGGCGCGCATCCGACGGCCCGCCATCCGGTCACCGAACACATCCTCGTGACCGTGCCGACCGCGCGGACCATCAACAGCGTCACCGGCACCAACTGGGAGGGTGTCGGCGTGCTCCCCGACGTGCCCGTCCCGGCAGAGCAGGCACTGGACACGGCGCTGAAGGCCATCTCGGCCCCATAGACAGATTGGCGCGGCGGCATCCGGTGACGCCGCCGCGCCTCACCCGGGCTGCTGGATGGTGCGCACGATCCGGGCGAAGCCCTCCTGGCCGTGGCCGGCGTCGACCTGGTGGCGGATGAGGCGTTGCACCATGGCGACCACGTCCGTGCTGATGCCCTGGTCCCGGCTGGCGGCGAGAATGTCGCCGAGATCGGAGAACTCCAGGCTCTGCTGCCCCGGCACGGTGTAGTCGCCGCCGTCGACGACCGTCGCGAACCTCGGGAAGGCACCGGTCATGGCGGACAGCCAGGGTGCGGCCAGCGCGGCGAACTCCGTGGCGCTCACGCCGGACGGCGCGACCATGGCGACGCCGTGGAGGAATCCGGCGAACATGACGTACATGCCGGCGAGCAGGGCCAGGTCGTACAGCGACGCCAGGCCGGGGTCCGCGCCGAAGTAGGTGCTGGTCCCCCATGTGTCGAGCAGCGGCCGGTACGTGTCGAACGCGGCGGCGGACCCGCTGTAGAGGATCGACGAGCCGGGCTGGCCGATCATGGCGGGGACGGCCATGATGCCACCGTCGAGGTACGTCACGCCGACATCGGCGGCCCACGCGGCCAGCTCGCGCGCCTGCTCCGGCGTCGTCGTCGTCACGTTGACCAGGGTCCGGCCGGCCAGGTCGCCGGCCAGCGGGTCGAGCACCTCGTGGACGGACGCGTGGTCCAGCAGGCAGACGACGACCAGTTGGCCGGCGCGGACCGCCTCGGCGGCCGTGCTGGCCGGGATCGCGCCCTGGGCGACGAGCGCGCTCGCCCTGTCGGCCGAGCGGTTCCAGACCGTTGGCGGGTGGCCGGCCCGCACCAGGGCAGCCGCCAGGGCGCTGCCCATCGCCCCCAGCCCGAGGACGCTCACCGGAAGGTCGTGCCGTGTGTCCATGCTTCTGATCCCCTCGTGATGTCGGTCGAGGAAATCCTTTCCGCTGCCGATAGGGTTGACCAGTACCGACAATGTAGTGCGGTACTTACCTTCTGGTAAGTCCACCCTGGAGGGCTGATGGCGGCGGCAGCGCGAAGCGGTCCGTATTTCTGCGGCATCGACGCGGCGATGGACGTCGTCAGCGGCAAGTGGAAGTCGCTGATCCTCTGGGAGCTGCACCACCACGGGGTTCGTCGGTTCGCCGAGCTGCGGCGGGGCCTTCCGGGCGTCAGCGAGAAGATGCTGATCCAGCATCTGCGCGAGATGGAGGAGGACGGGCTCGTGCACCGCGAGGTCTACCGCGAGGTGCCGCCGAAGGTCGAATACTCACTGACCGACGACGGGGTCTCCCTCAACGCCGCGCTGGCCCCGCTTGGCGCGTGGGGCACCGACCGCATCCGACGAATCGGCGCCGACAAGATCCCGATCAAACCCTAGCCACGAAAGCCCTGGTAGACCCGCCAACAGCCCCAGCCGATGGCGGCGAAGCAGGCGATCCGCACCGCGAGCAGAATCGGCAGGCCCCACCGGCCCTGATCGACGAGCCAGTCGCGCAGCCCCCAGAAGAGCGCGGTGAACACGACAGCGGCCACCACCACGACGACCAGGCCGGTCACCACCCGCACCCAGTGGCGGATCCGCACAGCCCGGGCAACGTCGCGGTCGCCGTCGCCCCCTGCCATGCCGGTCAGCCTAGGTCCGGCACACAACGTCCGCTCCCCCTCCCCGCATCGCTGACAATGAGGTCGAATCCCGTCAGCCTCACGATCACCCAGTGCCGGGCAGGTCGGTTGCGGGGCATGGATACGCTTCGTTGTCACGGGGTGACCGGTGCAGCAGCCAGTGACGAGGAGCAGCCGATGACACCTCGACCGTGTACGGACGGCACGATCCAGCACCTGTCCGTGGATCTCGACGACGAGGCCGGCGGGGACGGCGGCCAGACGGGTCTCACGCTGTGTTCGACTCCGCAGCGTCCGGTCTGGGGCAGTGACCAGTGGGCGATCGACATCGCCTACGAGATGCATCGCAGTGACAGTCGCGTGGACATCGCCGCGTTGCCGCCGTGCGTGGAGTGTGGGCGGGTGGCGCAGTTGCTGGCCGACCCGGACACGGCGCCGCCGCTACACCGGAGGACTCCCCGGCCGGAGGTCGCCTCCGGGTTCACCGGCGAGGAGATCCGCGGCATCCTGCGCACCGACATCGCCACCGGCGCCTCGCTCGGCCGGCGGGCCGCCGTACATCTGCTGACCTTCACCACGGTCCCGGACCAGCCGGGCTTCGGTGACCTCGTGCGGATCCTGGATCTGCCGTGGGACATGGGTGACACCGTGCGGATGGGGCAGGTCACCGACTGGGCGGCGGTGGTCGACTTCGCGGCGGCCGCCGACGTGCCGGACCGGGACCGGCAGTTGGTCGCCGTGGCCGCGAGCCTCGCCGGTGGGCCGCCGGTCGGCCTCGACGCCGCCGTCAGCTTCGTCGACGATCCCACCGCGGCCCGGCGGGTGATCGAGGCGATCGTGATCGCCACAGGTCACGGCGACCGGTGGCAGCTCACCGAGAGCCCGGCCCCGAGCGCCCACGCCTGACCGGGGGTCACCGGCAGCGTCGCGCCCACACCGAGCCTCAGCTGGGCGGCGACGGACACTCCAGGACCGCGATCGAGTTTCCGGCGAGCAACCCCAGGTGCGGGTGCCCGGAGAAGATCTGCACCGCCTCGTCGTGCGAGGCCGCTTCCACGATGGTGTACGCGGTCAGGGCGTCGGTGAAGTCCTCGACGCCCCGTGCCGTGACCAGCTTCTTCGCGTTCAGGGGAGCACCGGGGTCGACGATGGCCTTCTCGTTGGCCTGCGCCCAGGCCGCCCACGCGTGGCGAAACTCGGCCTGCCGCTGGTCGCTGAGGTCGACCCTGTCGGCCTCACCAGCCGCGCCGTTGAAGAGCGCAAAAAGGGCCTGTTTCACAAGGGCGGTCGAGCCGAGGCGGAGTCCGGGCGGCGATCCGGCAAGGCGCGGTTTCGTCCGGATACCGGTGTCGTATCCGGA